>JAJZNI010000070.1 GCA_021847925.1 bacterium
AAGTTCGGCCGGGGGAACGAGGGCGGTGTGAAACTCGCCGGTCGAGATATCGAGCCAGGCGGCGCCGAAATTTTCGCCGCCCATTGCGAGCGCCAGCAAAAGATTGGCCCGCGTCGCCTCCAGCAGCCCCTCTTCGAGGAGGGTGCCGGGCGTGACCAGGCGAACCACGGCGCGGGCGATCGGTGTCTTCGCGTTGCGGCGCGCGCGCGACGTCGGATGCGTGGCTCCGGCTCCGGTAACTCGCGATGGCCCAGGGTCACCCGTCATCTGTCCGTGTCAACCTCGGGGAATCCGCGTCGCGACGTGGCGTGCGGTGCCACGCCCCCCTGCCCACCCGGGGCAGTATAGCTGCAGGACCACGCGCCGCCACTCGCGCAGCGGGCCCTCGCCCGCCCGAGCGCGCATGCCCGCATGATGCGGCGCCACGGCTGCAAAGGTGGACAACCGGCTTCATCGTGCGGACCGCTCGGGCACGAATCCGACCGCAGGGGCCACGCGAGCAGCGCAAGGATCGCGATTCCCCCGACGGTCCCGGCCAACCGGAGCAACGACGACACCCGGCGTGCTCCGGCCAAAGGCGAGGGTCAGCGGGCGCAGCGGCCGATCTCTCCCGTGCGCCTTGACAGCGAGAGGCCCCTCCGACGCTCAGCCGGGCAGGATCGCAGCCGCCTCACCCTCCGAACGCGGCAGGGCGCTGGGCTTGAGGATCGCGTACACGGCCTCGCACGCGGGGACCCTCACGCCGTGTTCGCGGGCCAGCCGCACCACGGTCCCGTGCAGCGCCTCGAGCTCCAGGCGCCGGCCGGCGGCGAGATCATCGTAGAGGGAGGACCGGCTGTGCGGCGCCAGCCGTTGCGCGAGGCTCAGGTGCCTCTCCACGGCGTCGCTGGGGATGCCCAGCCCCAGCGCGGCGGCGACCGCGCAGACCTCCTCGAGGATCCTCCGGAACATCCCCCAGGACTCCGGCTCGGAGCGGATGCGGCCGATCGGCAGCCTCGCCGTCGCGGTCATGCCGGCCTGCGCGCAGATGAACGCGAACTTGTGCCAGAGGTCGGATCGGATGTCGTCGGAGAGGCGGGCCTCCACCCGCGCCCGCTGAAACCAGTCCAGCACGTCGTGAAGGCGCGCGGGCGGGGAACGGTCCCACGCTCCGAAGACGATCCGCGCCCGGCCTCCCGTGTCCGTGATCACCCCCGGCTCGGTGATGGACGCGAAGATGTACGCAGCGCCGCCAAGGACGCGACCCGATCCCACCTCACGCGCGATGACGTCCTCGTTGTCCACACCGTTCTGCAGTGAGAGCACCAGGGACGTCGGGCCGAGCAGCGGCCCCAGCCGGGCGGCCGCGGTGGCGGTGTCATATGACTTGACGCAGAACAGGACGAGGTCGCAGGCACCGATCTCCGCCGGAGACTCCGTCGCCGGCAGGGCCAGGTGGAGGTCCCCCGCCGCGCTGCGGACCGTGAGCCCGGACCTCGTCAGCGCCGCCAGGTGCGCGCCCCGCGCGATCAGGTGGACGCGCGCGCCGGCCGCGGCGAGGCGTCCGCCGAAGTAGGCTCCGACCGCCCCCGCGCCGTACACCGCGATTTTCACGACCCGACGGAGGTTATCACCGGCTCCCGGAAGGGCCGCGCGGCGCCGCCGGCGGCGCGCGCCGCGAGGTGCGGCGATCAGCGCTCCGAGCCGGCCGTGGCGAGGCGGACGACCTCGGACGCACACCCCCACGAGAGCGTCACGCCGGCGCCGCCGTGCCCGTAGTTGTGGATCAGCGTTGCCCCGGACGCCCCATGTCTCTCGCTCTCGAGACGGACGAGCGGCCGCCCCGGACGCAGGCCAACGCGGTGCTCGAGCACGGCGGCGCGCTCCAGCTCCGGGGCCAGGTCGCCGCAGCGGCGCAGGATGCTCGCCGCGATCTCCGGATCCGGCTCCAGGTCCCAGGATCCCGCCTCCGCGGTCCCGCCCAGGATGCAGTCATCGCGGCGGGGATGGACGTACGCGCGGCCCAGGGGGTGGTGCTCGTCGCGCAGCGACCGCGTGAGCCCGGGATTGGCGACCCGGACGATCTGCCCGCGGATCGGGACGAGGGAGGCATCCCCGGCAAGGCGGGCCGCGCCGAGGCCCGAGCAGTTGACCACCAGCGGGACCTCGGCGCAGGCGGCGTCGAGCGACGCGATGTGGCGCCGGACGATCTCGCCGCCCAGGTCGCGCACGCGCTCCTCCAGGCGGGGGAGGTACTGGGGCATCAGCGCCTGCGGAGCGGTGAAGCGCAGCCCGTGGGAGTAGCCGCCGGGGAGGACGGACGGCTCCGCGCTGCGCACCCCGCCCGGGATCGCGGCGGCCCACCACTGCGGCCCGGGGTCGGCGTGGTAGAGCATCAGCGTGTCGCGCATCACCACCGGCGCCTCCGGCCCGGCCGCCTCGGCGGCCAGGGCGGTGAACGTGTCCGCCCCCCAGGCGAGGACGCGCTCGTCGCTCCCGACGGCATGGGGGAACCAGGCCCCGGCGGCGACGGCCGAGGTGGTGGCGGCGTGCGGGAGGTCGCTGGCGACGACCACCCGCCGGCCCGCCTCCAGAAGGCGGATGGCGCTCGTCAGCCCGATGACACCGCCGCCGATGACGAGGACGGGAGGAGCGCTCACCTGCCCAGTCTGAGCCCCGGCCGGCTCCGCCGGCGTCCGCCACGTCGCCCGGGGCGCCGGGCCTCAGACCGGACGGCCGCGACGGTGGGAGGGGGCATAGCGCCGCACCACCCGTGCCAGCACCCGCCGGGTGGGGACCGCCCCGAAGTCACGGCTGTCCGTGCTCGCGCCGGGATTGTCGCCGCGCAGCTCCACCCGGCCGTCCGCGATGGTCATGATTCGTTTGACCAGGAGGCGACCTCCGTGGCGCGGGTCGGGCACCGCCACCAGATCGCCCGGCCTCAGGCGAAGGGGTCGCACCACCAGCAGGCGATCGCCGGGCATCAGCGTGGGCGTCATCGAGGACCCCTCGACCACCAGCCGGCGGACACCCGCGATGCGAAGGGTGCCCAGCAGCGCGCACCCGACCACGCATGCCACGCTCAGACGGCGGGCCACAAGCGCCCAGGTCACCCTTTCGGGGATCATAGGGTGATCAGCACTGACGGTTCAACCCAGCAGGTAGGAGACCGTGCCATGTCCATCGTCGACCTCGCGCTGTCCGCCCTCGACCGGGTTTCCACCCCCACTCGGGTGCACGCCCACTGCGACCTGCCCTGCGGTGTCTACGACCCGGCCCAGGCCCGCATCGAGGCCCAGTCGGTCAAGGCCATCCAGGAGCGCTACCAGAACGCCGAGAAGGTGAAGTCGGCGAGCGAGACCGTCGATGAGTACCGGGCACGCTGCCTGTCCATCAAGGAGCAGCGCGCCAACCTCGTGAAGGAGCACCTGTGGGTGCTGTGGACCGACTACTTCAAGCCCGAGCACAAGGAGAAGCACCCCGAGCTCCACGACCTCTTCTGGAAGGCCACCAAGGAGGCGGGCCTCGCCAAGAGGTCGCAGGATCCGGCGCAGGGACAGAAGCTTCTGGACCTGATCGGCGAGATCGACACCATCTTCTGGGAGACCAAGAAGTAGCGTTGCCCCGCCGGCCGCCGAGGTGGGGTGGTCCGCGACCCCACCCCACCTCGACCCGAGCTCCACTGCCCGATCCTCGGGGCGCGGGCCCCGCGCCGCAGCCGGCCCTCCGCCAGGTCCCCATCTGGGCCGTGGGGCTCGTCCTCGCCGGGATCGCGATCCGCCGCGGTCTTCGCGCGGCCCTGATCCGCGCCTCCCGTCCCCCCCGCCGTCCCGCCGGCGCGTCTCCGGCCGCGCTGGGACTGGAGGCGGAGGACGTGACCATCCGCGGCGCGGCGGGCCGGCTGCGCGCCTGGTTGGTGCCGGTCTCCGGCCCGGGCCGCCGGCCGGCCGCGCTGGTGCTCCACGGCTGGAGCGGGAACGCCAGCTCCATGCTGCCGGCGGCCGCACCGCTGCACGCCGCAGGCCTCCACGTCCTCCTGCTCGACGCCATGGGGCACGGACGCAGCGACGATGCGGGCTTCAGCTCCATGCCCGGCTTCGCGGACGACGTCGAGCGAGCCCTCCGCCGGCTGCGCGCCGACCCGCGGGTGGATCCCGCGCGCGTGGCGCTGGTCGGGCACTCGGCCGGCGCGGGCGCGTGCCTGCTCGTCGCCGCCCGCGACCCGAGCATCGCCGCCGTGGTCAGCATCTCCTCGATGGCGGACCCCGCCGCCCACATGGACAGGGCGATGCGCCGGCGCGGGATGCCCCGGCTCGCGCGCCGGATCGTGCTCCACGAGATCGAGAGCGCGATGGGCATCCGCTTTGCGGAGTTCGCCCCCACGGCGACCATCTCACGGCTGGGCGCGCCGGTGCTGCTGGTGCATGGGGCCGCCGACTCCGTGGTCCCCGTCTCCGACGCTCACGCGCTGCACCGAGCCGCCCCCCCGGGCACGGACCTCCTGATCATCCCCGATGCGGATCACGCTGCCATGGACCGCCTCCTGCTCGCGGCCCCGGAGGTCGTCGGCTTCCTGCACGCGGCGCTCCGCAGCAGCCCGGGCGCTTGACGGGCGCGCCCCGCGGACCTAGATTTCGATCGCCCACGCCCGCGCCGTCGGCGGTGACCCGCGGCCCGCTGGGCAGGACGAGAATCGCAGGAGGGCAACGATGCAGCGATTCATTCGGCTGAGAGCCGGCGTCGCCATGGCGGCGATCGGGCTGGCCGGCACGGCCGTCGGCGCCGTCGGGGTGAGCGCCGCCGGCACGGGGATGACGGCCCTGCCGGACAGCTACCTGCCCACCACCGCCACCCCGCTGGGCCCCTACCAGAGTTCGCGGATGAGCGTCGAGGTGGTCCTCCAGCCCGGCGACGCGGCCGGGCTCAGCAGCCTGCTCACCGCCCTCTACACGCCGGGCAGCGGGCAGTACGGCGACTGGCTGGCCGCGGGACAGTTCCAGAGGGAGTTCGCCCCGGCGGCGAGCACGGCGGCCTCCGTGAGCGGGTACCTGGAGAGCAGGGGGCTGTCCGTGCAGGCAACCTCGTCGCCCTTCCTGCTCAGGGCCATCGGGACCACCACGCAGATCGAGGCGGCCTTCGCGACCCGCATCGACAGCTACCGGAGCGCGGGCGGGGTGGACTTCTACTCCAACTCCGCGACAGCCTGGCTGCCGAGCTCCCTCGCCACCGACGTGCTGGGAGTCGTCGGCCTGACCAACACCGTGAGGCTGCAATCCAACGCGCAACCCGGGGCCCGGACCGTGGGTCAGGCCCCCCCGGGACCCGGAGGCCCCGGGAGTGGCAGCACGCCCCCGGGACGCCCCCAGCCAAGCTGTGAGGTCCCGTACCCGACCACGCTGGCGCAGCTCGAGGCGATCACCGCCCCGGGCCAGCCGTTCAACGGCTACGGTGGGGGGCCCGGCTGCAGCGGCCTGACCCCCGCGCAGACCAACAGCATCTACCACGCGCCCAACGCGGGACCGCAGGCCAGGGGCGCCGGGAGCACGGTGGCGGTGTTCGAGCTCTCCGCCTACAACCAGCAGGACATCGCGCACTGGACGCAGACCTTCTACGGTCCCCGCTACCACGCGCGGCTCGTGAACATCAACGTGGACGGCGGACCTCTGGCCAGCAACACCTCGCAGTGCCCGACCGGGGACACGTGCCTCTACGGCTACGGCGGTGACATCGAGGTCGAGGCGGACATCGAGATGGACCTGAGCGTGGCCCCGGACAGCACCGTCCTCGTCTACAACGCGCCCAACGACTTCACCGGTCAGACCGAGCTCGACGAGTACGCGGCCATCGCCAACCAGGACATCGCCTCGTCCATCAGCTCCAGCTGGGCGATCTGCGAGCCGGACGCCGGACTGGGCTACGCCGAGGCCGAGAACCTCATCTTCGAGCAGATGGCGGCGCAGGGCCAGAGCATGTTCGCCTCCGCGGGTGACACGGGAGCGTTCGAGTGCATCCGCGACGGCACCTTCAGCGACTACGCTCCTCTGCAGGCCCTGGACCCGGCCAGCCAGCCCTGGGTGACCAGCGTCGGCGGGACATCCTTCGAGAGCTTCGACCCGGGCAGCAGTCCCCACCCCCGCTACCCGCAGGGCGTCGAGGCGGTCTGGAACACCCTCGACGTCTGCAGCGGCAACCAGTCGAGCACGGCGTCCTCGACCGGCATCGCCAACTGCGGAACCTACGGCGCGGGCGGAGGCGGCCACAGCATCTTCTGGCCCATGCCCGCATATCAGCGCGGGCCGGGGGTGATCAACCCCTACACGGTGAGGGGGCCGAGCAACTGCGCCCTGGCGGGACAGGGCCAGCCGTGCCGGGAGGAGCCCGACATCTCGGCCAACGCGGATCCGCTCACGGGCTATGCCGAGTACTGCACGGGGTCGGCCTACGTCTCACCGAACCCACTGGGGAGCGACTACACCAGCGCCTGCCGGACGATCAGTCCCCCCACGCCCGGCGCTCCGGGCTGGTTCCACATCGGAGGCACCAGCCTCTCGGCTCCGCTCTGGGCGGCGATCTTCACCGACCGGGACGCCTACCACCATCGCCGCTCCGGGAACGCCAACTACCTTCTCTACGCGCTCTACAACAGCCCCCTGAGCTACCTCACCGACTTCCATGACATCACCGGCTTCCACCAGCCGAGCACCAACAACGGCTACTACCCGACAACCGTCGGCTACGACGAGGCCACCGGCATCGGCACGCCCAACATGACCGGGCTGATCACCGGCTTCGGCTTCTGAGCGGCCCCTCCGGGGAGGGGGATGGGTCTCACCCATCCCCCTTCCCACGGCCACGCCCGCGCGCCGGCCGCGAGCGCCATCCCCTCGGTTCCTCGGGTGGGGGGACGGCCCGGAGGGACCCGACGCTGCCGGGGGCACGCCGCCTGCGCACCGGCCCCGTGCGCACCCTCCGGGCGGCGCCACGCCTATCATGCACATATGATCATGCGTTCAGATGACCATTCACCCGCCCCGGAGGATGCGAAGCCGCCACCGGTACCGGAGGATCTCGCGGAGCTGGCCAGCGTCTTCGGGCTCCTCTCGGATCCGGGGCGCCTGCGCCTGCTGGCCGCGCTCCGCGAGGGAGAGAGATGCGTGGGCGACCTCGCCGCGGTCGCCGGGGCCAGCGATTCCGCCACCTCCCACCATCTTCGCCTGCTGCGCGCGCATCGCGTGGTCCAGGCGCGCCGCCGCGGGCGGATGGTCCTCTACCGGATCGCCGATGCCCATGTGAGGCTGCTGCTCGACGTCGCCCTGGCCCATGTGGGCCATGCGCGCGCCATCGCCAACCCCGGGCGCGAGTCCCGCTCCGCGTGACCACGACATCGCGGCGCCCGGCTCCGGGGGGCCACCCTGAGGCGGACCCACGCACCGACGCCCGCCGGATGACGGCGGCGCTCGCCCTCATCGTCGCGTTCATGGCGGCCGAGGTGGTGGTCGCCGCGGTCTCCGGCTCCCTCGCCCTGCTGGCCGATGCGGCGCACATGCTCACCGACGCGGGCGCGATCGCCGCGGCGATGGCGGCGATGCGCCTCGCCCGCCGGCCGGCATCCGGCCCCTGGACCTACGGGCTGAAGCGCGCCGAGATCCTGTCGGCGGCGGGCAACGGCATCACCCTGCTCGTGATGGCCGCTCTGATCGTTGCCACGGCGGTGCAGAGGCTCGTCTCCCCGCCGGCCGTCGCGGGTCTCGACATGCTCACCGTGGCCGCTGCCGGCGTGGCTGTCAACGTCGCCGCGACCCGGGTGCTGGCCGGGGCCGACCGCCGGTCCCTCAACGTCGAGGGCGTCTTCCGGCACGTCCTCACCGACCTGTACGCGTTCGGCGGCACCGCGGTTGCCGGGGTGATCATCCTCCTCAGCGGGCAGACCCGGGCGGACGCCGCGGCCTCCCTCCTGGTCGCCGGCCTCATGGTTCACGCCGCCTGGAGGTTGCTGCGCGACGCGGGGCGCGTCCTCCTGGAGGCGTCCCCCGCCGGGGTGGACCTGACCGAGGTGCGCCGTCACATGCAGGCCACGCCGGGGGTGCGCGGCGTCCACGACCTGCACGCATGGACCCTCACGTCGGGCCTGCCGGTCCTCTCCGTGCACGTGGTGGCCGACGACGGCGCGCTGGCGGGTTCCTGCAGCGGCGGGCTGCTCGACCAGCTCCAGCGCTGCCTCGAGGGGCACTTCGACGTGGAGCACTGCACCATCCAGCTCGAGCCGGAGAGCCACGCCGGGCACGAATCGGGTGGGCACCCGTGAGCGCCGCGACCCCGCCGGCGTCGGACGCCTCCACCGCCGCCGGTGCGGCGCCGGTCACGCCCCGCGCCGGCCCCCACGCGCCGGCAGGGCACGGACCGCGACGCTGATGGCGATCACCCTCTTCGGGGTGTGCTCGGTGAGCCTCATGCTCGTCACCTACGCGCTCGAGCAGCGGAGCCGGCACCTCATCGCGGCCTTCGCCCTCGGCTGCGCGCTGTCGTCCGCGTACGGTTTCCTGGCCGGAACATGGCCCTTCGGGGTCGTGGAGGCGGTCTGGACGCTGGTGGCGCTGAGGCGCTACCTCGCCGCGGCGTCACCGTCCGGCGGCCGGCCTGTCCCTCTGGAGCGCGAGACCGGGAGGACCCCGCCACCGGCGTGACCCTGCGACGGACGGGGCACGGCGGCCTCCCGGACGGCAGGGCTCGGGAGCCTGCGGGTGCGCCGTGGCGCGGAGCCCTTCCATCCCGCGCCGTGTGACGCGGTCATTCCGTACGACGCGAGATGTGGCGAATGTGGGTCAGCCCCGGCGGCCACGGCCCCTTGACTCTCCGGTGGCTGGAGATCTCACGCTGATGTGATGGACCTCTCGATCGGTGACGCGGCCCGGCTCACGGGCCTCTCCGTCCGCACCATCCGCTACTACTCCGACATCGGCCTCGTCCCCGAGGTGAGCCGGAGCGACGGGCGCTACCGGCGCTACGACGCAGCGGGGATCGCCCGGCTCGAGCTGGTGCGCGCCCTGCGCGAGCTGGGCCTCGACCTCGCCAGCGTCCGCCGCGTGGTCCAGCGTCCGCTCACCCTGGCGGAGGTCGCCCGGGCCCACGCCGACGCCGTCGACGCTCACATCCGCCAGCTCACCCTGCGCCGGGCCGTCCTTCGGGCCATCGCCCGCGGCACCTCCGGCACCGAGGAGGTACAGCGCATGACCAGACTCGCCCGAGCATCCGCCGGTGAATCGCGCCGGATCATCGAGGACTTCCTGGACGAGATGTTCGGCGAGCCCGCGCCGGACCCCGTCGCCGAGAAGTGGCGTTCCGCGGCTCCGGGGCTTCCGGACGAACCGAGCGACGCGCAGATCGACGCCTGGGTCGAGCTCGCCGCCCTGGTGCAGGACCCCGCGTTCCGGGCCCGAATCCGCGAGATGGTGACCGAGGGGGCGCAGCAGCGGGCGTCCGGCGCCACGACCGACCTGAAGGCGCGCCGGGCCCCCGGACAGGCGCTCGCGGAGCGCGCAGGCGCGGCGGTGACCGCGGGTGTGGCCCCGGGTGACCCGGCCGCAAGGGAAACGGTGGACACCCTCGCCGGGCTCTTCGCCGAGGCCGCAGGCCGCGAGGACACCGCCGCCTACCGGGGTGAGCTGGCTGCTCAGATCGACCGCTTCGGCGACCGACGCGTCGAGCGGTACTGGCAGCTCGCCGCCATCCTCAACGGATGGCCGGCACGGCCGCCCCTCACCCCCGCGTACGAGTGGTTCGGGGCCGCCCTCCGGGTCCAGCCCGCTCCCTGAGCCGGAGGCCGCAGACGCGACCCCTCAGGCCGCCGCGCCGCGGCCGGGTCCGCCCTCCCGGCGTGAGGCGGTCCCGGGCGCGCGCCGGCCGGCTGCCGGATCCTCGTCGGCGGGTTCGTCCGGCACCGTGCCCGGACCCGGCTCGCGCGACGGCTGCAGCAGCTGCCACGAACGGGTCAGGGCGGCAGCCAGGGCGCCGAACACGAAGTAGCCGAGGTTGTACACGAGCGCCGCGTCCCCCGGCCGGCCGATCAGCACGACCGCCACCACCAGCTCGAAGAGGTACAGGAGAAGGGACAGGGCGAAGAGCCGCAACGACGTGTCCCTGCGACCGGTCCAGCCGAGGTGGGTGCGCAGCGTGGACCACAGGGACCCGGCGGCGAGGACCGCGCCGGGGACGCCCAGGTTGACCCCGGGCATCAGCGCGAACAGGGAGAGGAGCAGCGCGTTGGTCAGGGCGGTGAACCCGGCCGCGGCCACCGCCCGGTTGGCGCCCGGCGCGGAGGCACCCAGCACCTGCTCGTAGCGGATGCTGATCGCGACGAAGAGGAGCCCGACCAGGCTGCCCGCGACGGCGGCGCAGGCGGTGAAGTAGCCGAGCAACCCGTCCGGCGTCACGGGCCGGAGTCTCGCATGCGGGCGGGCCGGCCGCAGTGCGGACGTTGCCGTCTGGGGCGCCCTGCTGAGCCCGGGGAGCGTCGGCTTCATCGGTGACCGCGCGCCATGGCCTCGATCGGGCTCATCAGCGCCGTGCTGCTGTGCCCGATGTCGGCGGGCGCCGCCGGCGCGCGATGGTGGTGGACCGCCGTGACCAGCGGCCTGGGCGCCGCCACCCTGGCCCTGGGTCTGGCTGCGGTCGTCGCCGACGGGTACGGAGTCCTCGCGGCCTTCATCATCGCGATCGCTGCGATGTGGATGGCCTCGGTGGCCCATCACGAGGCCGGCAGGGCGCGCGGGCGTGACCGGACCCCGCAACCGGGGGCCCCCG
>JAJZNI010000146.1 GCA_021847925.1 bacterium
GGAACCACAGCATCCCGGGGACGGTCACGGGGATCGCGGTGCCGGGAACCAGCGAGGAGGAGCTGGTGAGGACCCGGCCGCAGTTGACGGGCCCGCCCTGGGTGCAGAGCGGCACCAGGCCCTCGTAGTGAAGGGTCGTGAGGTAGGCGGAGAGGCCCAGGCCGATGATCGCGAGGACGATGAGCGTCCAGGCGCTCAGCGAGCGCGCCGGCGCCGTCCGGCGAGCGGCGGCACGGGGTCGCGGGGCCGCTGCCGGGCGGGCCGCTGCGCGCGCCGTGCGCGGCTCAGGTCGAGCCAAGCTGGCCCTCCAGGGCCGGGATCGGGGCCGCCGAGCACGCCGAAGCGGGCCGGTCCGCGGTGAGCCGGCACACCCCCGCGGTGATCCAGTTGGCGTCGCCGATGATCGCCTTCGCCACCGGGCTCCGGGGGTTGCCCAGGGTCGCCGCGATTCCCTTCCAGGTCATCCCGTGGAGGAGCTGCGGTGACACGGCGCTCCCCAGCAGGATGTAGCGGTTGTCGAGGTCCTGGAAGGGGATGCAGGCGCCCGACGGGCACGATGACGACGGCGGGTCATAGGTGGTCACGAGCTCCTGCACCCGCGCCGTCGGCGTCTGCAGGGCATTGCCGGCGCGGTCCGCGGTCTCGAAGGCGGTGAAGGTCACGTAGGGGCTGGTGTAGGTGGCGCCGTAGAAGGTGAACGTGTGGGTGTTGGGGTAGACGTCGGTGGAGCTGGAGGTGGTGACGCCGAGGTGCTCGAAGGAGCCGAAGCGGGACAGCGCCACCACCATGGCCCAGCGCTCGGCGGCGCAGTAGGGGCAGGAGTCCGCGCCCACGAAGACCAGCTCGGGCCTGCTCGCCGAGAGGGGCGAGGGCGAGCCCGGCGCCGGCTGCAGCGGGTTCGGGATCCCCCCCGCGCCCACGCTGCTCGAGACGACGGGGCTCACGCCGGTCACCGCCCGCAGGACGGAGGCCGGCGGCGGGCTGGTGGCGGTCGAGGTGCCCGGGCCCCCGGCGAGGCCGCCGACGATGATCGCGGCGACGACCACGGCGACGAGCGCGAGCACGCCGGATCCCCACGCCCACGGCGACTGCCACCAGGGGGAGGCCACCCGGGCAGGCTGCGGCCGCCGGCGCGGCGGACGGCCGGCGGCCGCAGCCGCCGGGGGGGAGGTGTCAGGGCCGGCCGGCTCCTGCCGGCGCCGCTTGGAGAGACGGGCCACGGTGCGACCTCGTTGCGTGGTGACGTCCCGGGCTCGGGGGGCTCCGGCCCGCTGGCCCCCATCGTCCGAGGCCGCCGGCCGCTCCGCCAGGGCCGAAGGTCGGCGAACGCGCGGGCCGCGGGCCCCGCGCGGAGCCGGGGCACCGCTCGCGGCGTCGGCGCCACGGTCCGCGGCAACACCGCTGTGACACATGCCTGTCACTCGGCGCTGACGGCCACGCCGTGCCGAGCCGGAGCCGCGCAGGATTGGCCTCGCTGCACCGACCGTGTCCGCCATGCCCGGCGGCGCGCCACGAGGAAGCGGATGACCTGGAAGGCTGCATCCCGGGGGACGGGGACCGGCCTCATCGGCAAGCTGGCCCAGGCCAACATCGACGAGGTCGCGCCCGTCGACGACGAGATCATCGTGGTGCGTGACGAGGACCCCGGTTCGGCCGCTCTGCGCCAGCGTCTCGCCGAGAGCACCCTGCTGCGCGTCCGCGAGGTCACCGGCATCGAGGACCTCGGCGCCGTCGCCCCCCTGCGCCGGGCGCGCGCGGTGGTGCTGTGCCGGCGCGGCCTCGCCATGGCCGGCCTCCACCGGGCCGTCGTCGCGACCCGCGAGCGCTGTCCCGAGGTCGCCGTGGTGGTCCTCGACGACCAGGGCGGCGAGGCTCGCCGCGAGGTTGCCCGCCACGCGGGCGCCGACGCTCTCACCAGCCTCGCCGAGGACTGGAGGACGATCGGTGAGACGGTCCTCGAGGCCGCGGGACGGCGCGCGCGGGCCCGGGCGGTGGGGGACGTCCTGGCATCCGGGTCGCTCGCCGACGGCCTCGTCAGCGCGCAGGCGGACGGGCCGCTCGCGCTGCTCGCGGTCGGGGTGGAGAACCTCGCCGCCGTCGCCTCCCGCCACGCGGGTGGCGACATCGACGCCGTGCTCCTGGCCCTCGCCGCGCTCGTGCGCCCGCTGCTCCGTCCCAGCGACGTCATGGCGCGCACGCCGGACCACCACCTCCTCATCGTCCGCCGCGACGCCGACGAGCTGGCCATCGCCGCCTTGGCGGACCGGCTGCTCCGCGCCTGCCGCCAGCCCGTCGCCGTCGGCGAGGAGAGCGCACCGATCACCCTGGCGGTGGGGATCGCCATCCGGGGCCGCCGCGCGGAGGATGCCGCGGCCACCTCCTCGCCGCTGCTGGAGAGCGCCCTGGCGGCCCTCGTCCACGCTCAGAGCCGGGGCCGCCCGGCCTACGAGCTCGCGGACCCCCGCCTGCAGGCGCGCGTGACCGCCCAGCGGCAGACGGAGATCGCGCTGCGCCACGCTCTCGACAACCACGAGTTCCGGGTCTTCTACCAACCCGTGGTCGAGCTCGCGGATGGGGGGCTCAGCTCCCTGGAGGCGCTGATGCGCTGGCAGCGTCCCCAGGTGGGTCTCTTCGACGCCGGGTCGTTCGTGGGGGCCGCGCAGCGCAGCGGGCTCATGACGCGGATCGGGCAGACCATCCTGCACGAGGCGGCCGCCGAGGCCGCGCGCTGGGCGAGCCCCGGGGTCACCCCGCCGGCCCTCTCGGTCAACCTCTCGCCGCAGGAGTACTTCATGCCCACCCTGGTGCCGAGCGTGGGGCGCATCCTCACCGAGGCGGGGCTTCCCCCGGATCGCCTCGACCTCGAGATCCCCTTCGCGCTCCTGGCCCGCGATCACCTCTCGGCCCGCAGCATCCTCCGCGACCTGGCGGCGCTCGGCGTCACCCTGGTGGCCGACGACTGCGACGGCGAGCTCAGCGACGATCTGCGGCGCCTCCCCATCCGCATGGTGAAGCTGCGCATGGGGCTCCTCGACCAGATCGAGAGGGACCCGGAGGGGCGCGCCCGCGTGGCCGGCACCGTCGCCCGGGTCCGGGCGGCCGGCTGGCTGTGCGTGGGCAAGGGGGTGGAGACCGCCGGCCAGGCGGCGATCCTCCGGGAGCTCGGCTGCCAGGGCGGACAGGGCTTCCTCTTCAGCGGCGCGCGTCCGGCCGAGGAGCTCGAGCTGTTCCGGGGGCCGGGGGGTGCATGGGCCTGGACGCCGCGCGCCCGCAGCCAGCCCGCCGTCTGACCCGGACCGTCCGCCGGGCCGCCGTGCCCGGGGCGACGGGAACCCTCCCGCGCCGGCTCCCGCCGGCCCCCGCTAGCCCGCGTAACGGGTGGTGGGTGTGAGGCCGGCGTCGAGGTCGTGGGTGGCACAGCCCCCGGAGGCGGCCACGATCTCGCCGAGCTGATCGCTGTCGTTGAGCCCCTGCCAGTAGATGGTGAGGGTGGCGCCGCTCTGGGTCACGTCCACACCCTGCACGCCGGAGTCCGCCGGCGCGCTCCAGGACGATCCCGACCAGCTTCGCAGCGCGGCGAACCAGTGGGCCCCGTCCCAGCGGGCGATGAGCTGCACGATGCCCGCCCGGTCGATGGGGGGGCCGGAGGAGGGTGGGCTCGCGCCGGACGGGAGCACCACCGCCACCAGGGTGAAGGCGGGCGTCTGCGCGCCCACCGGGCTCGCGAGGGTCACGGCGATGTACGGCGTGGAATATCCGGTCGCCGGGTCGGTGCCGATGCCGGTGGACGTCGCCGCGATGGCGAGGCCCGGCGCGAGCTGCCCGGACGGGATGGCGGCGCACGCCTGCGCCGGTGCCAGGACGTCGGGCAGGGAGCCGGTGGAGACGGCGCCCGGCGGCAGCGTCGCCGGTGCCGCGGTCGGGACCCCCGGCGCGGCCGTCGGCCCGGTGCCGAGGAAGACGTGCGCCGCGACCAGGACGACGGTCACGATCAGGGCGGCGACCAGGAGGGCCGCGACCCCGATCCAGAGGGCCACACCGCTGCGCGGGCGCCGCCCCTCCCCGGGCTCCCCCGGGGCCGCCGGGACGGGCGGCTCGCCGCGGCCGCCTCGCTCCGGTCCCTCCCAGGGTGGGGCACCGCCCGCCGCCCGCCCGGGGCGCCCTCGCATGAGGTCCTCGAACGGGATGGCGGGGCCTCCGCAGCGGTCGCGGGCGTCCGCCATCGCCGCCTCGACGTCCCCCCGAGCCGCGTCCCCGAGGCCCTCCAGCACGGCGGGGTTGGCGGCGAAGTAGCGCAGGCCCGCCGCGTAGCGGTGGTGGGCCCTGGCGAGGTCCGCCGGCGGCTCGGGGTCGGGAGCCCCTCGCGCCGGAAGCCCTCCGTAGTCCGGACGCCAGGCGCCGAGCGCGGCGTCGAGGTCGCGAATCCCGCGCAGCAGCTCGAGGAGGTGGCGGTGCGCCTCCTCCGGAGCGGCCCCGCTGGGCCCACGATCACCTGCGTCCACGCCTCATCCCCTGGCGCCGGCTCGACCGGCCGATCATGCCAGCCTCGGACGTCCTCGCGAAGCCCGGCCCCCGGCCATCGGGCCCCGCGCCGGGGGGCGGCGCGGGCGCGGCGGGCCGGGCCGGCTCCGGCGGGATCAGTCCCCGAGCCGCCGGCCCGCCGTGTACTCGACGCTCTGGGGGCGCTTGGGGGTGTCCAGCGGCGAGCCCGCGTACCCGGCGAAGACCCCGCCGCGGCGGCGCCCGGTGAGGGCACCGCGATCGGCCGGGCTCAGCCGGAAGGACCACCGGACCTGGTTGAGGAGGAGGAGACCGGTGGCCCCAACCGAGGTGACCAGCGGGAGGGCGGCGACGGTCGCGCCCACGGCCAGCGCGCTCGCTGTGGCGAGGATCGCCAGCGACTCGATCGCCAGCACGGCGTGCCGAGCGGCGCGGGCGCCGTCGGCGAGGCGGTAGACGAGGTACAGCTCGACGGCGGAGATGGCGGCGATGACCATCAGGGCGGCGCCGCTGCTCACGCCGTCCAGCGGCACGGTCGCCACGCTGCCGGCGACGAGCCGCAGCGTGAGGGTGGGCAGCCGCGAGGGCAGGAAGCTCACCAGCAGGAGGACGCTCAGGATGCGGATCACGAGGAACGTCTGGCTGGTGGCCACCGCGGCCCGCACCCGCCGCTGCGTCGCCGCGGTGCGCGCGAGGGCGGCGGCGCCTCCGATCTCCGGGCCTGCCAGGTACGTCATCTGCGCGTCACGTTAGCCGCCGCAACGTGGCCCGCTGTGGCGGGACGGTAACAGCCCGCGCACGGCGGCCCGCGCGGATGGTCAGAACGCACCGACGCGTCACATGCTCCGGATGGCGTCACCGCGTCACCCCCTGGTCCCGGGCTCTGCTAGCGTCCTCCCCGTGCCGATCAGCGCGCGCAACTCGGCCGGCTTCGAGGCGCCCGCGGGGATGACGGCGGTCCCGGTGGTCCTCGCCCCCCTGGGCGGCCGCCTGCACGTCCTCCTGGTGCGCCGGGGCGGCCCCCCCGACGTGGGAGCGTGGGCGCTCCCCGGGGGCTTCATGAGCCGCGATGAGCGTCCGGACGAGACGGCCCAGCGCAAGCTCACCGAGAAGACCGGGGTCGGAGCCATCTACCTGGAGCAGCTCCAGACGTACGCCGACCCCGACCGTGACCCCCGCGGCTGGATCCCGACCATCGCCTACCTGGCCCTGATCGACGCGGCGGTGCTGCGCGCCGACGAGAGCCAGGCGCGCTGGTGGCCGGTGGACGACCCGCCCTCCCTGGCGATGGACCACGGCCGCATCGTCGCGGACGGGGTGGAGCGCCTCCGGGGCAAGCTCTGGTGGTCCAACATCAGCGTCGGCCTCCTCCCCGAGCGCTTCACCATGCCCCAGGCCCGCCGGGTCTTCGAGGCGATCAGCGGGGTGCGTCACGAGCCGAGCAACTTCCGGCGCGAGCTGGAGCGCAGCGGCCTGGTGCGCGCCACCGGCGAGCTGGCCAAGGGGGGCCTGGGCAGGCCGGCGACCCTCTATGAGTTCGTGTCCCGCCAGCCGGCCTGGTCCCTGCGCCGTTCGCGCCCGCCCGCGACGGTGACGCGGGGGCGGCGGGTTGGTACAATAAGGTCAAGCTGACCTAAAATCGGAGAAGGCACCCCATGCCCCTGAAGGGGGACGCCGGCCGCGCGCTCTTCTGCGACGAGTACCTGCTCACCATGGCCCAGTCGTTCTGGCGCCACGGGGATGACGGGGAGTGCGTCTTCGAGCTCTCGGTCCGCGATCTGCCGCCCCACCGCGCGTACCTCGTCGCGGCGGGGCTCGAGCCCGCCCTGGAGCATCTCGCCGCCCTGCGCTTCGACGCGGGCGCGCTGGAGTGGCTGGAGCGGAGCGGTGGGTACTCTCCCGGCTTCCTCGACCACCTGCGCGGGCTCCGCTTCACGGGGGCGGTGGACGCCATCCCCGAGGGGACGGTGGTGGGCGCCGGAGCGCCGCTGCTGCGGGTGACGGCGCGGCGCATCGAGGCGACCCTCCTCGAGTCGGCGCTGCTCGCCATCGTGAACCACGAGGTGATGGTGGCGAGCAAGGCGGCCCGGATCGTCGAGGCGGCACGGGGACGGCCGGTGTGGGACTTCTCGCTGCGCCGCCTGCACGGGATCGATGCCGGGCTGGGCGTCGCGCGGGCCGCCTACATCGCGGGCTGCGCCGGGACCGCCACCGTGGCCGCGGGGCGCCGCTATGGGATCCCGCTCACCGGGACGATGGCGCACCAGTACGTGGTCGGATTCGGTCCGGGCGGGGAGCGGGCGGCCTTCGAGCGATTCCTCACCGACTCCCCGGAGCGGGCGGCACTCCTCGTCGACACGTACGACACCCGCAGGGGGGTGGAGAACGCGATCGCGGCGTCGCGCGCCACCAGGGTCGCGCTCGCCGCGGTGCGCCTGGACTCGGGGGACCTCGACCGCCTGAGCCGCGAGGCGCGCTCCCTCCTCGACGCGGCGGGGATGGGGGCCACGCGCATCATCGCGTCGGGGGATCTCGACGAGTGGCGCATCGACCGCCTGGTCCGCGAGGGCGCGCCCATCGACTCCTTCGGCGTCGGGACCATGCTGGGGACGTCGGCGGACGCCCCCCACCTGAACGGCGTGTACAAGATGGTCGCCCTGCGCACGGCGGGCGGCGACATGATGCCGGTCATGAAGTGGAGCTCCGCCAAGGTCTCCGACCCCGGCGTGCACCAGGTCCACCGGGCGCCGGACGGCGACGTCATCGCCCTGGACGGGGAGGCGGTGGAGGGCCGGCCCCTGCTCCTGCCGGTGATGCGCGGGGGCAGGCCGCTGGGGCCGCCGCCGGCTCTCGACGCGATCCGCGAGCGCTGCCGCCAAGAGCGTGAGGCGCTGCCCGCCGAGGTGCGCCGGCTGGACGGCTTCCGCGCCTGGCCGGTGCGTCGCAGCGAGGCCCTCGTGCGCCTGGGCCGCGAGCTGCGCGGCGCCGCCCCCGCCGGGGAGGAGGAGACGACCCCGAGGCGGCGGACGGCTCTCATCGCCGTCGACGTGCAGGCCGACTTCCTTCCCGGAGGGTCGCTCGCCGTGCCCGACGGTGACGCCGTGGTGGGGGAGCTGGTGCGCCTCGCGGAGGAGGCCGACCTGGTGGTGGCCACCCGGGACCTGCATCCGCCCGGGCATGCGAGCTTCCGGGAGAGCGGGGGTCCCTGGCCGGCGCACTGCGTGGCGGGGACGCCCGGAGCCGCGCTCCACCCCGCCATCGACGCCATCGCGGACCTGGTCGTGAGCAAGGGCCGCGACCCCGGGCGCGACGCCCACTCCGGGTTCGACGGGACCGACCTGGCCGCGCTGCTGCGCTCCCGGGGCGTGGAGAGGGTCGTGATCGGCGGCCTGGCAACCGATTACTGCGTGCGCGCGACCGCGCTCGACGCGCTGCGCGAGGGCTTCCGCACCGAGGTGGTGGCCGCCGCCGCACGGGCGGTGGACGTGCGTCCGGGCGACGGCGAGGAGGCGCTCCGGCAGATGCGCCGCGCCGGGGTTCGCATCCTGGAGGAAGCTCCCCTGGAGCGCGTGCGATGAGCGGGCTGGCCGCCGAGCGCTGCCGAGCGTGCCGTCCCGGCACTCCCCCCCTGGACGTCGCGGAGATCGACGCCCTGCGCCGCGAGCTGGACCCCGGCTGGTCGGTGGGGGAGGGGAGGGTGCTGCGGCGATCCCTGCGCTTTCCCGACTTCGCCCGGGCCACCGCGTGCGCCGTGGAGATCGCGCTGGTCGCTCAGGCCGAGGACCATCATCCCGACCTGCATCTCGGCTGGGGCCATCTCGACGTCGAGCTCACCACCCATGCGATCGGAGGGCTGAGCCGCAACGACTTCGTGCTCGCGGCCAAGATCGACCGGATCGCGGCGGCGCGCTGAGCGGCTGCGACCCGCGGGGGCCGGTTCGAAGGGTGGCCAGGGCACCGCGGCCCGTCCGAACCGGAGGGCGAGGGTCCCCGTTCGCTATGCTCGCGCCGATGCCCGTGAGAGCACTGGTTGGCGCCGCCCGCAGGACGCGCCTTCGCGACCTCGTCCAGCTCCAGGCGGTGGTGGATCCGCTCTTCGATCAGAACTGCTACGTGCTGCGCCGGCGCGACACCGATCGCTGCCTGGTGGTCGACCCCGGGCTTCAGGCGGTGGCCGCGCTGCGCCTGATCGAGGACGCCGGGCTCGCCTGCGACCGCATCCTGGTGAGCCACGGCCACCCCGACCACGTCGTCGGGATCCCGGCGGTGAAGGCCGCGCACCGCTGCGTCGCGGCCATGCACCCGGCGGACCGTGCCCTGCTCGGCCCGGCCGGGCTGCTGCCGGGGTTCCCCGCCCCGCCGGAGCCGGCGGTGATCGACGAGGACCTGGCGCCGGGGCAGGTGATCGCCTGGCAGGGGCTGGAGATCGCGGTGATCCACACGCCCGGTCACACCCCGGGCTCGGTCTGCTTCCTGGTCGGCGCCGACCTGCTGACGGGCGACACCCTGATGCGTCACGCCGTGGGCCGCACCGATCTCCCCGGCGGGTCCCTGGAGACCCTGCTCACCTCGATCCGCGACCGCCTCCTGCCCCTCACCCCCGAGACGGTGGTCCATCCCGGTCACGGGTCCACCACCAGCATCGCCGAGGAGACGCGCGCCAACCCCTTCCTCCTGGCCCGCCGCTGACCGGCTCGCGGCCCGGACGAGGCCGCGAGGGCCGGGCACGGCGCCCGGGGTGCCCCGCCTAGCCGGCCGCCGCAAGAAGCTCAAACAGGTCGTGGAGGATCTGGCCGGTGACGCCCCAGATGATGCGGCCGGCGGCCTGGTAGTGGTGGACGTCGCGGGGGGGCTCCCCGTACCGCTCCCAGCGCTCGACGCGGTGCGGGGCCCGGCGCAGCTCGGCGAGCGGGACCCAGAACCACTCCGCCACCTCGTAGCCGTCGCCGCGCACCGCGAAGGGATGGAGCTGCACCCCGATCACCGGGGTGAGCCAGAGCTGCGACCGGTGGGTGAGGCGCGGGGCCAGGGTGCCCAGCACCTCGACGTTGCCGGGCTCGACACCCACCTCCTCCCCGGCCTCGCGCAGGGCGGTGGCCACGACGTCGCGGTCGGCGGGCTCGCGCGACCCGCCGGGGAGCCCGATCTGCCCGGCGTGCTGCCGGAGGTGGGCGGCGCGGCGGACGAAGAGCACCGGCGCACCCTCGCGGGCGGGGTCGGCGAGGAGCAGGACCGCAGCCTCGCGCCTGCCCGCGGGGGGCGGCTCCGCCCCGCTCCTCGGGAGGGCCAGGGCGCGCCGGAGGTCATCCACCAGCTCGGCCGTCATCTCTGCAGAGAGGAGCTTGCGCCACGGCGCCCCCGGCGGCGCGCCGGGACGCGGGTCCCGCGGGGGGGGGCGGCGCTAGGCTTCCGCGACGGTCCGGCGCAGGGCGGACTCGAGGCGCCAGCGCGCCTCGGCGCGAGCGATCGCCTCGCCGACCAGGCCGGCCAGCTCACGGCGGCGGAGATAGCGTTCGATCGCCCCGGACTCGGCCCGGTCCGCGGCGATCTGCTCCGGTCTCCTGACGGTCATTCGGGGGCTCTCCTCGTATGCTCAGCGCCGATGACGGTGCGGCGCCCCGCTTCAGGTGGAACGTACCCCGCGCCCGCGGGGTTGCGCGTCACGACCTCAGCGAATCTCGGTGAAGGCCGGTGAAGCCGGGTCAAGCCCCGGGAACGGGCGGTGACGGACGGCGACGCGCCCGTGCGAACGCGGCACCGGACGTTCGCGGCGCAGCGGGCCCGCCAGGTGAGGACACGCGACCCAAGCGGCCCCCCTGCCCGCTCTGCGGCGCGGAGCTGCGCTTCTCCCACCGCGAGTACACGGGGCGGGGCCGTTCGGTGGCCGTGCTGCGCTGCCCCGCGTGCGGGGGCGTGATCCGGGGATCGGAGCGCCCGGACGGAGCCGGCTCCGCGCCGCCGCGGCGGCGCCCGCTGCCCGACGGGGGCCAGCCGGACAACTTCGTCCTCGACTCGGACACGGCGGCGCGGCTGCTGCGCACCCTCGGAGCCGCCGACGAGCCGGAGTGAGGGCGCCGCCGCGGCGCGCCCCGGGTCGCCACGCCGGCCGCGGCCTCCCCGCCGGCGGAGGTCGAGCGGCTAGCGGCGAGACCGCGCCGTGCCGGCGGCGGGGCGCGCCGCCGCGGCCGGCACGTAGAGGTCAAGCCAGGCCAGAACATCGCGTTCCACGCGTTCCCGGTCGATATCGACGGAGATGCCG
>JAJZNI010000172.1 GCA_021847925.1 bacterium
GGCCTGGGCCTCTCCGCCTACCTCACGACCCTTCACTACGAGGGCCTGGTGCCACTCTGCACCCAGGGCGGGCCCGTCAACTGCGGCCGGGTCCTCACCAGCTCCTCCTCGCTGGTTCCCGGCACCGTGATCCCCGTGACCGTCCCCGGGATGCTGTGGTTCCTGGTCAGCGCCGCGCTCGCCGCCGTCTCGCTGCGCCGGGGCCGGCGCGGGGTGGCGGAGCCGTCATGGCTGCGCCCCGTGCACGCGGGGTGGGCTGCGCTGGGGCTGATCGCCGTCTTCTACCTCGTCCACGCCGAGGTCGCGCTCCGGTCTCTCTGCGAGTGGTGCACCGCCGTCCACGTCCTGGTCCTGCTCAGCCTGCTGGTCACCCTGGCCCGGCTGCGCCGGGAGCCGGCCACCCTGCGCTGACCGCGGGCGGGCGGGGCGGACGGGCGCCCGGAGTACGCTTCCCCCATGAGGCGCACCGTTGCGGAGGAGAGCCATGAGCGCCGGTGACCCGAGCCGTGAGGGGGCCCCGGCGACCCCCGCCGCGGAGGCGGCGGGCGCGTCGCTCGGCGACACGCAGTGGCGCGCGCGCCTCACCCCGGAGCAGTACGCGGTGCTGCGCGAGCGCGCCACCGAGCCGGCGTTCACCGGACGCTACTGGCGCAGCCACGAGACCGGTGACTATCTCTGTGCGGGATGCGGCGCCGTCCTCTTCCGGTCCACGACCAAGTTCGATTCCGGGTCGGGCTGGCCGAGCTTCTCCGAGCCCGCCGCCCGCGACGCGGTCGAGTTGCGCGAGGACCGCAGCCACGGCATGGTCCGCACCGAGGTCGTGTGCCGCCGGTGCGGGGGACACCTCGGCCACGTCTTCGACGACGGCCCGGAGCCCACGGGCGAGCGGTTCTGCATCAACTCCGCCGCCCTGGACCTGGCGCCCGGGGGCTGACGCCCGCCCCGGCCCACCCCCGCTCGGCATGACGGCCGCGTGACGGCGGGAAACACGCGTCCACATCCCCTGCCGCGGGATGGAGGTCATTTGACATCTGGCGCCATGGCTCGACGGGAGGACTCCCGGCGTGGATACTGGTGCCGCGAGCGCGCGGCCCTCGCTGGAGAGGCGTCACCGGGAGTGGGTGGCCATCCGATCGCGGGCGTGGCGAGGGGTCCGGCCGCGGCACCCGGCTGGCCGAAGGGGACCGCCGGGTGCACGACCCCGAGCCCCGGCGCGCCCCTCACCCGACGGTGACGCTGACGCTCGGATACCCGGTCGCCCCGTCGGGGAACGGCGGGACGGTGCGGGCGGTCTGCACCCTGCCCTCGGCGTCGGTGGCTCGCACCGCCAGGGTGTGACCTCCCCGCGTGGCGGTCCAGCGGTAGCGCCACTGCCGCCAGGTGTCGGTGCTCAGCTCGCCGGCGAGCTCGGCCGCCCGCCACGGGCCGCCGTCGACGCGCACCTGGACCCCGCGGATGCCCCGGTGCTGAGCCCAGGCGACGCCGGCCACGGTCACCTCCCCGGGGCCGAGCGCGGCGCCGTCGCGGGGAACGTCGATGCGCGACTCGGTGGCGACGGGAGCCGGGGGACCCCAGCCCCGCTGCTCCCAGTAGGCGGTGAAGGAGGAGAGGGTGGTGAGGCGGATCTCGGTGAGCCACTTGGTCGCGCAGACGTAGCCGTAGAGGCCCGGCACGATGAGGCGTGCCGGGAAGCCGTGCACGATCGGGAGCGGCTCGCCGTTCATCCCCAGCGCGACCAGGGCGGCCCGTCCGTCGAGGGCGAGCGCGGTCGGGAAGCCGGCGGTGAAGCCGTCCACCGAGCGGCCGACCACCTGGTCCGCTCCGTGCCTCACGCCGGCCAGCGCGAGGAGCCGATCCAGGCGCACCCCCTGCCAGAGGGCGTTCCCGATGAGGCTCCCCCCCACCGGGTCGCTGACGCAGCAGAGGGTGATGTAGGCCTCCTCCTGTGGCATCGCCATGAGGTCCTCGTAGCGGAACGTGAGCGGCCGATCGACCATCCCGTCCAGGCTCAGCCGCCACGAGACCGGGTCGACCGAGGGGGGGACGAAGGCGGTGTCCACCCGGTAGAAGCCGGCGTTGGGGGTGACCAGCGGGGTCAGGCCGGCGATGCGGAAGGAGTCGGCCGCGGGGGGCGGCGGCAGGGGGTGGGCGGCGCGGGTCAGGCGCGTCGCGGCTCGGAAGCGCTCCACCGCGCTGGAGGGGACGGAGCCGACCAGCGACGCGAGCCCCTGGCCCGCCACGGCGAGGACGGCCATCCCGGCGGCCAGAAGGGTGAACTCGCGCCGGCTCATCTCCCTCTCCGCCCACGACGCGGGCGGTCGGCCGGCGCCGATGGCGCGCCCGGCCGGGCGGAGCCCCGCGGCCTGGGGGCGGCTGAGCCTGCCCACGGACCAGGCGGCGGCGAGGGCGCTCAGCACCGTGCCCACGAGCCCGGCCGCCAGGGCGGAGGGCGCGCTCTCGGCGGTGGCGGCCACGCCCGCGGCGAGGAGGAGGGCGCCACCCGCCACGAGGGGACGGCGATCGCGACGGGACAGCAGCCCCAGCAGCGCGGCCAGGGCCACCGTCACCGCGGCGACGGCCCCCAGGATGAAGGGCTTGTCCGCGGTTCCCAGGAGGGCGATGGTCTCCTCGCGCGGGGTGGAGGGCGCCAGAGAGACGACCTGGTCGGCGACCGAGACGAGCGGTGACTGCCCTCCCGGGAGCACGAGGGCCGCCAGCGACGCGGTGGCGAGACCGACCGCGGCCGCCACGGCTCCGGCCACCGCCCGCCGGGCCGCGGACGGAGGGCGAGCGGGCCAGCTCACCACGCGCGCCGCCCGGCGGCGACCCCGGGTCGCGGCGGGCGTCGTGGGGGGGCCGGAGGTGGGCTGCTCGGGCGCCACAGCCGGATCATGGCTCCGCCCCGACGCGGCGGGCCCGTCCGAACTCGTCCCGATCCGGCCCGCGATGGGCCAGAGCGCGGGCCACGGCGCCCCGGCAAAGGTGCGATGATCGGCCCATGCTCAATCCCAGGCCCGATCGATCGCCGGCCCGCGTCCGGCCCCACCACGCCCTGGCGGTGGTCGCCACGACGGTGGTCGCGGTGATCGTCGCCTACGTGGCCCTGGGCTTCCTCGCCGGGGTGGTCTTCGCCCTGGTCAAGACGGTGGTGGTGGTGGCGGTCATCGCCTTCGCCGTCTACCTCGTGGCGCGCTGGGCGGGGCACTCCCGCCGCTGACCCTCGCGCGGCGGGCGGCGGATACCCCCCGCCCCACCCGGGGGGCGGCCTCCGGGGTTGAACCGGCGAGGGCGCCCCCGCGTAGTCCTCTGGTGAGGGCCCCTCGGACGGGCCGGCCGTGCCATGTCGGAGAGCGGAGGCACAGAACCATGCGTCGGATCACAGGGCGAAGCATCTGGCTCGGGCTCGCGGCGGTGGTGCTCGCCGGCTGCGGAGCGGCGGCCACGGGATCGGTGGCCACCCCCTCCGCGAAGCCCAGCGGGCCCGCGAGCTCCAGCTACGGCGGGGCCGTCGTGAAGACGGGGACGGCGACGGTCAGCGGCACGTCGGAGACCGTGCTGACCGACACCCAGGGCCGGACCCTCTACTACCTCAGCTCCGACACCGCGACCAGCGTGAGGTGCAGCGGTTCGTGCGCCTCGCTCTGGCCGCCCCTGCTCCTCCCCTCCGGCCAGCCGACCGCCTCCGGCTCGCTGCCGCACTCCCTGTCGGTGGTGAGCTCGGCCAACGGCCGCCAGGTGCAGTACGACGGGCACTTCCTCTACACGTACAGCGGGGACTCCGCGAGCGGGCAGGCCAACGGCAACGGCATCAAGGCGCTCGGCGGCACCTGGTACGTCGCCACCCCGAGCATGTCATCCGGAGTGGCGCCCGCCACGTCACCGAGCAGCTCGGGCGGGTACGGCAACAGCGGGTACTGAGACGTCGCCGGCGGCTCCGAGCCATCCCGGGGGGGCACCCCAGGGCTCCGGATCCCGCTCCCCGAGGGGGGCGGAGGCCCCGGAGCCCCCCTCGGAGGCGCGGTACGAGGAGGGGCGGGGCGGCGCCGGCCCGGCGTGGCGGCGGCGATGGGCTACGGGGTGCGAGCTCCTCGGGGCCGCGGCGGTCGCCGGGGCCGGCGGGCTCCACCTCCAGCTCTTCAGCGCCGCCGGCTACGGCGGCGTCGCCGTGATCGGCCCCCTCTTCCTCCTCGACGGGGTGCTCAGCTCCCTCACCGCGGTCGCGCTGGTGGCGCTGCGGCACCCGCTGGTCGCGGCGCTCGGGGTGGTGATCGAGCTGGGGGCCATCGGCGGCCTGGCGCTCGCGACCACCACCGGGCTGTTCGGGTTCCGCCAGCTCGGGATCGGCGTCGGCGGTGACATCCTGGCCGCCTTCGTCACCGAGGGCTTCGCCGCCGCGACGCTCGCCACCGCCGTGGTGCTCGACTGGCGCCGCGCCATCGGCGCCGCGGGACGGGCTCCCCTGCTCCGCGTCCTGACGGGACCCGGCCGCCGCCGCTAGGCTGGGCGCCGGGCGGGAGCGAGGCGGGGGAGGCCGGCACCCGGCACGGTTGCGCGGCGCGACGGGTGATGTTATGCTTCTTGCATCAAAAGATTTGAGCAACAAGGGACACCATGACCCGTCGCGAGAGCCTTCTGCAGCAGTTCCTCGGCCTCCAGCCCCAGCTCCGCGCCCGCATGCGCTCGGCGCTGCCGCCCGAGGCCCGTGAGCGCCTGCGCGCCCACATGGAGGAGCTCACCGCCGCCCAGTTCGAGGTGCTGATGCTGCTGCGCCGGCATCCTGACGGGATCACCATGGGGGAGCTGGCCGCGGCCCACTCCTCCACCCCGGGCACCGCCACCCCGCTGGTGGAGCGGCTGGTGCGCATGGGGATGGTGGAGCGCCTGCGCGACAGCGACGACCGGCGCGTGGTTCGGGTGCGGCTGTCGGATCCCGCCCACGGGCGCTGCGAGGAGCTGGCGAGCCTCGGGATGCTGCACCTGCGGGAGGTGACGCGAGCCCTCTCCGACGACGAGCTGGAGACCCTCGTCGGGCTGCTGGTCAAGCTGGCCTCTCCGGCCCAGGCCGGCGCCCACCCCGCGCCGGATGATGCCGGCGCGCTCGCGGCCGCCGCCACCCAACCCGCGGAGGTCACGCGATGAGAGCGGCCACGCGTCCCGTCGCGGCGCGCGGCTCCGCGGAGCGGCGCAGCGTCACCGTCGTGTTCAGCGCGCTCATGCTGGCGATGCTGCTCGGCGCCCTCGACCAGACCATCGTCTCCACCGCGCTGCCCACGATCGTGGGCGACCTGGGCGGTCTCACCGAGCTCACCTGGGTGGTCACCGCCTACATCCTCGCCTCCACCATCACCACCCCGCTCTACGGAAAGATCGGTGACATCTACGGGCGCAAGCGCATCTTCCAGGGGTCGATCGTCGTCTTCCTGGTGGGGTCGATGCTCTGCGGCCTCTCGCAGAACATGGCCGAGCTGATCGCCTTCCGCGGCCTGCAGGGGATCGGAGCCGGAGGGCTGATGGTGGGCTCCCAGGCGATCATCGGTGACATCGTGTCGCCACGCGAGAGGGGCCGGTACATGGGCTACTTCGGCGCCGCCTTCGCGGTGGCCACGGTGGCGGGCCCGCTGCTGGGCGGCTTCTTCGTCGACCACGCCTCGTGGCGCTGGGTCTTCTACGTCAACGTCCCGGTCGGAGCGCTGGCCCTGGTCATGACCCAGGTGGCGCTCCACGTCCCCTCGACGCGCCGCGAGCACCGGATCGACTTCCTCGGTGCCGGGCTCCTCGCGGCGGGCGTCGCGGCGATCGTCCTCATGGTCACCTGGGGCGGAACCGAGTACCCCTGGGCTTCCTGGCAGACCCTGGCGCTGGGCGCGGGGGGCGCCGGCCTCCTCGCAGCCTTCGCCGCCGCGGAGCGGGTCGCGGCCGAACCGATCCTGCCGCTCTGGCTGTTCCGCAACTCGGTGTTCACGCTCGTCAACGTGGTCGGGTTCATCGTCGGGCTGGCGATGTTCGGGTCCATCATCTTCCTGCCCCAGTACCTGCAGATCGTGAAGGGGGATTCGGCCACCGCCTCCGGTTTCCAGCTCGTCCCGATGATGCTGGGCATGCTGATCACCCTCACGGTGAGCGGGCAGCTCATCAGCCGCACCGGACGCTACCGGTACTGGCCGATCGCGGGGACCGCGCTGATGGCGGTGGGCATGTACCTGCTCTCGAGCATGAGCCCGTCCACCCCGGGCGCGCTGACGGCGATCTACATGGTGGTGGTGGGGCTGGGCATCGGGGGCGTCATGCAGGTGCTGGTGCTCCTGGCGCAGAACTCGGTGTCACAGCGCGACCTGGGGACGGCCACCTCCACCGCCACCTTCTTCCGCTCCATGGGCGGTTCGATCGGGCTGCCCATCTTCGGAGCGATCTTCAGCAATGTCCTGGGCGGCAACCTGGCGAGGGTCGCCCTGCCCGCCGCGGTGCGCGCCGGTCTCTCCTCGGGCTCGGGCAACGCGAGCCCCCAGGCGCTCGCCGCCCTGCCCCCCCAGCTCCACGCCACCGTGGTCGCTGCCTTCTCGCAGTCGCTGGGCACCGTGTTCATGGCCGGCATCCCGTTCGCGCTCGTCGCCTTCGCCCTGGTCTGGCTGATCCGCGAGGTTCCCCTGCGCACCCGCAACGCGGCTGCGGACGAGACGGCGGGCGAGGCACCCGCCACCGACGCGGGGGCTCCGGGGAGGGCCGGCGAGCCCGAGACCGTGGCCCTGAGCGCCTGAGGGAGCCGCACCGCGGGACCGGTGCGTCCGGGTGGCGGGCGCGCCGCTACAGGCGGACGTCGGCTCGCTGCACCGCCGCGACCGCCCGCGCGTCCCCCTCGACGGCCACTCTCGCCGCCGAGCGGCGGCCGCTCAGGTAGATCACCAGCTCGGTCGCGGGGCCGGAGAGGGTGGCGCGCGCCACCGCCCGCGGGGTGAAGGAGCGTCGGTCCCCCCCCGGGCGCACCAGGTCGAGGCCAAACGGACGGATCCGCCTCGCCAGCCGGAGACCGAGGAGGCGGCTCACCCTCCAGGCCAGCCGGTCGAGGTCGGCGGGCGCGTCGCGCGGGCCCAGCCCGTTGGCGCGGCGCACGTCCTCATGGTGGAGGAAGAGCTCGATGCCGTTGGCCAGGGTGCGCAGGCCGGGCACACGCCAGATGAGCGGCGGCGCCCCGCCCAGCCGCGCGACCTGGGCGGTCCAGCCCCGCCGCTTCTCGGCGGCGAGCCGTGAGGTCGTCGACGGGCGGAGGTGCTCGCGCAGCACCAGATGGGCGGCGAGGTCGGCGGCCGTCCACCCCTCGCACAGCGTGGGGGCGTCCGGGCCCAGCCCGGTGAGGAGCTCACAGAGCTGCCGCCGCTCGCGGACGTCGATGGGCTCGGCCACGTCGCCTCGACACGATACCCTGTGATGGCGACTCCGCCAACCCCGCGAGAGAACGGAGGATCCGAGATGCGACGTCGGCCGTCCCTGCACGCCATTCCCGGCCGCCTGGCGACGGGCGCCTTCATCCTGCATTCCGGCATGGAGAAGTGGGGGGCTCCGCCCGAGAGGGCGGCGGGTCTGCACCAGACCGCCTCCGCCGCCTTCCCGGTGCTGCGGTCCCTCTCCCCCGGCGTGTTCGTCCGGCTGCTCTCCGTCTCCGAGATGGCCACCGGGTCCCTCCTCCTCGCGCCCTTCGTGCGCAACCGGGTGGCGGGCGCGGCGCTCACCGCGTTCTCCGGCACCCTGCTCACCATGTACTGGCGCACGCCCGCGATGCGCAGGGAGGGCAGCATCTGGCCGAGCCCGGCGGGCCTCGCGGTCAGCAAGGACGTGTGGATGCTGGGGATCGGGCTCGGTCTGCTCGCCGACGCGTCCGGCTGGTGAGACGCGGGCGGGTCAGCCCGCCTCCGGCCGCACCCTGACCGAGCGCATCACGTCGCCCTGGCGGATGGCGGCGATCACCTCCATCCCCTTGACCACCTGACCGAAGAGGTTGTACGAGCGCGTCAGCGTGCGGCGGTTGTCCGCCGTCGAGATGAAGAACTGCGACCCGTTGGTGTTGGGGCCGGCGTTGGCCATGGCCACGGACCCCGGGATGTAGTCACCCTGCACGGGCTCGTCCGCGAAGGTGTAGCCGGGACCGCCGCGACCCGTCCCCTCCGGGCAACCCCCCTGGACGACGAAGCCGTCCACCACACGGTGGAAGGTCAACCCGTCGTAGAACCCCTCACCGGCGAGGAAGACGAAGTTGTTGACCGTCGCCGGCGCACGCCGGGCATCGAGGGCGATCTCGATCTCGCCGCGGTCGGTGGCGATGGTGGCGAGGTAGCGGGCGCCGGGCTCGGTGACCTGCTCAGCACGGGCGTATCGTTTGGCCATCAGCGCAGTCTAGTGCAGGGGGCTGCCCGGGCGGTGACCCCGGGCCCGCCGCTGCGCCCGGGCAGATACCCGCGCTCGGGGCGCCGTCACGGAGCCTCGCGGACATCCGGCTGAGCCTCGGGCACCGGGTCCAGCCCGATGTGCACGTGCGGAGCCTGGTGCAGCGTGTTGTGCACCGTGCAGCGTGATGCCACGGCGACAACCGCCTCGCGCTGCTTCGGCGGAATCGAGTCGGGAACGTGCAGCCTGATGGTGATCTCGGCGACTCGCGACGGGCCCGCGGCCATGGCGTAGTCGGCGGTCGCGGCCAGACCCGCGGTGGGCAGCCCGCGGCGGCTCAGGAACCGGCGCGCGTAGAAGGCGACGCACGCCGTGAGGCTGGCGATGAACAGCTCGGTGGGTGTGGGCGCGGTGTCGTCCCCCCCGTCGTCGACCGGTTGGTCCACGGTGATCACGTGGTGGCGCATGGAGATGCGGAAGCGATCGTCCTCCACGTGGCGCACGCTCACCCTGTGTTCGTCCATCTGCGTCATCGAATCATGGTGCGGGCCGGTGAGGACAGGGGCGAAGGTCACGACGTCTCACCACCTCACCCGGCCGCGAGCGGGCGCGCCGCGGCCAGACGCAGCACCTCGCCGACGAAGCGGTCCTCGGGCATGGCGCCCACGAAGGCGCCGGCGCGGTTGACCACCGTGCGCGGCACGCCGCTCACCTGGTGACGGTCCGCGAGCGCCGGGAACTCCATGGCCTCCACGGTGATGCCGGTCACAAGCGGCGATGCCATCGCCAACCGGAAGGCGAGCGACGCGGCCGCCGGGCAGTACGGACAGCTCGGCGTGACGAAGACCATCACCTCGACGGGGCCCGTGAGGTCGCCGAGGCGGCGCAGGTTGGCGTCGCTGATCCCGTGACTCCCCTCCCCGAGACGGCGCACGGTGTCGACGAGGGCGCCGAACTCGTAGCCCCCGGGGATGCCGAGATAGGCGATGCGCGGCGCGGACCCTGGCGCGGAGAGCTGAAGGACGGGGACGCCCTCCTGCCGGCTGAGCCCGTCGCCGACACCGGCAACCTCGGCGCCGCCGTCGAGATCGGCGAGGCTGAGGCGCACCCGGTCCGGGCCGGCCGCGACCAGCTCCTCCGCGACCTCGCGGACCATCTGCTGGCTGTCGCGGAGCTGGCCGTCCGTCGCCAGACCGCGGACCACCAGCTGCATCTCCACGCTCTCCCGGAGGCCCCCGAGCTCCCCGCGAAGCTGTTCGCGGAGCCGGTCGGACAGCAGCGCGCTGGGCACGGTCAGCCCCTCCTCACCGGGCGCCGGCAGGTGCTGAGGCGGAAGGGCAGGTAGAGGGGGCAGCTCCCGGAGATCGACGTCCCCAGCATCAGCGCGGCGACGACGAGCAGGACGATCCCCGCCACGCTGCCGGCCCCAGCCCAGAGCGCGACCAGCAGGGCGGCTGCGGCGACGATCAGGCGTCCCCGGCGATCGGTCAATCCCACGTTGCGTGGCATCTCGCACCTCCTTGGCGTGCCGGCGGATCAGGCGATCCGGGAAGCCGGCTCTCGCCCCCTTGGATGCGGGGGGGTGTGGAATGGTGCGGCACGCCCGTCGCGGGAGGTGGGCCCTATTCGGGTCCGCCCGATCCGGCCACCCCCTCCGTGGCGGCGGCCAGCACCGCGGGGCGCGCGTCACCGGCGGCTCCGAGCCACACCACGACCCCCATCCGCCCGAGCATGTGGTGCATGTCGCGACCCATGTGATGGGCGAGGACCACGTCCACACCGCGCTCGCGCAGGAAGCGAGCCACCCGCGCGTGGTGAGCCCCCTCCGCGCCGGCGTCCTTCAGCGCGTCCCACCCCACCTCGACGTCGGTCCACTCGGTGATCGCGCCGCCCTCGACCCGGGCGAGCGCCACCCTCCGGGCACGACCCCAGCGGGGGTCGATCGATCCATCGTCGTTCACGGGTACGCAGCAGAGCATCGCCTGGTCACCTCCTCGTGGGGCCGGCGGCGGCGCCGGCACGGTCGAGCATCGCAGAGGACCGGCCTCGGCGCTCGAGCCAGGGTGGGGGCCCGCCGTGTGACGGCCCGCGCACCGGCCGCCTCCGCGGAGCCCGCCACGACCGCGTCAGCGGGCGTCGCGGGGTTGGCGGGATTCGCCTCAACTCCCCGCGCCCTCGTTGAACTGGCCCGGCACGGCGCCGGTGCAGGCCTCGGCGCAGATCGGCCAGCCGATGCAGAGCGACTGGTCGACCGAGCCGGGCC
>JAJZNI010000032.1:0-8635 GCA_021847925.1 bacterium
CTTCTCGCCGAGCAGCAGCCAGGGGCGCAGCCGTGAGGCCTCCTCGGGTGCGAGCACGGGAAGGTTGACCGCATAGCGCGGCCCTCCACCCGCCAGGTAGTGGACGATCTGGTCCGCGACATCGGTCGCCACGAGCACCTGCGCCTCGGTGGTGCTCGCGCCCAGGTGAGGGGTGAGCACGATCTCCGGGACGCCGAGAAGGGGGCTGTCCGCGGGGAGCGGCTCCTTGGTGAAGACGTCCATCGCGGCCCCCGCGATGTGCCCGTCCCTGACCGCCTCGGCCAGGGCAGCCTCGTCGATGATCCCACCCCGGGCCACGTTGAGCAGCCGAGCACCCCTGCGCATGCGGCGGAGCTCGGCGGCGCCGATCACCCCGCGCGTCTTGTCGTTGAGGGGAACGTGCACGCTCAGGATGTCGGCGCGCGCGAGCAGCGTCTCGAAGTCCACCAGCTCGGCCCCCGCCTGTTCGGCGCGCTCCGGCGTCACCAGGGGGTCGTCCGCGATGACCTTCATCCGCAGGCCCTGGGTGGCGATCCGCGCCACCTCGAAGCCGATCTTGCCGAGCCCGAGCAGGCCCAGCGTCTTCTCCCGGAGCTCGGTGCCCATGAAGGCCTTGCGGTCCCACCGGCCCTGGTGCATCGACCAGTCGGCACGGGGGATGTTGCGCACCATGCAGAGCATCATCGCGATGGTGTGCTCGGCGGCCGCGATGGTGTTGCCGGTGGGAGCGTTGAGGACCAGCACGCCGTGGCGGGTCGCCGCCTCGAGGTCGATGTTGTCCACCCCCACCCCGGCGCGGCCCACCACCCGCAGCCGCGTGGCGGCGGCGAGCACCTCGGCCGTGACCTTGGTCTCGCTGCGCACCACCAGCGCGTCGGCGTCGGCGATCCGCGCCTTCAGCTCCTCCACCGAGAGCCCGGTCGCCACCTCGACCTCGCCGGCCTCGCGCAGCCGCTCGATGCCGTCGGCCGCGATGGGGTCGGCGACGAGGATGCGCACCCCCGCGGTGCCCTTCCCGGCGGCGGCGTCGGGAGCGGCGGCCACCGCCGTCATCGGACGCCCGCCGTCTCGGCGGGAGCGGCGGCGCCGCGGGCGGCGGCCTGCGCCGCCGGCACCATCAGCCCCACCCGGCTGAGCAGGCCCCTCTCGCTGAGCGCCAGCTCCAGGGAGGCGAGGATCGCGTACACCGCGCCCTCATCGATGAAGCCGAGGTGCCCGATGCGGAAGATCCGGCCCTTGAGGTCGCCCTGGCCCCCGGCCAGGACCAGGCCGTACCGCGTGCGCAGCAGGCCGGTGAGCTGGGAGAGCTCCTCGGGCGTGCCGGCGGGGTTGTGGATGGGAGTGACCGTGTCGCTCCGGTGCGCCGCGGCGGCGAAGAGGCGCAGGCCGGCGGCCTCCACCCCGGCCCGGATCATCGCCCCCACCCGCGCGTGACGTGCCCAGACGTTCTCGACCCCCTCCTCGAGGATCATCCGGAGCCCCTCCTGGACGGCGTACATGACGCTCACGGGCGGGGTGGTGTACGTCTGGTTGTTGGCCTGGAACTTCCTCTCGCGGTGGTAGTCGAAGTACACACGCGGGAGCTTGGCCTTCTCGGCGGCGGCGTAGGCGGCGGGCGACACCGCCACCATGGCCAGCCCGGGCGGCGCCATCCAGCCCTTCTGCGAACCGGTCACCACCACGTCGATCCCCAGCGCATCCGTCTCGAGCGGGATGCAGCTCGCACCGCTCACCGAGTCGACGGCGAGAAGCTTGCCCCTGCCCTTCACGACCGAGGCGATCGCCGGGATGTCGTTGGTGACCCCCGTCGAGGTCTCGTTGTGGGTGACGAAGACCTTCTCGATCTCCGGGTTCTCCGCGAGGATGCGCTCCACGTCCTCGGGATCGATCGCCTCACCCGAGGGGGCCCGGAGCTTGACGGCGTCGACGCCGTAGATGTTGGCCATCTCCACCCAGCGGTCGCCGAAGGACCCGACGCTCAGGAAGAGCGCCCTCTCCCCCGGGCTGAGCAGGTTGACGATGGCCGACTCCATCCCCCCGGTGCCGCTCGCAGGGAAGAGCAGCACGTCGTTGTCCGTGCGCAGCACGGTCTTGAGGCCGGAGCAGACCTCGGACATCAGCTCTGCGAACTCGGGCCCGCGATGGTTGATCATGGGGCGGGAAGCGGACCGGACCACGCGCTGCGGAAGCGGGGTCGGACCGGGGACGCGGAGCTGCTGCTCAAGGGCCATGGAGACTCCTCCCTCACAGGGGGCTGGCGGTCTCCGGAGTGTACCAACCGACCTTTCGGCCACCGTAGGGCCCTTCGGCACCGACACGGTCGGGCCGGTCGACGCCGCGCCGCCTCAGAGGGGCAGCCGGTCGATGCCCGAGCGGGCGCTGCGGCCGCGCACCTCGACCTCGGCCTCGCCGGCGCCGCCCTCCGCGGCGGCGCGATCGCGGAGAAGGCGGCGCCTGCGCCGGAGCAGGCGCTGGTGCGCCGTGGTGGTGCGCAGCCGCGCGGCGAGGCCGGCATCCATCGCCTGCGCCAGGCCGGGGTCCCGGGCGGCCGGGGAGAGGGCGAGGACGTGGAGAGATCGTGCCCGCGGCATCGGCAAACCCCGCGCGGAGTATGGGACCGGCCCCGCCCGCGTGCGGGGGCGCCGCAGGCGCGGCCCGCGGCCGTCAGCGCATGTCGGCGCTGAAGGGGAGCAGAGCGATGTGGCGCGCCTGCTTGAGTGCGATGGTGAGCCGGCGCTGGTGGCGGGCGCAGACGCCGGTCATGCGCCGCGGGAGGATCTTGCCGCGGTCGGAGAGGTAGCGGCGCAGCCGCGAGACCTCCTTGTAGTCGATGACGTCCTGGTGCTCCAGGCAGAAGCTGCAGACCTTGCGGCGGCGGCGGTCGAAGTCGGGCATGGCTCGGCGTCCTCAGAACGGGATGTCGTCGGGGTCGATGTCGGTCGCGGGGGACCCGGCCGGCCCCGGGGCGGCGGGAGCCGGACCGCCCTCGGCGGGAGCCCCCTCCTGCCGGCTGTCCAGGAACTGCACATCGGAGGCGTTCACCTCGGTGCGGTAGCGCTTCTGCCCGGTCTGGGTGTCGTCCCACGAGCGCGTCTGCAAGCGCCCCTCCACGTAGACGAGGCGACCCTTGGCGAGGTACTGGGCGCAGAGCTCGGCGAGCTTGCGATTGCCCTGGTTCCAGACCACCACGTCGTGGAAGTCGGTGAACTCGCGACGCTCACCGCTCTGGTCCTGGCCATAGCGGTTGGTGGCGAGCGCCAGGTTGCAGACCGCGCTGCCGCTCGGCGTGTAGCGAAGCTCCGGGTCGCGGGTGAGCCTCCCGATCAGCATGACCCGGTTGAGCGAGCCGGCCATCGCTACTCCTCCTCTCCGTCGCTCATGAGCTCGGGGACCTCGGCGTCGCCGTCCTCTGCCGGTGCCTCGTCGCCCGCGGCGAGCGCCTCCGCGGCGCCGGCCTCCGCACCCCCCGCGTCCTCGCGGGCCTGGTCCTCGGTGGCCGCGGTGGCCTTCTCGCGCCGGACCAGCAGGTGGCGGAAGACGGTGTCGTGGATGGCCAGGGCCCGCTCGAGCTCCGTGACCCGTTCCCCGTCGAGACGCATCTGCGCGAGGACGTACTGGCCGTCGCGGAGGTGGTCGATCTCGTACGCGAGGCGCCGGCGCCCCCAGACGGAGGTCTTGGTGATCTCGCCGCCGAGGCCGCGCACCAGCGCTCCCACGGACTCGGTGGCCGCCCTCAGAGCCTCGTCGTCGAGGTCCGGGCGGACGATGTACATCAACTCGTAGTCGCGCACCACGGGGCTGGCACCTCCTTTCCTCTGGGCTGAGCGGCGCCCGGCGAAACCTCGCCGCCGGGGTGACCGGGGCGGCGACGCCGGACGCAGGAAAGCTGCGGACGAAGCGGTGAGTGTACACGACCTGCGCCAGGCCTCCGCGCGCGAAGGCACCGCTCGCTCCGGGGAGGGCGCGCCGCCTGGCCGGCCGGTCGGGCCCGGCTCGCTCAGCCCAGAGGCCGGCGCAGCCGCGGGTCCTCGGCCCGCAGCGCCGCCATCCAGCGCTCCAGGTCGCCGGCCTCGCCGGGGAGGGCCGCGCTCAGGACCCGGCATCCGTCCTCGGTCACGAGGACGTCGTCCTCGATGCGGATGCCGATGCCGCGAAGATCCTCGGGCACGGTGAGGTCGTCGGCCTGGAAGTAGAGGCCGGGCTCGACCGTGAGCACGTGTCCGGGCCGGAGCGTGCCCTCCCGGTACTCGGTCTCGCGGGCGTGGGCACAGTCGTGGACGTCGAGGCCCAGCATGTGGGAGGTGCCGTGAAGCGTGTAGCGGCGATGGAGCTGCCGGTCCTCGGCGAGCGCCTCCTCGGCGCTCACGCGCAGGACGCCCAGCTCCACGAGCCCCTCGGCGAGCACCCGCATCGCCGCCCGGTGCGGAGCCAGGAAGGCGGCGCCGGGGCGCACCTCGGAGATGGCGGCCCGCTGGGCCCGGTGGACCAGCTCATAGACACGGCGCTGCACGGGTGAGAAGCGGCCGGACACCGGCAGGGTTCGGGTCACGTCCGCCGTGTAGAGCTCCGCGCTCTCCACCCCCGCGTCGAGGAGGAGGAGGTCGCCGCTGCGCACCTCCCCGTCGTTCCTGGTCCAGTGGAGGATGGTCGCGTGGCTGCCGCTCGCGGCGATGGTGCCGTAGCCGACGTCGTTGCCCTCGACGCGCGCGCGCAGGTTGAAGACGCCCTCCACCACCCGCTCCCCCTGCTCCATCGCCTCCGGCAGGGCGCGCACGACGTCCTCGAAACCGCGCACGGTGGCCGCCACCGCGCGTTCGAGCATGAGCACCTCGTGGTCGTCCTTGACCAGACGCAGCTCGCTGAGCTCGCGGGCCAGACGGCCCTCATCGGCGGGGGCCGGCGCCTCCGCCAGCAGCGCGTCGAGCTCCGGGTCGATCCCGCGCAGCGCCAGCACGGGGCCCTCCAGGGCGGCCAGATCCGCCCCCAGCTCGGGGAGCGGGGCGCAGTCGAGGCCGAGGTGCGCGGCGGACTCGGCAACCCCCATGCGGGGGCCCACCCACAGCTCTCCGGTGCGGGCGTTGGTGAAGAACGCCGGAGAGGAGCGGTCCGCCCGAGGCTCGACGTAGAGCGTGGCCCGGTGCCCCTCCGGGGTGGCGCGGAGGAGCAGCACCCCACCCGGCTCGTCGTGGCCGCACAGCCAGTAGAAGTCGCTTCCAGGGCGGAACCGGTGCTCGGTGTCGTTGGCCCGCACCGCGGGCACCCCGGTCGGGATGGCGAGGTGCGCCCCCGGGAAGAGCGCGGAGAGCGCCGCACGGCGGCGCGCGAAGTGGCCCAGCGCCGGGTGAGGGCGCGGAGGAGCCGTGCCGGCCGGGGCCCAGTCCCGCGACATGAGCTCGATCAGCGCCTCCGGGGTGCGTGGATCATGGCTGCGCGCACCCTGCGCGGCGGGCTCCGCCGGCGGGGCCGGGCCGGCAGCCTCGGCCGGGAGTCGCGTGGAGCGCGGTTCCGTCTCCTCCATCGAGGATCAGGGTACCCCCCGGGGTGGTCCTCACCCGACTCCGTCCCCCGCCACCGGGACGGCGGCAGGCGGCCCACCCGCAGCCCGGCGCGTAACAGGATTCGTTCATTCGCGCCACAAGCAGCCTTCGCATCTAACAAGGCGAGGCGCGAGCAGGCAGACTCGGCTTCCATGAACGGCGCCTCCGCGGGGGGGGGCAGCTGCCGACTCTGCCACCGGGGCCCGGCCGCCGCCGCCAGCCTGTTCGAGCACCACGGCCACGGGGTCAGCCTCGAGCACCTCGTGCTGCGGGGACCGCTCTGCCGGGAGTGCGGGCTGATCGCCTGGCGGCGGATGACCCTGGAGACGCTGCTGCGCGGCTGGTGGGGCCTGCCTTCCCTGCTGCTCACCCCGGTGACCCTGACCCTCAACGGCGTCGCCCTCCTGCGCCTGCTGCGGACCACGCCCGCGCCCGCGGTTCCCGACACGCCCCTGCACTGGGGCGAGCACGCGCCCCAGACGGCGTAGCCCGCTCCCTAACCCGCGGTACGCCTGACGGCGCGCCGCAGGGCGAGCGCGGCCTCGACGAGCCGGGCGTTGCTCTCCGCGGTGGTGCCGTCCGGCAGCAGGACGGAGTCCTCGAAGCCGACGCGGGTGTCGTGGCCACGGCGGAAGGCATCCTCGACGAGCGGCCACGTCCAGGCGTTCATGCCGTGGGTGAGCCGGGGGCAGGTGGATCCGGCCTCATCGAGCAGGTCGTTCACCCGCTGCGCCAACTCCGCGGGTGCGCCGCGGAGGAAGTACGGCTCCCCGGGGTCCAGCTCGATGCTGACGCGCCACACCCTGGGGAGCAGGCCCGACCCGAGCAGACGGTCGATCTCGACGGGCGCCCACATCCCCACGTCGATGCCGACGCCCACGTCGAGCATGGCCGACATCACCTCCTCGAAGCCATCCTCGGAGAGGTTGACGGTGGCGCAGTCGACCCCCTCCCACTCGCGAATCATGGAGATGCGTGCCGCGAGATCGGGAACGATCCAGGCGCCGGTCGTGAGACCGATCTCGACCGGAACGCCCACCTCCGCGGCGATCCGGCGCACCGCCACGCAGGTGGCGTTGACGACCGCCGGCTCGAGCGTCTCCGCGCCGGAGGCGTCGCGCACATGCAGGTGCGCCCCGGTGGCGCCGGCCTGGAAGCAGCGGCGAAGGTCGGTGAGAAGCTCGTCCAACGACACCGGCAGGTTGGGGTGGACGTCCTTTCCCCACGGACCGGTCGGCGTCACCTGGAGCACGGCGCTGATCGTAGCCACCTCGCCATCGTGGGGAGGAAGCGGCCCCACGCGGCCGGCTGCGGGGGGACGTGGTCAGCGGGGGACTCGAACCCTCGACCTCGCGGATGTGAACCGCGCGCTCTCACCAACTGAGCTAGCTGACCACGGGCAGGACCAGTCTATTCGCTCGGCACCGGGGCGGGCCCGGCGCTCACTCCTCCAGCCTGGCGAGGTAGGCTCCCTCGTCCATCAGCTCCACCGAACCCTCGGCGGCACCACTCACGCGGAGCAGCCAGCCGTCCCCGTAGGGAGACTGGTTGACCCTCTCGGGCGCCTCCCGGAGAGCCTCGTTGACGGCCGTGACGGTGCCCGACACCGGGGCGTACAGGTCGCTCGCCGCCTTGACCGACTCGACCGCTCCGAATCGGGCTCCGGCCTCCAGCCGGGCACCGACCGCGGGCAGGTCCAGGAAGATCACGTCGCCCAGCTCCGCCTGGGCGTGGTCGGTGATGCCGACCGTCGCCTCGTCTCCGTCTCGGCGCACCCACTCATGGGTGGAGGTGAATCGGTAACCGGAGAGGTCGGGCATGGCGGCTCCTTCAGTGGAGGGCTCGTCGGACAAACGGCAGGGGGGCGCGGGCCGCCGGGGCCTCGCGGCCCCGGATGTCGACGCTCAGCGGAGCCTCGGGGTCCAGGTCGGTGGCGACGTACGCGGTCGCGATCCCGTGGCCGAGGCTGAAGCTGAAGCCTCCGCTGGTGACCTCCCCCACGCGGGCGCCACCGCTCAGGACGGCCATCCCGTGGCGGGGGATGTCGCGCTCTCCCAGGGCCAGGCCCACGAAGCGGCGGGGCGGGTTGTCGGGATCCAGCCGGCGGAGCCGGGCGGCGCCCAGGAAGTCCCCCTTGCCGAGCTTCACGGTCCAGCCGAGCCCGCAGCTGAAGGGGTCCACGGTCTCGTCCATGTCCTGTCCGTAGAGGCGCAGCCCCGCCTCGAGGCGGAGCGTGTCCCGGGCGCCCAGCCCGCAGGGCACGAGCCCGCGCGAGCTCCCGGCCTCGAGGAGGGCGTCCCACAGCTCGGGCGCGCGGCCGGCGGCGCAGTAGAGCTCCCACCCGTCCTCCCCCGTGTACCCGGTCCGGGACAGCCGGCAGGCGATCCCCGCGACCTCGGCCGGAGCCGAGTGAAAGGGACGCACGCCGTCGAGGGGAAGCGCCGTCAAGCCGCGGACGGTGGCAGTGGCCTCGGGGCCCTGGACGGCGAGGAGGGCGGTGCCGTCGCTCTCGTCGCGGAGCCGCGCGTCCGGGGGAAGGTGGGCGCGCATCCACTCCACGTCGGCGGCGCGCCGGGCGGCGTTCACCACCACCAGGAAGCCGTCCTCCTCGCGGTAGACGACCACGTCGTCGATGATCCCGCCCGCCTCGTTGCACATCACCCCGTAGAGGGCGGCCCCCGGCGCGAGCCGCGAGACGTCGTTGGCGACCAGGAGCTGGACGGCCGCCTCGGCGCCCGGTCCCGTGAGGCGGACCTCCCCCATGTGGGAGAGGTCGAAAAGCCCGGCCCGGCCGCGCACGGCCAGGTGCTCCTCGCGAACCGAGCTGTAACGCAGCGGCATCTCGAAGCCGGCGAACTCCACCATCGACGCGCCGGCGGCGAGGTGGCGGGGATGAAGGGGGGTGCGATCGCTCACCGCGCCACAATGATGCCAGGGGCGGTTGGCACCAAGCCCGGGCATCGGGACGGCCCGGAGGACGCGACCCGCGCCGCCGGCGGAGCGCGGGGGCGGGCCCGGTGCCCGCCGCGCGCTATCCTCCCCCCGCATGCGCTCCCGCCTCGCTCTGGCGCTGGTCGCTCTCACCGCCGCTCTGGGAT
>JAJZNI010000032.1:8683-10554 GCA_021847925.1 bacterium
CCTCTGCGCCCACGCCGACGCCCACGCCCACGCCCACGCCACCGCCCACACCCACGCCACCGCCCACCGCCGCGCCGACCACCCCGCCCACCCCCTACGCAGAGCAGATCCTGCCCTCTCCGAGCAGCCCCAGCCTCCCCTCCTCGCACGCCGGCCTCCGCCTCACCCCCGAGCCCAACGGGTCGGGCTCATCCCTGCCGGAGCTGGTTCTCATCGCCATGGTGGTGCTCGGAGTGATCGCCGGAGCGAGCTTCTTCCTGTTCTTCCGCATCCGCTGACGCGCGCCCGGCCGATGCGCGCGCCGGCCGCCGGTCGCGGCGGCCGCGCGGCTCACCCGGTCCCCGGAGGAGCATCCGGGGGCTCCTGGCCGGCCTACTCGCCCTCGTCCGGGTCCGGGTAGGCGCTGCGATCCACGCGCCGGCCGAGGAGATCCTCCTGGAGGGAGAAGAGGTCGTCCATCAGGTGCACGATGGTGACACCCGCGCGCAACTCCGTCCCGGCCGCCTCCGGGCACTGGGCGCTCAGGCGCTGCAGCTCCGGCTCCATTGCCAGGGGCACCCGCTTGCGCCCGAGCAGCAGCAGCTCCTCGCACTCGGCGATGAGGCCGTCGATGGCGCGGATCGGCCGCCTCATGCGGTGCCGCGCCCACTGCTCCCGCCTGCGGGCGCGCAGGCTCTCGGCGATCTGCTCGTTGGTGCGACGCAGTGGAGAGATCATGTATGTCTATACGTGGCACGGACCGATTCGGTTGCGCCGCGCCGGTCCGCTGGGTGGGCGTTCTCTGGGAGCGAGTCTGGCGGTGCTTCCTTGCGGGAGGATGACGCCGGGGCGCCCGATGGCGGCTCGGCGCGAACCGCGCCGGGGCTCCGCGCGGCGGCGCGCGGCCCGGTCCCCGACCGGGGCGGCTGCGCCCGCCCTGCGGCGGGCGCTCACCCGGCCCGTGCCGGCGTGCCCCTACGGCAGGGGGATGGTGTCCGCGATGGCCGCGATCTTGGAGGCCCACAAGGGGTCGGAGGCGTAGTCGACGTTCATGCCTCGGAGCGTCGGGCCGTGGTAGAAGGCACCTCCCGGCGTGAGGTAGTTCACCTTGACGTAGTGGGCGACGTAGAGGATGCAGGCGGCGAAGCTGGGAAAGCTCGACGCGTCGCCGTAGGGGTTGCTGTCGTTGGCGTTGAAGCCGAACAGGTTGTGCTTCTGCTGGGCGAGGGCGCTGGTCCCCCAGGCGGACTCCTCGATGGAATGCGCGACCAGGTAGAGCGCGCTCACCCCGTAGGTCCTCTCCGCCGTCATGTAGCTGGAGCCCAGGCCGGCGAGGGCCGACCCGGCCAGGAAGCTGTCCAGGGTCTGGGCGTTCTCCCCGGAGGGGAGCGTGAGGTCGGTGTCCTCGGTGAAGACGGGGCCCGGAATCGGCAGGAAGATGGTCCCATCGGCCCGTGCCGTGGCCAGGGCCTGGGCCGCGTTGCCGTAGGCGGCCTCGTACTGCTGGATGGCGGTGAGCTGCCGCTGAGCGCCGTTGACGGCGAGCTGCGCCTCCTGCGCGGTGTAGTCCGCCCGGGCGGCCAGCTCCGCGTCGGTCGCCTCATCGGCCGCGATGACCACATCCTGGGTGCGCGCCTGCGCCTGGGCCGCCTCCGCCCTCTGGCGGGCGGCCACGGAGGCGGCCAGCGCGGAGGCGGCGCCGCGCTGCTCGGCGGCGATGCGTGCCACGAGCTGCTGCACGGAGTGGGCCAGGTGATCCAGGGCGGTCAGCCGACCCACCATCTGGTTGATGCTGCGCGCGTCGACGAGGGACGCGACCGCGCCCTGCGTGCCGACGCTCTCGTAGCTGGTCCGGAGCAGGGCTCCCAGCTGCGCCCTGTCCTGCTGGGCCT
>JAJZNI010000156.1 GCA_021847925.1 bacterium
GTAGTAGTCGTAGTAGGACACGAAGTACTCAACCGCGTTGTGGGGGAAGAACTCCCGGAACTCGGCCCAGAGCTGGGCGGCCAGGGTCTTGTTGGGCGAGAGGACCAGGGTGGGGCGCTGAACCTCCTGGATGACGTTGGCGACGGTGAAGGTCTTGCCGGAGCCGGTCACGCCCAGGAGCGTCTGCTCCCGGTGGCCCGCCCGGATGCCCTCGAGGAGGGCGGCGATCGCCGCCGGCTGGTCGCCGGCGGGCGAGTAGGCGGAGGTCAGCTCAAAGGACGGCATGTGGCGAGTGTAGGGCTCGGGCCCGGCCCGGCCCGGGGCTTCCCCGGGGGTACCGGCCGGGCCTGGCGGGGGACGGCCCGCCGGGCTCCCCCGCGGCCACGCCGTGGAGGTCGACGAGCTCCGCGCCGAGGCCCGCCAGCTCCCTGCGAACCTCGTCCGGGCCGAGGAGCTCGACCAAACCGTGAAACGCGCCAGCTCCAGCGCCGCCTCGAGGCGCGCGCCGGCCAGCAGCTCCACCGCCACCGGCAGGCTTCGGGCGGGCGCGCCGGCGCGGGCCCGTTCCCATTCCGTGGCGGGGTGAGCCGGACCTCACGAGCTGCGCGGACGGCACCCTGCACGGGGTTGATCGCGGCCGTCCAGCCCTGCGCGCCGGCGCGGTGGACATGGCCGTGGTGAGATGACCCCGGCGGGGTGACCGCGGCCCGCGTCACCCCGGGCGCCGCTCAGCGCCGGCGCAGGCCCGGGTCCGCGAGGGCGGGCGGGACCCACCCCGCGTCGGCGGGGTTGAGGTTCGTCCCCGGAGGCACGATGTCGTCGATGCGGTCGAGGAGGTCGTCGCTCAGCGTGACGTCGGCCGCGCCGAGCTGGCTCTCGAGATGCTCCATCGTTCGCGGGCCGATGATCGCCGCCGTCACGGCCGGATGGCGCAGGACGAAGGCGATGGCCATGTGGATGAGGCTCATCCCGGCCTCCTCGGCGAGGCGGGCCAGCGCGTCGGCCGCCTCCAGCTTGCGCCGGTTCTCCGGCAGGGAGAGGTCGTAGCGACCGGGCAGGCGCGCGGCCCTCGTGCTGCCGGGAACGTCCTCCCCGAGCCGGTACCGGCCCGAGAGGAAGCCCCCGGCGAGCGGGCTCCAGGGGATCACGCCCATGCCATGGCGCTGGCAGGTGGGCAGCACCTCGGCCTCCACCCCTCGGGCCAGCATCGAGTACGGCGGCTGCTCGCAGGTGAAGCGTTCGCGGCCCCTGCGCTCCGCCGTCCACTGCGCCTCGACGATCAGCGAGGCCGGGAAGGTCGAGCTGCCGAAGTGGCGGATCTTCCCCGCCCGCACCAGGTCGGTGAGGACGCCGAGGGTCTCGTCGATGTCGCAGGTCGGATCCGGGCGGTGGATCTGGTAGAGGTCGATCCAGTCCGTCCCGAGCCGGCGCAGGCTCGCGTCGCACTCCTGGACGATCCAGCGCCGGGAGTTGCCCTGCCGGTTGGGCCCCTCCCCCATCTGGCCGTGCACCTTGGTGGCGACGACCACGGAGTCGCGGCGTCCCCCCGCCAGCGCGAGCCCCACGATCTCCTCGGACTCGCCCTGCGAGTAGACGTCCGCGGTGTCGATGAAGTTGATCCCCGAGTCGAGGGCGCGCTGGATGATCCGGACCGCCTCATCGCGGTCGGGATTCCCCCAGGACCCGAACATCATCGCCCCGAGGCAGAGCTGGCTCACGCTGATGCCGGTGCGGCCGAGTATGCGCTGCTCCACGGGCCCACAGGGTACTCGGAACGCCCGCCGCGGTGCCCCTCCCACGTGCTGCCGCAGCCTCCCGGGCGCACCCGCGCCGGCGAATCCCGACCCGCGCTGCCCCCGGGCAGGCTACCGCTGGCACGCGGGGCAGTGGACCGTGGTCCGTCCCGCGACCACCGTCCGCCGCAGGATCGCGCCGCAGCGCAGGCACGGCTCCCCGCCCCTGCCGTAGACCTGGAGGCGCTCGTGGTGCAGGCCGCGCGCGTTCCAGAGGTCGCGGTAGTCGTCGAACGTCGTCCCGCGGTCGGCGATCGCCCGGGAGAGCACCGCGGGGATCGCCGCGTGCAGCGCGGCGCGCTCGCGCCTGGTGAGACGGCTGGCCCGGCGCGAGGGGCGGATCCCGGCGAGATGGCACGCCTCGTCGATGTAGATGTTGCCGAGCCCCGCGACCACCCTCTGGTCGAGGAGGGCTGCCTTCACCGCCCGGGTGGTCCGCCGCATCAGGGCGTCGAAGCGCTCGCGGCTGAACTCCGGGGAGAGCGGCTCGACACCGAGGACGGGCAGCTGGCGCAGCTCCTCCAGGAGGTCGCGCGGCCCGAGCAGGACCCGGCCGAAGCGGCGCGTGTCGTCGAAGCGCAGCTCGCGCCCGTCGTCGAGCGGGGCGCGCAGATGGGTGTGCCGCACCGGCTCGGTTCCCCGGCCGGCGATCGTCAGGTGACCCGTCATCCCGAGGTGGAGGACCAGATCCTGGCCGTCATCGAGGTGGCAGAAGATGTACTTCCCCCGGCGGCTGACGCCGACCACGCCCCTGCCGGGCAGCGCGCGCGTGAACGCGTCCGCAGCCGGGAAACGGAGGATCCCCGGCCGGCCCACCCAGGCCCCGACGAAGCACCGCCCCACCAGCTCGCCGCTCAGGTCGCGGGCGACCGTCTCGACCTCGGGAAGCTCAGGCACCCACGCCCTCGGCCGGGACCGGTGACGTCTCCTGCCAGTTTCGTCCGAGCTTGACGTCCACCACCAGCGGGACGACCAGCTCCTGGGCCCCCGCCATCGCCCCGCGGACCAGCGGCACGACCTCCTCCACCTCCGCCTCCGGGACCTCGAGGACCAGCTCGTCGTGCACCTGGAGGAGCACCCGGGCCCGTGATCCGGACCCGCTCAGCGCCCGGTCGCAGTCGATCATGGCCCGCTTCATGATGTCGGCGGCCCCGCCCTGGATGGGCATGTTGACCGCCATCCGCTCGGCGGCCTGCCGGATCTGGCGGTTGGCGGCCCGGATGTCGGGGAGGTGACGGCGACGGCCGGTGAAGGTCTCCACCCATCCCCATTCGCGGGCGTGCATGCGCGTCTGCTCCAGCCAGCGGGTGACGGCCGGGAAGCTCTCGAAATAGGTGCGGATCCAGGCACCTGCATCCTCGCGCGACATCCCGGTGTCACGGGCCAGGCCGAAGTCGGAGAGGCCGTACACCACTCCGAAGTTGACCACCTTGGCGACCCGGCGCATGTCCGGGGTCACGGCTTCGGGCTCGACGCCGTAGACCTGGGCTGCGGTGCGGCGGTGGATGTCCTCACCGCGGGCAAACGCCTCGATGAGCCGGGGCTCGCCGGCCACGTGGGCGAGGACGCGCAGCTCCACCTGCGAGTAGTCGGCGCAGACCAGCAGACAGCCGGGGCCGGCGACGAAGGCGCGCCGGATCCGCTGCCCCCACTCGGTGCGGACGGGCACGTTCTGGAGGTTGGGGTCCGCGGACGAGAGCCGCCCCGTCGCGGCCACCGCCTGGTTGTAGGAGGTGTGGACGCGGCCATCGGCCTCGCAGAGCAGGGGCAGCGCCTCGACGTAGGTGCTCTGCAGCTTGCTGAGCTGGCGCCACTCCAGCACCAGGGCGACCACGGGATGCTCCTCGCGGAGCGCCTCCAGGGTCTCGGCGTCGGTGCTCCGCCCGAGCTTGGTCCGGCGCCCGGCGGCGAGTCCCAGCTCGTCGTAGAGGACGGTCGCGAGCTGCTGGGTGCTCCCCAGGTTGAACTCGCGCCCGGCCCTCCGGTGCACCTCCGCCTCCAGGTCGCCGATCCGGGCGCGGATCTCGGCGGCGAGGGCGCCGAGGGCCTCGCGATCCACCAGGATGCCGGTGCGCTCCATCTGCGCGAGGATCGGGACCAGGGGCAGCTCCAGGTCGTCGTGGAGGTGGAGCAGGCCCGAGGCCTCGAGCTGTCCGGTGAGCGCCGCCCTCACCGGCTCCACCGCTCCCGCCCAGCGGCCGTAGTACGCTGCCGCCTCGGCGGCGGGGATCTCCGTGGAGGCACGCCGCTGCCGCCCGCTCCCGGTCAGCTCATCCTCCGCCTCGAGGCGCAGGCCGCAGAGGTCCTGGGCGAGCACCGGCAGGGTGGGGACCCGCGCCCGCGGGTTGTCGACATAGGCGGCGAGCATGGCGTCGAACCCCAGGCGGGCCCGAAAGGCCGAACCCCAGGCGAGCAGCTCGCGCTTCAGGTCGTAGCCGTCCGCGGTGAGCGTGTCATCGCCGACGATGGAGGCGACGGCATCGCGAAAGCGCGGAAGCGGGACCCACCAGGCGCGGGCGGAGCCGGCGGGGGCCAGCGCGACCCCGAGGGCATCGCTGGTCCGCGGCGGTCCCGCGGACACCGTGCGCAGCGCGAAGCGCCCGGCGCCGCGCAGTGACCGGACCAGACCTTCCGCCTCCTCGTGGGAGGCGACCACCGTCACCTCGAGGCTGCCCTCCGCCGGGCCGCGGAGGTCCAGCTCGCCCTGGCCCGCCGGGCCCGCACGCGGCGCCGCGCCGTGGGCGAAGGCGTCGTGCAGCCGCGGCAGCAGGGACCGGAACTCGAGCCGGTCGAAGAGCTCCCGGACCGCCGCCTCGTCGTAGCCGCCGAGGCGGGCCGCGTCGAGGTCGAGGGGGACGTCGAGGCCCCGCTCGATGGTCGCCATCCGCTTGCTGAGCCGGGCCTGATCGGCGTGGTCGGAGAGGTTGGTCCGCACCCGGCCCGGCTTCATCCGTGGCAGCGCGTCGAGGATCCGCTCCAGGGGGCCGTGCTCCTGGATCAGCGACATCGCCGTCTTCTCGCCGATCCCCGGCACTCCGGGTATGTTGTCGCTCTGGTCGCCCTGCAAAGCCTTGAAGTCCGCGACCAGCGGCGGGTCGAAGCCGAAGCGCTCGCGGACCTTCTCCAGGTCGTAGAGCACGGTCTCGCTGATCCCGCGGCGGTTGATCAGCACCCGCACGTGGGGGTTGACGAGCTGCAGGGTGTCGATGTCGCCGGTGACGATGACCACGTCGAGGCCGGCCTCGACACCCCTCACGGAGAGCGAGCCGATGACGTCGTCGGCCTCGTACCCGGGGACCTCGACGCGCGGGCTGCCCAGGGCGGCGACGATCTCGCGCGACCATCCGACCTGGGGCCGGAGGTCGGCGGGCATCTCCGGGCGCTGGGCCTTGTAGGCGGCCATCGCCTGGTGCCGGAAGGTCGGCCCGGGCGGGTCGAAGGCGGCGATCGCGTAGGGAGGGTGCTGGTCCGAGAACGCCTTGAGCAGCATCGAGGTGAAGCCGTAGGCGGCGTTGGTCAGCTCGCCGCGGCTGTTGCTCAGCGCCGGCATGGCGAAGAAGGCGCGGTAGACGAGCGCGTGGCCGTCGATCAGCAGCAGCGTGGGGCGCGGGGCGCCATCGCTCACGCCCAGATGGTACGGTGCGGCGCGCCGGCCTCCGGCGCTGGGCGCGACCGCCGTCGCGGCCGGGCTCCCGGCCCCATCCGGCCCGCTCGCGCGGCCGCGAGGATCACCCCAGCGGGCGATCCTCGGGGGCTCGGACCGGGCAGTATGATCGGCTCATGGGCGAGCTGATCGAGATGACCGTCGACAGCATTCGGGTCCACATGCCGACCGGCCAGCACGTGGTCATCCTCAAGGAGAAGCGGGCCGACCGCTACCTCCCGATCTGGATCGGCATCAACGAGGCCAATGCGATCGCCCTGAAGATCACGGGGATCACCCCGGAGCGCCCGATCACCCACGACCTGCTCGCCAACATCCTCTCGGCCGTGGACTGCAGCGTGGAGCGGGTGGTGGTCACCTCGCTGGCCAACGAGGTCTTCTATGCGCGGATCATGGCCCGGGTGGACCAGCGACGGCTGGAGATCGACTCCCGACCCAGCGACGCCATCGCGGTCGCCGTCCGGGTCGGGGCGGGGATCTTCGTGGCCCCCGACGTCCTGGACAAGGCGGGCGTGCTCCCCGAGGCGGAGGGCGAGCACGATGAGCCGGTCGACGAGGTGACCGAGGAGCGGATGGCGAAGGTCAGGGATTGGGTCAACGAGCTCAACCTGCCGGATCTGGGAGGGGGCGGGGCCGCCTCCTCATAGGAGGCTCTCGCCGGGGCGGGGTGAGCGGGCCCGGCTCCGCCGGACCCGCGAGGGGCGGCGAGCCGCCGGGGGAGGCCTCCGTCAGATGGCGGTCCAGAAGGAGGGATCCTCGAACCCAGCCCGCCATGCCGCAACCCCGGCCAGCCCCAGCCGCGGCACGGCGGCGATCTTGTAGAGGAGGCTCTGGGCGTCGTCGAACCAGAGCTGGGCCGGAACGCCGCCGGGGTCGCCGCTCAGCTCCGGCGTCTCCGCCGAGAAGTCGTAGCCATAGGCGAGGTCGGGCCAGGAAAGTGCCGTGGCCACGGCGGGCGCGTAGCCGGAGACCGTCACCTGGTCCCCGGTCCAGGTGCGCGCGTAGAGGGGGATGCCGAGGATCACCTTGGAGTGCGGCACGCCGGGGAGCGTTCCGGCCAGCTCCGCCGCCTGCCAGTCGACCCCGGCGATCGGGCCCGGATCCCCGGCCGCGAAGTGCTCGTCGTAGGTCATCACCACCAGGCGGTCGGCGGCGGCGGCCAGCGCCGGGTAGTCGTAGGCGGCCGATGCCGCGTCAACCGCGCCGGGCGCGTGGGGGACGACATCGACCGAGAGGCCCGCGCCGGCGGCGTGCAGGGACGCCGCCAGCTCCTGGACGAGGGCGGTGAGCTGCCCCCGGTCGCCGCCCGGCACGGCCTCGAAGTCGAGGTTCACCCCGCCCAGGCGGAGCCGGCGGACCTGGACCGTGACCGCCGCGACCAGCGCGCTCTCCGCCGCCGGATCATGGAGGAGCTGGTCGGTCCCGGAGGGCCCGGCGGAGCTGTTGGCCAGGAGCGGCCAGGCGGGCCGGTGAGCGGCCGCCGCGGCGGCGAGCGCGGCCGCGTCCGGCGAGCCACTGAGGCCGCCTCCGGGTTGCACCTGCCAGCCCGCCGGGCTGAGCACCGCGGCGGCCGAGGCGTGCGCGGCGACCGAGGCGTGCGAGGCCGCGGTCTGCACGCTCCAGAGGGTGAGCGCGAGACCCGGTGGCGGCGCCGGCGGAGCGGGAGCAGTGGCTCGGCGGAGCCGGCCGGCCCGGAGACCGGTGAGCGACAGGGTGAGTGGTCCGTCCAGGACCGATCCCCACCGCGCCGGGAGGCCGCCCGGGATGGTGAGCGCGGCCGGCGGCGCGGTCCAGGAGAGCGTGAGGTGGGTGGGGTCCGCCCAGGTGAGGCGGGCGTCCGGAAGGGCGGCCGCGAGCGGGCCCTGGGCGGGCGCGTACTGGAAGACCACCTGGCAGGCGAGCCCGCCCCCGGGAGCGATCCATGCGGCCGCGCTCACCTGGGTCCGGCTCACCACCTGGAAGTGGTAGCTCTGCGTGGGCTGACCCCGCACCGCCACGGTGAGCGCGTGGGAGCTTGCGAAGGCCATGGGTGCCACGCTGGCGCCGAGCCCGCCCGGCACGGTGGTGAGGCTGACACGCCTCCCATCGAGGGTGACGGCCACCACCCCGCGATGGATCCCGTCGCCGGCGACCCTGAGGTCCAGCGTGGGAGGGACGGCGGTGTCGCCGTCGTAGAGCTGGGCGCCACCCGCCGTCACGATCAGCACCCCGTCGGGAACGCCCGGACCGGCCGGCGCGGTGGAGGCGCATCCGGCGAGGAGGCTGAGCAGCGCCACGGCGAGGAGGCGGCGGAGCATCGGGGCTGAGTGTGGCAGCCGGTTGACGGTGGTGCCAGAGTGGGGTGGTGGAGGTCCAAATCCGACCCGCCGCGGGCCTCGGAGGCGGGCCCGGTCTCCGCGGCTCTGCGCCATCCGGTGGTGGTTGCGGACCGCCTGGCCCGGCGGGGGAGCGGGCGCTGCGTGTACGCCATCGCGGGGGAGGGCGGTCACCCGGGCGGTCGCCCGCGTCAGGCCGGCTCGCAGCGCACCGGGAAGCTCACCGACCGCGCGATGAAGCAGAGCTCGTGCGCGCGGGCGTGGAGGCCCCGCGCCTCGGCGTCCCGCGACGGGTCCTCCAGGGTGACGCGGGGTCGCAGCGTCACCTCCGTGAACTCTCCGGAGCCGTCGGCATGCTCGGCCATCACCCCCTCGGGGCTGTCGGCGTAGGCGATGACCGCGATCCCGGCTGTGGCGCAGAGGTGGAGGTGGACGAGCATGTGGCACTCCGACAGCGCCGCGACGAGCAGCTCCTCGGGTGACCAGCGGGCGGGGTCGCCGCGGAACGCCGGGTCCGACGAGCCGGGGATCACCGGCTTGCCGACGCCCCCCGCCTCATGGTCGCGCGAGTAGCCGCGGTAGGTGCGCGTACCCTCTCCGAGGTTGCCGGTCCAGGTGACGGTGAGCCGGTACCGGTGGGTGAGGCGCACGGCGGCGGTGGAGCCCGCGGGCGCGCCGCGGACGGCGGGCCCGCCCCGCCCGGCCGGGTGCCCCTCAGCCATCGCCGGCGTCAGCGCAGGCGGACGAAGGCGACATTGGCCCGGTACTCGCGGAGATCGCGCGCGTCCATGTACGACATCGAGCTGCGCAACCCGGCCATGTAGCGGCCGATGACCCCGCTCACGCGACCCTTGTAAAGCACGAGCGTCTCGGCGCCCTCGACGTACTCGGGATCGTCGCGGCCGGCCTGCTGCTGCACCGAGAAGGAGGCGGCCCCGCGCATGATCTTGTACTTCTTGCCCTCGACCACGATCACCCGCCCCGGCGCCTCCCCGGTCCCGGCGAGCGCCGAGCCCACCATCACGCAGTCCGCTCCCAGCGCCAGCAGCTTGCAGAGATCCGCGGGCGTCCGCACCCCGCTGTCCCCGATGATCAGCGCCCGGCGGCGGACCCGGGCCGCCTCGGCCACCGCATAGGGCGTGGGCACGAAGACGCCGGTCTCGGTGCGCGTCTCACACACGGCTCCGCCGGCGATGCCCACCCGGATGGCGTCGGCACCGCGCTCCTCGAGCCAGGTGAATGCCTCCGCGGAGGCGACGTTGCCCGCCATCAGGAACGCGTCGGAGCACCGCTCGCGGGCCCAGGTCAGCGCCGCCGCCACCTGGTCATGGGCGCCGTTGGCGGTGTCCAGGCAGAGCACGCGGCAGCCCGCGGCGACCAGGGCGGCGAACCGCTCGCGGAAGTCACCGGTGACGCCCACCGCCGCCCCCACCCGGCCCTCGCCGGCCCGCCGCGTGGCGGAGCCGAACTGCTCCACCTCCTCCTCGATCGACTGGAAGCGGTGCAGGAGCCCGAGGGCGCCCGCCGCCGCCAGGGCCTCGCACATCTCGGGGCCGCAGACATCGGGCATGGGCGACCCGACGATGGGGACCGTGAGCGAGACGGGCCCCAGTTCGACCGTGGGGCGCGCGTCCGAGCGATGGGGCAGGCTGGACGCGCGCCGGGGCACCAGGCTGATGTCGTCGTAGTCGAAGGTGAGGGGCGCCCTGAGGGCGCGGTCCGACGTGTCCAGCGGGGGCGCGAGAGGCAGGGCCATCGCCCGTGATTGTGCCAGGGCGCGGACCCCGGGGCGGGGAGCGGGAGGAGATGCCGCGGGGCGGGCGCGCGGCCGCTGCCGGGTGAGGCGGCGCGGCGCCTCTCAGCCGGTCTGCACGACGTGCTCGGGCACGATCCGGACGGTCACGCGCCGCATGTCCGGCGTGCGCCCCGGGTAGCGGTCCTGCCCCGTGTACTTCTTGGCGAGCCTGTCGACGTGGTCCTCGGCACCCTCGTCGACGAGCTCCGCACGCCCCCTGACGACGACCGTCCGGTGGTCGTCATCGCGGGCGGTGAGGGAGACGGCGACGCGGGGGTCCCGGAGAATGTTGCGGTGCTTGACGCGCCCCTTGGCGGTGTTGATGAGGATCGCCTCGCCGTCGGTGTCCACCCACACCGGGGTGATCTGGGGCGAGCCGTCGGGCATCAGCGTCGCGACGTGGGCGAGCACGGGCTCGCGCAGGAGCGCGATCTGGTCGTCGGTCAACCGGGCCGGGCCGGGAGCTGCCATGGGTCTCCTCCTTCGGTGCTGCACTGGCTCCGGTATAGCGGACCTGACGGGTGCGGCGCCGTGCGGTGCGGGGTCGTGAGAAGCTTCGCCCAGCGCCGGGGTGGCGGAATGGCAGACGCAGCGGTCTCAAAAACCGCCGGGGGCAACCCCGTGAGGGTTCGACTCCCTCCTCCGGCAGGGTGATCTGGTCGGCCCAGCGGTGCCCCGTCACGCGACACTCACCTCCCTCGGCGGGCGGGGGCTCGGCCGGCGGTCAGCGAACCCGCGGAAGCGCCTCCGCCGCGATCGCCTCCAGGGTCCGCACGTCGCCCGCGAAGGGCTCCTCCGGACGCGGCCACGGCACCACCAGGTCGGCGAAGCCGAGCTCGGCGAACC
>JAJZNI010000052.1 GCA_021847925.1 bacterium
TCACCCCGAGACCCTGGTGATCGAGGACGACCATGCCGAGGCGGTGGGGGGTGGGAGCGTGATCGGCGTGGCGCCCCCGGGGTGGCCCTCCTGGGCCGTGATCCGGTCGGTTTCCAAGAGCCTGGGGCCCGACCTCCGTGTCGCCGCCGTCTGCGGCGACGCGACCACCGTGGCCCGGGTCGAGGGCCGGATGGCGGTGGGACCGGGGTGGGTGAGCCACCTGCTGCAGAGGCTGGTCGCCGGGCTCTGGTCGCGCCCCGGGATCGACGCCGTGCTGGCCGGCGCCGCCGACGTCTACGCACGGCGGCGCCGGGCCCTGATCGGGGCGCTGGAGCGGCGCGGGGTGACGGCGCACGGCCGCACGGGCTTCAACGTGTGGGTGCCGGTGCCCGAGGAGACGGCGGCGTTCGTCGCCCTGTGGGAGGCCGGCTACGACGTGCAGGCGGGGGAGCGCTTCCGCCTCCTCGCCCCACCCGCCATCCGGATCACCTGCGCACGCCTCGACGTCTCCGAGGCGGACGCCGTCGCCGAGGCGGTGGCTCGCACCGCGGAGTACGCGGGCCGCGTCGCGTATTGAGCGGGCGCGCCTACCATAGCCGCGATGGGAGCCCGCGGCGACGAGATCGTCACCGTCGACCCGGCCACCGAGGAGGAGACGGGTCGCTACCCGTTCATGACGGGGGCGGAGGTCGAGGCCACCCTGGGTGCGGTCGCCCGCGCCTTCCGCGGGTGGCGCGAGCTGCCCGTCGAGCGCCGCGGTGAGCTGATGCACGCCGCCGCCCAGATCCTGCGCGGCCGCATCCCGGAACTGGCCGCGCTGATCACCCGGGAGATGGGCAAGCCCGCCGGCGAGGCCCGCGCCGAGGTGGAGAAGTGCGCCGTGACCATGGAGCACTTCGCGGACGGCGCCCCGGGCTACCTCGCCGCCCAGCCGGCCCCCTCGGACTCGGAGCGCAGCTTCATCGCCCTCGAGCCGCTCGGAACGGTGCTCGCCGTGATGCCCTGGAACTTCCCCCTCTGGCAGGTGGTGCGCGCCGCCGCTCCCGCGCTCATGGCGGGCAACACCATCCTCCTCAAGCACGCCGAGAACACGACCGGCTGCGCCCTGGCCCTGGCGGCCGTCCTGCGCGATGCCGGCCTGCCCGAGGGTGTCTTCGGCGTCCTGATGGTCCCGGAGGACCGCGTCGCCGGGGTCATCCGGGACCCGCGCGTGGCCGGCGTCACGCTCACCGGGAGCGCCGCCGCCGGCGCCGCGGTCGCCTCGGCCGCCGGGGGGGCGCTCAAGAAGACGGTCCTGGAGCTCGGCGGCTCCGACGCCTTCGTGGTGCTGGACGACGCCGACGTGGAGGCCGCGGCGGCGACGGCGGTGCGCTCGCGATTCCAGAACTGCGGCCAGAGCTGCATCGCCGCCAAGCGCCTCATCGCCGTCGACACCGTCGCCGATGCCTTCGAGGAGGCGCTGGTCGCCCGGGTTCTGACGCTCGCGGTCGGCGATCCCACCGACCCCGCGACGCAGGTCGGGCCGATGGCTCGGGCCGACCTCCGCGACGCCCTGGAAGGGCAGCTCCGCAGGTCGGTCGAGCGCGGGGCGCGGGTGCTGGCGGGGGGAGGCCGTCCGCGGCGAAGCGGCTGGTTCCTGGAGCCCACCGTGCTTGCCGGCTGCGCTCCCGGGATGCCCGCCTTCGACGAGGAGACCTTCGGTCCGCTGGCCGCGCTGACCCGCGTCTCCGGCGAGGAGGAGGCGCTGGCCGCGGCCAACCGCTCCGCCTACGGGTTGGGGGGCAACGTGTGGACGCGCGACGTCGAGAGGGGTCTGCGCTTCGCCCGCCGCATGGAGACGGGCGGGGTCTTCATCAACGGCATGACCCACTCCGACGCGCGCCTGCCCTTCGGTGGGATCAAGCGCAGCGGCTACGGCCGGGAGCTGCACGCCTTCGGGATCCGCGAGTTCGTCAACGTCAAGACGGTCTGGCTCCCGTAGCGCCTCGCGCGATCGCGTGGCGGGCCCGTCAGGGGGCCGGGCGCGGGCCGGCCTGCAGCCCGGCGAAGGCGACGGCGCGGCCGTCCGCCCGCCACCGCGCCCTGCGGTGGAATCGCCATTCGCGCCAGCCCCGCTGCCGCGCCGCGGAGCGCAGACGCCGGTCCGGGTTGACCGCGGTGGGATGCCCGACCAGGGAGAGCATCGGCACGTCGCCGACCGCGTCGCCGTACGCGTACGACCGTCCCAGGTCGATGCCGTGGTCCTCGGCCAGGCGGCGGACCGCCTCGGCCTTCGCGGTTCCGTGGCAGAGGGAGACCCGGCCCGTGTAGTGGCCGCCGGCGATCTCGGCCTCGGACGCCACCACCCCATCCGTCTCCAGCAGGTCGCCGAGCGCGTCGATCAGCTCGTGGCTGGCCGCCGACACCAGGAAGACCAGGTGACCCCGCCGCCTGTGCCACGCCATGAGACGCAGCGCCTCGTCGAAGACGCGGGGCGCGAGCACCCGCGGGATCGCCACCTCCGCGGCGTGGCGCAGCGCCCGCGCGTCCATGCCGCGGACGACCGATCCCATCGCCCGCACCGCGTCCCTCACCTCCTCCTCCGAGAAGCCGCGGGCGCTGAAGAGAAGGCCGCGCAGGGTCGCGGCGACGACGACCCAGGGGGAGAGCAGCCCGGAGCGGCGCAGCGGACCGGCGAGGGCCAGCATCGAGGAGCCGCGCACCACGGTCCGGTCGACGTCGAAGAAGGCGGCGGGCCGTCCGGCCGTGCCACGCGTGCCATCCACGGCTACCATGACCGGCTCATGCAACCACGAACGCGGGGCGAACACGCGAGCGCAGGTTCGCTTCTCGCCTGGGGGCGGGACCGCCTCCGGGCCTCGCCGGCGATCGACCACTGGCACTCGGCGATCGCGCGTGAGGACGCCGAGGACCTGCTGGCCCTGGCTCTCGGCGTCGCCGTCGAGGAGCTGGAGCGCGACGGCACGGTCACGCCGCGGGTCGAGCGACGCTTTCGCGAGAGCGTGGAGCGGCGGGCTCGGGGCGAGCCCGTCGCCCTCATCCGCGGCTCTGTGGACTTCGCCGGGCTCAGGTTGCGCGTGCGCCCGGGGGTGTTCGTGCCCCGCGGTTCGACCGAGCTCCTGGCCCAGCAGGCGGTCGCGGCCCTGCGCCGCCGCCGCTCCCCCCTGCTGGTCGACGTCGCCTGCGGCGCCGCCCCCGTGGCCTGCGCGGTCGCCGCCGCGCTCCCCGCCGCCGAGGTCTGGGGCGTGGACATCGATCCCGCCGCCGTGCGCCTCGCTCGGGCCAACGCCCGGCTCCACCACCTCGCCAACCTCCACCTCCGCGTCTCCGACCTGCTCTCGGCCCTGCCATCGCGGCTGCGAGGTGAGGTGGCCGCCTTCACCCTCCACCCACCGTACGTCGGCCGGGAGGAGATCCGCGGCCTGCCCCGGGAGATCCGGCGCTACGAGCCCCGCCACACCCTGACCGACGGCTCGGCGGATGGGCTCGACCTTGTCCGCGCCCTCCTCGGCGAGGCTCCGGGGTGGCTCCGTCGCGGTGGCTCCGTGCTGATCGAGGTGGCCCCCTACCTGAGCCGTTCCGTCCAGTCGCTGATGCGCCGCGGCGGTTTCGAGGTCGGCGTCGCCGCCGACCCCGGCGGGCTCACCCGGGTGATCCGCGGCCGGTTCGGCTGATCCGGGCCCGGCCCGCGGCCGCAGGGGGGCGCCTCGCAGCCTCGCCGGAGGTGCCCCCTATACTGGGTGAGCACGACGTGCGCCCGTAGCTCAGGTGGATAGAGCGCCGGCCTCCGGAGCCGGGTGCGGGGGTTCGAGTCCCTCCGGGCGTACCACGCGTGCGGGTGGCCTCGAGCCACTCGCCGCGCCGGCCCGCGAGGCGGCTACCACCACTCGAAGGGCCGGCCGTCCCAGTCGTCGAGGCGCGGGTACCAGGGGTGCTCCGCCAGCTCATCGAGCCTCCCCTCGAACGCGTCGACCTCGACGCGGCTCAGCAGCCGGCGCAGCGACGCTCGCAGCGCACCGCGCACGGCGCCGTCGCGCAGGCGCCGAACCCGTCCCTCCTCGTCCGGTCCGAGGGTGCCACCCCCCAGCGCGATCAGCACCGTCCGCTGTCTGGGGTAGGGGAGGAAGGTGAGCGCGTTGTCGATCCCCCAGAGATGCGCGTCGCGATCGAGGAGGAGGTGGGCGCGCTTGCGGTCGGCGTTGTTGGCGAGGACGTCGAACGCGGCCACGCGGCGGAGCTGGCGCTCCAGGTCCCGGGTGGCCGCACCGTCCAGGGGCCCCTCGGCGCCATGGACGTAGAGCTGGACGCTTCCGGGCCCGTGCGGCCCATCCCGGAGCGCGGTCGGCGGCACCACCTCCGCGCCCAGCGCCGCGCTCAGGAGGTAGGCGGCGCGCTCGCGCAGGTGGAGCGTGTGACGTGGGAAGTCCCAGAGCGGCCGCTCCCCGCGCGCGGGCTTGTACACGGCGCGCATCGGCTGGCCCGCCACGGCCGGGTCCGGAGCGTCCAGCTCCAGCAGGAACACCGCGTTGCTCGCGTACAGGAGGCGCCCCAGCGATCGCACCGGGGCGGTGGCGAGCTGCTGGAGGATCGCGGCGTCGGCCGCCGGCACGAAGGGTGCGGGGTCGGCGGCCGCCTCGTGGAACCGCCGGACCGCGAGCTGCGACCTCTCCGCCTGCTCTCCGCCGCCGGCGCGGAGCCTGACCGTCCCCGCGGGATCGAGGTGGGGCCGGTGCCCGACCCTCCGCTCCTCCGCCGTCATGACACGCGACGCGGGGCGGAGCCTGCGCCCACGGGGCAGGCTCCCGGCTACCAGCGCCGGCGGCCGGTCAGGCGCGCTACCTGGATGCCCAGCAGGACCAGCAGCGCCAGCACCACGCAGCCGAGGAGCACCGCGGTCAGCCCGTGGGGTGTCGCGTATCCGAATCCGACCACGATCAGGGCCACGACCACCGCGAGGAGGGCCAGGTCGGCGATCAGCATCCGGGCCCGAGGACCGGCGACGGCGAAGCGCCGCGGCCGGGCGTGGCCCCGCGGTCTCCTGCGTGCCCAGCGCCGGCCGGCGACCGCGCCCAGATCCGCCTGCCCCTGGGGGAGATCGTCGCGCACGAGCAGCGACCACCAGTCAGGCGGCACATTGGTGCGCGAGTCCGGCGGGAGCCCGTGGGTAGGACGGAAGTTTTCGTCAGGCATCGCGACCCACTGCGCACATTTCCGGTCCGCCGGGCTGGAGCGTGGGGACGATCGGCGGCTTGCCTCTGGATGATACGCCGTGAGGACGTGGCGGTCGAGGGCGATGTGTGCCCGGATGCGCGACGGAGCGGCTGCTACACTCCGGCGCCGTGGAGAGCGCGTCGCGGGCATCTGCGCTCGCGGCCCTGCAGCGGGCTCACCGCGCCTGCACCCGCTGCGTGGACGCGGGCCTGCTCGAGGCGGCCCGCCCCGTGTTCAGCGGCAATCCCGGCCAGCGTGTCCTGCTCGTCGGCCAGGCCCCCGGCCGGGTCGAACGCGAGGTCTCCCGCCCCTTCGCCGGTCGCGCCGGCCGCCAGTTGATGCGCTGGCTGGAACGCGGCGGCTTCGCGGACGGCGAGGACGCCCGGCGCCGCATCTACATGACGGCGATGACCACGTGCTTCCCCGGGCCCAGCCGCCACGGCGGCGGTGATCGCCGTCCCAGCGCCCGCGAGGTGTCGCTCTGCGCCCCCTGGCTCGACTCCCTGCTGGTGCTGCTGCGACCTCGGTTGATCCTGCCGGTGGGCAGCCTCGCGCTCCAGCGGTTCCTCCCCGGGCTGCGCCTGGATGACGCCGTCGGGCGGCTCTTCGACGTCTCCCAGGCCGACCCGGGCGACACGCGCACGCCCCCGCTGCACCTCCCTCTCCCCCATCCCTCGGGACAGAGCCGGTGGCTCAACGATCCTCGCCGCGCCCGTCTCCTGGACCGAGCCCTGGCCATGCTCCCCGACCTGGTGGCGTGGGCGGAGGCCGGTTGAGCGTCGCGGTCGATGGTATGATCGGTCGCTGTTTTTGTGCTCGCACAGGGGCCGGGGCCCGTGCGAGATCGCCCGCAGACATAAGGCGCTGGAGTGCCTCAGACAGAGCGGACACCGACGGTGAGCGGGGGCGCCAAGAATGCGGAGGAGATCCTGGAGAGGATCTTCACCCCGCGTCCCAAGGCGAGCCCGGCGGAGCAGGCCGAGCGAGTCCTGCGCCGGCCCAAGCGCGTCGTCTACTGCGCCATCAGCAACCGCAACTTCTACTGGCGCCAGCACATCTCCAAGTTCGTCCTCGACGAGGGGGCGGTGCCGATCGTCCCCTTCATGCTCTTTGACTACTACCTCCTCCACACCGTCCCCAAGGAGACCGTGCGGGAGGCCTTCAACAACCTCATCGTCAAGTCCGACGAGATGTGGGTCTTCGGGACGATCTCGCTGGGCGTGAAGGTGCAGATCGGCATCGCCAAGCGGCTGCACAAGCCGGTCCGCTACTACGACATCACCGACCTGCCCTACCGCGTCGTCTCCGTCCCGGAGGCCCTGGTCCGCGAGGAATGATCAGCGGGGATGCTCGGGGGACGTCACCGCCTCTCCTCGTGGTCGTGGAGCACGCGGAGGATGAGGGCCCCGGTCTCATCGCCGACGTCGCGATCGACCAGGGCATGAACGTGTGGCGCGTCGGCGGCGCCGACCCTCTCCCCACGGCGCTCGACCGGATGACGGCCCTGGTGGTGATGGGCGGGCCGCAGTCCGTGTACGCGGGGGACGCGCGCCTGCGAGCCGAGGTCTCCCTGCTCCACGAGGCGGTGACCCGGGCCGTGCCCGTCCTCGGCATCTGCCTGGGCGCACAGCTCCTCGCCGCCGCCTGCGGCTCCGCGATCCGTCCCGGCGAGCACGGCCACGAGCTCGGGCTCGGGCACGTCACCCTCACCGCCCCCGGCCGGGACGACCCCGTCTTCGCAGGGTGCGCCGACACCGTCCCGGTGCTGCACTGGCACGGCGACACGTTTGACCTGCCGCCCGGGTCCTGCCATCTCGCCAGCAGCCCCCTCTACGCGAGCCAGGCCTTCCGTCTGGGCAGGGCCCACGGTTTCCAGTTCCACGTCGAGGTCGACGCCGTGCTGCTCTCCGCCTGGTCGGCGCGGCTCGGTCTTCCGCGCGGAGCGCCGGACTGGCTGCGGGAGACGGAGGCGCTGCGCCGCCGGGTGATCGCCAACTGGATCGCCACGGCGCTCGACGCCGCTCCCTGACGCGCGCGTGCCGGCCCGGCGCCGCGAGGGATGGCGCTCTCGGGGCGGCTATGGCGCCGGGCGCGAGCCCGCGGCGAAGCGCCGCCGCATCTCCGAGCGCCACCCGGGGAAGTACCGCTCGATCACGCCGAGGTCGAAGCGGGGCAGGATCGAGCCGGCGGGCTCGCGCTCGAGCAGGAACTGGAATGCCGCCCTGACCAGGGACGGGGCATCCGGTGCTCCCAGCTCGGCGACCAGGGCGCCGGCCACGGTCACCTCGAACCGGTGACCGGCGGCGCGCACCAGGAAGCCCCGCCCCCCCTCCGAGGAGACCTCGATCACCGACGCCTGGCCCATGCGCGTCCGTCTCCCGCCGGCCCGGCCTACGTGCCCTGGGCCACCCAGCCGCCCCCGGCCGCCAGGATCCACGTCTGCGCCGCCGGCTGGCCCGCGCAGGCGGCGCACGTGCCCCCGAAGAGGACGACCTGCTGAGTGGCGGCGTCGTACGCGAGCGCGGCATCCCCCACCTGCCCGGGGCTCGATGCCACGCCCCTCCACGTCCCGGTGGCCCCGCCGGTCCACAGGAAGGTGCCGTGGGTGGTGACCAGGAGCTCCCCGGTGGACGACGTGGTCATCTCCCAGGCGCCGGTGAGCTGGGTGCCGACCGTCGCCGGGTCAGAGCCCCAGGCTCCGCCCCGCCACGACCACACCGCGGCGGTCGCGGTGTTCGTGGACCCCGCACAGTAGCCGGCGCCGCGGAACAGGTCGAGCCCCGCGATGGCGGGATCGTAGGCGAGGCCGTAGACCGCGGCCGGCGGGGGCGAGACGTGCGTGGGGAGGGCCACCCACCGCCCCGCGCCGCCGCTCCCGCCGGCGCTCCATGCCCAGGTCTCGAGGCCGAGGCAGCCGGGGCCGGTCCCGACCAGCACCAGCTGACCCGACGCAGGGTCGGTGGCGAGGGCGCTGGGCCAGTCCCCCGGGGGGAGCGTCGCCGCCGGGTCGGACGACCAGGTGCTGCCGTCCCACGTCCAGGTGGTGAAGTTGGGCACCAGCCCTCGGGCGTCGGACGTCTCCCCACCCGTCAGCACGAGAGTCTCGCTGCGGGGGTCGTAGCCGAGCAGGGCCCCGGTCAGGGGCGGCGGAGAGACCCTCGGTCTCTCCCGGTTCCAGCGCCGCCCAGTCCAGCTCCACGTGTCGGAGAGCGCGCTCTCCTGCGGGTTGCCGCGGAAGACCAGACCTCCGTAGAGGAGCACGGTGCGGGTGGCCGGGTCGTACGCGAGGGAGGCGTCCAGGCGAGCCGAGGGGGCGCTGTAGGCGGCCTCGGCCGGCGCGGGTGGCGAGCTCGGCGCCGCACGCGGGACGGGCGGTGCGGGCGCGGCCGCCCTGGTGCCCTGGGTCAGCACGTGGGCGGCGGCGGCGACCAGCGCCACGCTCGCGGCTCCCGCCAGCAGGGTCCGCGCCCGCACGTGCCGCAGCACCCCCTGCGAGCGCGCGCCGCGGTCCCCGGCTCCCGGGGCGTCCTCCTCCTCGAAGACGGTGTCCCACCCGGCGCCGCAGGGCTCTGCGTCGCGCCCCTGGGGCGTGTTCCCGTGAGCGCCCCCGATGACCTCCTCCGCACCCGGCACCCCCGGCTCGCCGGCGTGCGACGGCTCGAGCTCGGGGCTGAGCTCGGTCAGGAGGCGGCGCAGGCGGCGCGCGGGGTGGCGGGCGTCGCGGTCCTCCACGGATCCGAGCGTACCCCAGTCGCGCCCGCGGCGCGACGCCGGCGGGGGGGCGTCCGGGCGGGCCGGCGCCGCCCGCCTCAGATGCGGAGGATCAGATCGCGCTCGATCGAGGCGCGGGCGCGGCGGACCAGCGCCAGCAGCGGATGGTCGCGCAGCGCCTGCTCCATCTGGCGGAGCAGCGAGTAGAGGTTCTTCACCGCCTTGACCAGGTCTCCGAGGTCGGCGCCGGGCGGCACCTCGATGTCCGCGAGCGGCGCTCCCGAGGCCCACTGGTGGGCGCCGGTCACGAAGTCCAGCGAGAGCGGGCGCAGCGTCGCCAGGCCGTGCCGCTCCTCGATGGAGCCGAGACGCTGCAGGTCGGAGCGGAGCCGCCGGTATCCCTGCTCGACCGCCCGGGTCGGCCAGTGGCGGCGCGCCGGCTGCCCGCGCTCGCGGCCGCGGTCCTCGGCGACCAGCATGGTCAGCACCGCGACGAGCTCCGCCGGCGCGAGCCCCGCCAGCCATCCCTCCTGGATCGCGTCCGCGACCACCAGCGCGCTCTCGCCGAAGAGACCCTCGGCGAGGAGACCCAGCTCCGTGGGCCGGTCGCCCTGCAGGAAGCCGGCCTCGTGGAGCACCGCGCGCAGCGCCCGGAGCTCGCGCCGGTAGCGGCCCCGGGCCGAGCGGAGCTCCTCCTCCCCCCTCTCCAGCGTGTCCGCGACCTCCTCGGTCTGCCGGCGGTGAGCGCGGTGCTCGCCGAGCAGGGGGCAGCTCCGGCAGGGGCTCTGCTCGAGGCGCGCGCGCGCCGCCCTGACGGTGCGGCGCATCGCCTCCAGGCGCCCTCCGGGATCGGCGGAGCGGCCCCCGTAGCGTCCCGAACGGCCATCGCGCCACTGCTGGCGCCGGGCCCGGCGGAGCTCGCCATCCAGAGCCTCGACCTGCGCTGCCAGGGTGAGATGCCGGCTCAGCGTCGCCTCGGTGCATGCCTGCCGGGGGTGCCGGAACCTGCGCCGGAGCAGATCGTCACGCAGCTCTTCGAGGTTGGTCCGCCGCTGCACCCAGTGCTCGCTGCGGCGCACCGCCTGGTACTGCCCGAAGGAACGATCCAGGAGCGCTTCCGCGTGCTCCAGGCTGCGGGTGGTCAGCAGCGCCAGCACCATGCCGTAGGTCGGGGCGAACTTGGAGTCCACGCTCATCTCGCCGCCGATGGCGGCGTCGTAGATGTCGCGGACGTCAACGTCCGCCTCCTTCAGGATGATGCCGTGCCCCACGCTGTCGATCCCACGCCGGCCGGCCCGGCCCATCAGCTGGGTGAGCTCGGCGGAGGTCAGCGGATGGAAGCCGGTGCCGTCGAACTTGGTGAACGACGACACGACGCACGCGCGTGCCGGCATGTTGAGCCCCAGGGAGAGGGTCTCGGTGGCGAACACCACCTTGACGAGCCCCCGCTGGAAGAGGGCTTCCACGGTCTCCTTCGCCGACGGCAGCATCCCCGCGTGGTGCATGGCGACCCCCCGGCGCAGCAGCCGGGTGTCCACGGCCTCGAGAAACACGCTGCGTTCGTCCGGGTCGGCGATGGAGTCGATGCGGCGGTCGATCTCGGCGTCCACCTCCGCCTTCTCATCGGGGCCGGTGAGGTCGATGCCGTGGACGGCGCATCGGGACAGCGCCTCCCTGCAGCCGCGCCGCGAGAAGATGAAGTAGATCGCGGGGAGCATCCGCCGTGAACGGAGGAGCTCGATGACCGTGAGGAGATCGTTCTCCGGAGCGCGACGCGCGTAGCGGAGCCTCAGGTCCGCGACGCTCAGGTTCTGCGCCTGCTCGAGGGTCCTTCGCTCCACCCGCCCGGCCTCATCGAAGAGTGGATGGAGCTGCTGGCCGAAGCAGAGCCACAGCTCGAGCGCCACCGGCCGCTCGGTCCGTGTCACCACGGCGATCTCGCCGCGGAGGCCGCTCATCCAATCGGCCACCTCGTCAACGTTGCTGATGGTCGCCGACAGTCCCGTGATGCGGACGTGCGGGGGCGTCTCGATGATCACCTCCTCCCAGACCGTGCCCCGCGGGTGATCGTCGATGTAGTGGATCTCGTCGAGGATCACGTCGCCCACGCGATCCATCCGCCCCGGATCGTCGTAGAGGATGTCGCGGAGGATCTCCGTGGTCATGACCACCACCGGAGCGCCGTCGTTGACGGTGTGCTCGCCGGTGACGAGTCCGACGCCGGCCGCACCGTAGCGCAGGCCGAGGTCGCGGAACTTCTGATTCGAGAGCGCCTTGAGCGGGGTGGTGTAGATGACGGCGTCCGGGGTCCCGGCCGGGCGGCGCAGCGGGGGCGGGGCGGCCAGGCATCGCCAGATCGCATACTCCGCGATGAGGGTCTTCCCGCTGGACGTGGGCGCGCTCACCAGCACTCCGCGCGAGCGCTCCAGCTTGTCGATGGCCTCCACCTGGAACGGGTCCAGGGTGAGCCCGGCGTGCTCCGCGAACGCGGCGATGAGGCTCGCCGTGCCGGCCCCCGACGGCCTCACGCCGCGGCCCCGTCGCCGGGGCTGGAGCGCAAGCCCAGGAGCGCCACCGCCGCCGCGGCGACGCAGAGCACCGCCGCCACCACCATGGCGCGGTGAAAGCCGGAGGTGAAGGCGGCACCGCCGGCGGGCCGGGCGCCGAGCCCGGCGGCGACGGGGATCGCCGCCACCCCGGCGAGCCCGGCGAGCCTCGCCACCATGCTGTTCACCTCGGAGGCCACCCCGGCCCGGACCGAGGGGACGGACCCCAGCACCGTCGAGGTGAGCGGCGCCACCGTGACGGCGAGGCCGAGGCCCAGGACCACGCACGCGGGGAGCACCGCCCCGAAGTAGGAGGCGCCCGCCGACACCCGCACCAGGAGGAGGGCGCCGAGCGCGGCCAGCAGCGCTCCGGTCACCATGAGGCGGCGCGGCTCCGCCCACGCGAGGGCGCGGGCGATCCGGGGGGAGAGCAGGATCAGAAGCGTCACCGGGACCAGGGCGGCCCCGGAGCCCAGCGCGGTGTATCCGGCGACCTCCTGGAGCTCGAGGACGGCGAGGAGCAGGGCCGCGGTCAGGGCCGCGTAGACGAGGAGAGTGGTCAGGCTGGCGACCGCGAACTCCCGGATGCGGAAGAGGTGAAGGGGGAGCATGGGATGCTCCCGGCGGGCCTCCAGCACCGTGAACGCCACCAGGAGGAGGACGCCGGCGGCCAGCGATCCGAGCACCCGCAGACGGTGGAACCCGAGCGATGGACCCTCGATCACGCCGTACGCGAGGAGCCCGAGCCCGAGCAGGCACGTTCCGGCACCGCCCAGGTCCAGGCTCTCCCCGAGCGGCTTCCGCCGCACCTGGCGGGCCGGGACGAAGCGGATCCCGGCGATCACCGCGGCGAGGGCCAGGGGCACGTTGATCCAGAACACCCAGCTCCAGCCGGCGTGATCGACGAGGATGCCCCCGACCAGGGGGCCGGCCACCGTGGCGGCACCCGCGACGCCGGCCCAGAGGGCCACCGCCCGGCCGCGATCCTCGGGGGCGAAGGCGGACGCGACCACGGCGAAGGACGCGGGGGCCAGCAGGCTCGCGGAGGCCCCCTGGAGCAGGCGTGCCACCACCAGCACGCCCGCCGCCGGGGCCGCGGCGCAGAGGGCCGAGGTGGCCCCGAAGGCCGCGGCCCCGATGAGGAAGGCCCGATCGCCACCGATGGCGCCGGCGAGCGCCCTTCCCGTCAGCACCAGGGCGCCGAACGCGAGGAGGTACCCGGCGATGACCCACTGCAGGAGCGCCAGCCCGCCGCCCAGCTGGCGGCCGATGGCGGGGAGCGCGACGGTCACCGTCGTGGAGTCGAGGAAGGCCATGCCGGATCCGAGCACGGCCGCCGCCAGGGTCCACCGTCCGGCGGCCGCGTCCAGGCTCACGGTCCGGACGTGCGGCTCCGCGCTCACAGGTGGAGTATCTCGAAGGTGGACCGGGTCAGGATGGCCTCGGTCTCGCCCGCGACGAAGCTCAGCACCTTCTGGCACATCTCGTCGGCGTGGCGGCTGTCCGTCGAGACGCAGACCACGCCCAGCCGCGCAGCCTGCCAGAGATCCAGGTCACCCACCTCGGCCACCGCGACGTTGAAGGTGCGGCGCAGACGCGCCGCCAGGGAGCGGACGACCTGGCGCTTGGCCTTGAGCGACTCGCTCTCCGGCACCTGAAGCTGGAGGACGAGAGCGCCGATCACCATCGCCCGCGAACCTAGCAGAAGCGGGAGCCGGGGTCGCGGGTCAGAGGGAGCCGAGGAGCTTCTGGCGCAGCGCCTCCAGGCGCTCGAAGTCGCCGATCGAGGGCCGCGCCGGCGTCTTGCCCGGAAACTTCAGGTGCTGCACGGCGTCGGCCAGCAGCTCCACCTCCTCGGTGGTGAGCCGGACCGAGCGCAGCTCGTGCCCCGGCGCGGCCGGGACCGGATGCACCGCCGGAGCGGGGAGATCGGCCTCCTTGCCGGCGGCCTCGTCGGTGCTCCGGAAGAGCTCGTCCGAGCCGCGCAGCTGGACGCGGCGAAATCCCGGCATCACGGCTTCCCGCCGGGCACCCCGGCCGTCGCCGTCTCGCCCGACGGCTCGCCGCCGCCCTCGCCGCCCGCCGCCATCACGGTGCGGGCCAGGGTGCGGTAGGCGCGCGCGCCCGCGGAGTCCGGCGCGTACTGGAGGATGGAGAGGCCGGCCAGCGGCGTCTCCGCGAAGCGGATGGACGAATCGATGCGCAGGTCGTAGACCTGGGCTCCGTAGCGCTCCTTGACCAGCTCCAGCACCTCCTGGCTGTGCAGGGTGCGGGGCTTGTAGATGGTGGGGAGGATCCCCGCGATGGTGAGGTGGGGGTTGAGCTTGGCTCGGACGCGGTCGATCGTGTGCTGCAGCTGCTGCATCCCCTTCATGCCGAAGTACTCGCACTGGAGGGGGATGATCACCTCGGTGGCCGCCACCAGGGCGTTGACGCACAGCAGGCCGAGCGAGGGTGGGCAGTCGATCACGGCGAAGTCGTAGTCGGGAAGGAGCGGGGCGAGCTTCTCCTGCAGCACCGACTCGCGCCCGAACTCCGTGACGAGCTGGAGCTCGGCGCCGGACAGCTCGATGTTGGCGGGGAGGAAGTCCAGGCCGATGGGATCGGAGTGCAACCGCGCCTCGGAGGCCTCCGTCGCCGGCTCGGTCAGGATGTTGTACACGGTGACCTCGAGCTCGTCGGGTCTCCGCACACCCATGTTGATGGTCAGGTGGCCCTGGGGATCGAGGTCGATCGCGAGCACCCGCGCCCCGGCGTCGGCGAGGCCCGCGGCCAGGCTGACGGCGGTGGTGGTCTTGCCGACGCCCCCCTTCTGGTTGGCGATGGCGATGACCCGGGTCACCGAGCGTCCTGGGCCCGTGGAAAGCCTGTCGAACAGATGCGCCGCACTGAGCCGGTATCATAGCGGACCCCGAGCGCTGCCAAGATGCTCCGGAGGAGCGCGCCGGGAGACGTGTCCACGCTGATCGGGAGTTCGTCGGTGGCCGAAGCCGAACGTGTCAAGCCGCGCAGCATGTATGCCGAGGAGGCGATCCAGGCCGCCCTGGAGAGCCGGTGGCAGGATGCCCTGGCGATCAACCGCTCTCTCGTCGAGCGCCACGGTGACGACGAGGACTCCTGGAATCGCATCGGCAAGGCCCTGGTCGAGCTGGGCGACCCCCAGCAGGCCCTGGAGGCCTACGGCCGCGCCCTCGAGCTCAACGCCATGAACCTGATCGCCCAGAAGAACGTGCGCAAGCTCGAGGCTCTCCTGAGCAGCCGGGAGAGGCTGGCCGGGACCGGGGCGGCCATCGACGTCGACCTGTTCGCCGAGGAGCCCGGCAAGAGTGCCATCACGGTGCTCCACACGCCAAGGTCGGGCGTGGTGGCGTCGGTCGTGCCCGGGGACACCGTCGAGCTCCACCTCCAGGACGGGGGGCTGCAGGCGCAGACCGCCCGCGGAGTGGTGCTCGGCGAGGTCGACAGCAAGATCGCGCGGCGCCTGGTCCCCCTCATCTCCACCGGCAACCGCTACACGGCGGCGATCACGCGGGTGGACGAGAAGCAGATCGAGATCATCATCCGCGAGATCTTCCAGTCCGCGGAGAACGCCCGCCGCTCGTCCTTCCCGGTGAGCCGGCAGCGGCGGGAGGAGTTCCGCCCGTACGCCAAGGAGTCGCTGCTCGCCGAGCGGGACCTCGGGGGTGAGGAGGGCGAGGAGGACGGCCAGGACGAGGCCGCGGCCCCCGAGGAGGCGGAGGCCCTCGCCGCCGATGACGACTTCGACGAGGCCGCCTCGCTCGACGCCGTCGAGCGCGAGGACCTCGACGACGACGAACGCCCGGAGGATCAGTACTGAGGCCGCAGGGTCGCGCGGCCGGCCGCGCGGGGGGCGAGCCTCGGCGGGATCGGCGCCGAGGCGGCGGCCCCCGGGCCCGCCGCTAGACTCCGCGCACGATGAGCGTGCTCCAGGGGCCGACACGAGGCCGCGCCGGCGGCTTCAGCGACTGGGTCGGCCCCGCCGCTGAGCGGCGGCGCGAGGTCACCGACGCCTTCCTCGACACGTTCGCCGCCTGGGGATACGAGTACATCGCGACGCCGCTCGTGGAGCCGCTGGAGACCGTCGCGGCCGGCATCGGCGGCGGACGCCAGGCCGACCTCTTTCGGTTCATGGACGGCGACGGCTCCCTGCTCGCCCTGGTCGGGGAGCGGACGGTCAGCGTCGCCCGGGTGGTCGCCGGCCAGCTCCAGGGGGGCCGCTTCCCGCTCCGCCTCTCCTATGCGGGCCCGGTCCTCTTCAACCGCCCGCCGCTGGGGGGCAGGCGGCGGGAGGCGATGCAGGCCGGCTGCGAGCTGATCGGTCACGCCGGCCTGGAGGCCGACGCGGAGTGTGTGGCGGTGGCGGCCGCCGCGCTCGAGGCGGGGGGCCTCCCCGGGGTGCAGATCGACGTGGGTCACGCCGACTTCATCCCCTCGCTCCTCGCCGCCGCCCGCCTCGACGCGGGGTCCCGGGCGCGCGTCGCCGCCGCCCTGCGCCACCGCGACCTGGTGGCGGTCGAGGAGGCGCTCGAGGGCTCGGAGGCGGGCGCCGCCGAGAAGGAGCTCCTGCTCGCGTTCCCCACGCTGAGGGGCGATCGCGACCTGCTCGACCGAGCGGGCGCGCAGCTCACCGACCCGGAGCCCCACCGCGTCCTCGCCGAGCTGGGCCGGCTCTGGGACCTGCTCGCGGCGCACGGGATCACCGAGCGGGTGCACCTCGACCTGGGGGCGGTCCGCGACTGGGACTACTACACGGGACCGACCTTCGAGCTGTTCAGTGCCGACCTCGGCTTCCCCCTGGGCAGCGGGGGTCGCTACGACCGCCTGCTGGGCGCCTTCGGCCTCGAGGCCCCGGCCACCGGGGTCGTGCTCCACGTGGATCGCTGCTGCGACGCACTCCTCCGGTCCTCGGGGGAGAACGGTCGCCGTCCCCTCCTCCGTCTCGGCCACGCGCCGGGCCGGGAGCGGGAGGCGCTGGCCGCCGCGGCACGCCTGCGCGCGGCGGGTGTCGCGGTGGCCAGCGAGCTGACGCCGACTCCCGACGGGGGCGGGGCGGAGGGTGCCGCCGAGGCGCCACCCCCCACGTCACCGGGCGGCTCGGCGCACGCGGTGGGGCCGGGGGCCGCGTCGCGCTCCGCCCGCGTCGACAGCACCGGCACCCTGCGCTGGCGCTGGCACCCCCACTCCGGGACCGGCCTCGAGGGCCTGCTCGCGGCGGCCGCCGGCGAGGGCGGGCGGTGAGCGGCGCGACCGCGGCCCGGCACACCCTGCGCATCGCGCTCCCGGCCGGGGCTCTCTTCGAGGAGGCCTGCTCGCTGCTCGCCGCCGCCGGGGTCGCTCGGGTCGATCCCCGCCGGCTCGACCGTCACCTCCTCGCCGTCGACGGCGACACCACCCTGGTGCGGGTGCGTCCCACCGACGTCCCGGTCTACGTGGAGATGGGCGCGTGCGACGCGGGGATCGTCGGCAAGGACGTCCTCTGGGAGTCGTCGCGCGACTGCTACGAGCTGCTCGACCTCGACTTCGGCGGCTGCAGGCTGGTGCTGGCGGCACCCGAGGGCTCTCCCCTCGCCGAGGGGCGCTGGCCGCAGCCGCTGCGCGCCGCCACCAAGTACCCGGTCTCGGCCCGGCGCTTCTTCGACTCCGTGGGTGTCGCGGCCGAGCTGATCAAGCTTCACGGCTCGGTGGAGCTGGCCCCCGCCGTGGGGCTCGCCGACGCCGTGGTCGACATCACCGCGACCGGCGCCACTCTGCGCGCCAACCACCTGGTCGAGATCGCCGAGGCGGGTCGCTCCACGGCCCGGCTGATCGTCAACCAGGCCTCGCTCAAGACCCGGAGCGCGGCCGTCACCCGCCTGGCCGCCGCCCTGCGCGGTGTGGTGGCGGGGGGGGCGGCCCGGCAGCCGCTCGGCGCATGACGCCTCCCATCCGTCTCAGCTCGCCCGGCCCGGAGCAGTGGTGGGAGCAGGTGCGCCGGGAGCGGCGCCGGGGGGAGGTGGTGCTCGACGCCGAGACCGCCGGGCCGCTCGGGCGGTGGTTCGACCTCCCGGTCGCCGCCGAGCGCGTGGTCGCGACCATCCTCGCCGACGTCCGCGGGGAGGGGGACGCCGCGGTGCGGCGCTGGACCGCACGCCTCGACCGTGTCGAGGTCGCCGCCACCCGGGTGGACGCGAGCCGGCTGAGCCACGCGTGGGAGACGGCGGCGGCGCCGGTTCGCGAGGCCCTGATCGCCGCCGCCGCGCGCATCCGCGAGGTCCACCGGCACCAGCTCGACACCGCCCTCCGCGGCACCCCCGGCGCCCACATCCGGCCGTTCCCCCTGAACCGCGCGGGCTGCTACGTGCCGGGGGGGCGCGCCGCCTATCCCAGCACCGTGCTGATGAACGTCATCCCCGCCCAGGTGGCCGGGGTCGCCGAGATCGCCATCTGCTCCCCGCCGGGGCCCGACGGCGAGGTCCACCCGCTGGTGCTGGCGGCGGCCCACCACCTGGGGGTGGCCGAGGTGCACGCGGTGGGGGGCGCCCAGGCGATCGGAGCCCTCGCCTACGGGACGGCGTCGATCGCGGCCGCCGACAAGATCACCGGTCCCGGCAACCTCTTCGTGACGCTCGCCAAGCGAGCGGTCTATGGCGAGGTGGGCATCGACGGAGTGGCGGGCCCGAGCGAGATCGTGGTGATCGCGTCGCACGGAGCGGACCCGCTGCTGATCGCCGCCGACCTCGTCTCCCAGCTGGAGCACGATCCGCTGGCCTGGGCGGTCTGCCTCACCGACGACGGCGCGCTCGCCAAGGACGTCGCCGACGCCTTCTCCTCGGAGGCGGCGAACGCCGCCCGCCAGGGCATCATCGCCGCCGCCGCGGGGCGCCACGGGGCGGTGGTCGTGACCCCGTCGCTGGAGGACGCCTACCTCCTCGCCAACCGGTTCGCCGCCGAGCACCTCTCGCTGCAGGGGGAGGCGGCCGAGGCGCTCCGCGACCGCCCCCACACCGCATCCGCCGTCTTCGTCGGGCGGCGCTCACCGGTGTCGATGGGCGACTACATCGCCGGTCCCAACCACACCCTGCCCACCGGGGGGGCGGCACGGCACCGGGGACCGCTCTCGGTCATGGACTTCCAGCGCTGGCCGTCGCTCGTGGACCTGTCCGTCGAGGAGCTCGACGCCCTGGCTCCGTCTGCGTGCATCCTTGCCGAGGCCGAGGGGCTGCGCGGTCATGAGCGCGCGATCCGGCTGCGCATGGAGGCGAGCGGGTGAGCAGGACGGGCAGCGAGGAGCGGGTGACCCGGGAGACGCAGATCTCCGCCACCGTGGAGCTGGACGGGCGCGGCAGGGCCGACATCGAGGTGCCGCTCCCCTTCTTCCGCCACATGCTCGAATCGCTGGTCCGCCACAGCGGCATGGACGTGACCCTGCGCGGCGCCGGCGACACCGAGGTGGACTCCCACCACCTGGTCGAGGACTGCGGGCTCGCCCTGGGCGCCGCGGTCAGCCGGGCGCTCGGCGATCGCACCGGGATCCGCCGCTTCGGCCACGCCTACGCGCCCCTCGACGAGTCCCTGGTGCGCTGCGCCCTCGATCTCTCCAACCGTCCCCACCTCGAGTGGGAGATGGCCTCGCTCGAGGGCCGCATCAACGACTTCGAGGTCCAGGTGCTGCACGAGTTCGTCGCCGGCCTGGTGCAGGCGGGTGGGATCTCCCTGCACCTCGACCTGCTGCGCGGCGTGAACCTGCACCACATGGCGGAGGCGGCCTTCAAGGCGCTGGGACTCGCCCTTCGCGACGCCCTCCAGGTGGTGGGCGGTGATGTGCCCTCCACCAAGGGGGTGCTGTGAGCGGAGCGCGACCCGGAGACGGCGCGCGCGTGGCGGTCGTCGACTACGGGGTGGGCAACCTGCGCAGCGTGGAGCGGGCGCTGGAGCGGGCGGGGGCGACGGCCGTCATCACCCCGGACCCGGACGAGGTCGCGGGCTGCGACGGGGTGGTGCTCCCGGGGGTGGGAGCGTTCGCTCCCGCCGCGGCCCTGCTGCGGTCCACCGGGCTCGGGGAGGCGGTGAGCGAGGCGGCGCGGCGGGCCCGCCCCGTGCTCGGCGTCTGCCTCGGCTTTCAGCTCCTCTTCGAGGAAAGTGACGAGGGTGAGGGCGGCAGCGGCCTGGGGCTGCTTCCCGGGCGCGTGACCCGGATCGCCGCGCCCGGGCTCAAGGTCCCCCACATGGGCTGGAACCGGCTGCACATCCTCCGTCCCGATCCCCTGCTCCAGGGGGTGGAGGAGGGGGCGTGGTGCTACTTCGTCCACTCGTACGCGGCGGACGCGGGCACCGAGGCCGTCGTGGCGACGGTCGATCACGGCGGCGAGCTCGCGGCGGTCTGCCGGACCGGCAGCGTCGCCGGCACCCAGTTCCACCCGGAGAAGAGCGGTGCGGCCGGACTGGGCATCTACGCCAGGCTGGTGGCGGCGTGCGCTGCGGGCTCCGCGCTCGCACCGGCCGCGCCCGAGAGCGCGCGCTGAGCCGGGCCGGCCGATGCTCGTCATCCCCGCCATCGACGTCCGACGGGGTCGCTGTGTCCGCCTCCTCCAGGGCGACTACGCGCGCGAGCGCGTGTACGAGGAGGACCCCGCCCGCGTCGCGGAGCGGCTCCTCCAGGCCGGCGCTCGCCGGCTTCACGTGGTCGACCTGGACGCGGCCCGCGGCGCGCCGGACCCCGCCTCCGGGGCCGCGGTGCGGCGGGTGCTGGCGGTGGCCGCCGGCATCGAGGTCGAGGTGGGGGGCGGCGTGCGCACCCGGGAGGCGTCCGAGGCCTGGCTCGCGGCGGGCGCGGCCTACGTGGTCCTCGGAAGCGTGGCGCTGCGCGAGCCGGAGCTGGGCGGCGCCATCTGCCAGGCGCTGCCCCGGCGCTGCCTGGTCTCCCTCGACGTCCGTGGCGGGGTGGCCCAGGCCCAGGGCTGGACGGAGCCGGCGGGGAGCGAGAGGGAGCACGTCGCCATCTGGCGGGAGTGGCCGGTGGCCGGGCTCATCCGGACGAGCGTCGCCCACGACGGGATGCTCGAGGGCCCCGACCTGGAGGGCATCGCCGCCGCGGCGCGCGCCTTCCCGGGTCCGGTCATCGCCAGCGGCGGCGTGACCAGCGTGGACGACGCCGCGCGCCTCGACGGGGCGGGGGCCGCCGGCTGCATCGTCGGCCGGGCGATCTACGAGGGCAGCTTCGATCTTCGGGCTGCGCTCCTCAGGTTCGGATGACCGTGCCGCGGACGGGGGGAGCGGCGGGATGAGCGTGGCGAAGCGGGTGATCCCCTGCCTCGACGTGGATCATGGGCGGGTGGTCAAGGGCGTCCACTTCGTGGACCTCCGCGACGCGGGCGACCCCGCCGAGCTCGCCGCCTCCTACGATCGCGATGGGGCCGACGAGCTGGTCTTCCTCGACATCACGGCGAGCAGCGAGGGGCGTGAGATCCTCCTTGACGCGGTGCGCCGCACCGCCGATTCGGTGTTCATCCCCCTCACGGTGGGGGGGGGCCTGCGCGGCCTCGATGACATCGACCGGATGCTGCGCAGCGGCGCCGACAAGGTGTCGCTCAACACCGCGGCGCTGGAGAGGCCCGCGCTGATCGGGGAGGCGGCGGAACGGTTCGGCGCGCAGTGCGTGGTGGTGGCCGTGGATGCCCGCCGCGACGCGGCCGGGTGGCACGTCTTCTCCCACGGAGGGCGGCGCGACACCGGACGGGACGCGCTGGCCTGGGTCGCGGAGGCGGCCGGCCGCGGCGCCGGCGAGATCCTCCTGACCAGCATGGACCGCGACGGGACCCGGGACGGATACGACCTCGCCCTCACCCGGGCGGTGAGCGCCGCCGTCGGCGTGCCCGTGATCGCGAGCGGGGGGGCCGGCGAGCCCGAGCACCTCCGCGCCGTGCTGGCGGAGGCTGGGGCCGACGCGGCCCTGGCCGCCTCGATCTTCCACGATGGCATCCATCCGATCCCCGAGACCAAGCGCTACCTGCGCGCCCACGGTGTCGAGGTCCGCCTCTGAGGGCACCCGGGGCGGCGCCCCCCGCCACGGCATCGGGCTCGCCGCGACCGGACCCGCGCCCGCGCGCGGCGACGGGGCGCCTGGCTGGGGTAACCTCACCCGGTCCGGCAGCGACACTGGGAGAGCATGGACGGGTGGAGGTGCGAGTGACGTCGCCCGGCGGCATGGTCAGCCTCGGGGCCGGGCTGCGACGCGCCCCGCGGAGGGGGGAGGCCGATGCCGGCTGAGGGGTCGGTCGCCGTGCCCGTCGCCCCGGCGGGACGCCACCCGGACTGGAGCCGGGGCCTCGTCACCGCGGTGGTCCAGGATGCGGCGAGCTCCGCGGTGCTGATGGTGGCGCACATGGACCGCGAGGCCTGGGAGGCCACCCTCACCACCGGGCGAGCCACCTTCCACAGCCGCAGCCGCGGCCGTCTCTGGGTCAAGGGAGAGGAGAGCGGCAACGCCATGGAGGTGCTCGAGGTGCGGGTCGACTGCGACGGTGACGCCCTCCTTCTCCGGGTGCGGCCCACCGGCCCCGCGTGCCACACGGGCGCCCGGACCTGCTTCGAGCTGCCCCCCGACGACACGGCCGCCGCCGGATGATCGCGGGAGCCGAGCGCGCCGGGGGATACCTCCCCCTCTCCGCCTACTCCCTGATCGGGGACTGCCGCAGCGCCGCGCTGGTGGGGGTGGACGGGAGCATCGACTGGTGCTGCCTGCCCCGCTTCGACTCGCCGTCCCTCTTCGGGCGCGTGCTCGACGCGCGCCGCGGCGGGTACTGGCAGCTCCGCCCGCGGGGCACCTTCCGCGCCCATCAGCGCTACGAGGATCGCAGCAACGTCCTGCGCACCCTCTTCCAGACGCCCACCGGACTGGTCCAGGTCAGTGATTTCATGCCCATCGACGAGGGGACCCTCGAGCACCACGCCCGCCCCCACCGCCGGGCGCGCCTCGTGCGCATCGTCGACTGCCTGGCGGGACGGGTGACCATGGAGCAGCACCTGCTGCCCCAGCCCGATTACGGGCGCTCCGCCGCCGATTTCCGCGCCGAGGGGCGGCGCTTCCACGCTGACCACGACGGCCTGCACTTCTGCGTCGTCTCCACCGCCGACATGGCCGGGCCCCGATCCACGTTCACGCTGCGCACCGGGGACGCGGTCGCCCTCTCGCTGCGCTGCCAGCACGCCAATGCCGGCTGCACCACCTCGGAGAGCACCTGGACGGTGGAGCGGGCCCGGCACCTTCTCCGCGAGACGGTCGCCTTCTGGTGGCGGTGGATCGGGAGGGTGCGCTACACGGGCGCGTATCCCGAGCCGGTCTGGCGCTCGGCGCTCGCCCTCAAGCTCATGACCTACGCGCCCACCGGGGCCATCGTGGCCGCTCCCACCACCTCACTCCCGGAGGCGATCGGCGGCAGGCGCAACTGGGACTACCGGTTCACCTGGCTCCGCGACGCCTCCTTCACCCTCTTTGCCCTCTTCCAGCTCGGGTTGGGCGAGGAGGCGCACGGATTCTTCCAGTGGCTGCGCCGCACCGGCATCGGCAGTGGTGCGGCGGTGCAGAACCTCTACCGCGTGGACGGTGGCCGGCGCGCCACCGAGGAGACGCTCGATCACTGGGCCGGCTACCGGGGCTCACGGCCCGTGCGCATCGGCAACGGCGCGGTCGACCAGCTCCAGCTCGACGTCTACGGGGAGCTTCTCGACAGCGCGTACCTCTACGCGCGCTTCGGCGGCGAGGTGGGGCAGGCGCTGTGGCGGGAGCTGCGCGACGTCGTCGATCTCGCCATCGCCGGCTGGGAACGGCCCGACGCCTCCATCTGGGAGAGCCGTGGCCAGGAGCTCCAGTACACGTACAGCAAGATGATGTGCTGGGTGGCCGTCGACCGCGGCCTGCGCATCGCGGAGAGGTTCGACCTGCGCTGCGACCGGGAGAGGTGGGAGGAGGCGCGCCGGGCCATCCACCGTCGCGTCACGGAGGAGGGATACCACCGCCGCCTCGGCGCTTTCACCCAGACGCTCGGTGGCAGGACGATCGACGCCGCCCTGCTGCGGGCGAGCCAGGTGCGCTTCCTCGCCGATCGCGACCCCCGCATCGTCTCCACGGTCAGGACCGTGGACCGCCTCCTCGGCCACGGCTCGCTGGTGAGCCGGTACCGTCCCGACCAGATGGACGACGGCGTCGACCACGGGGAGGAGGGAGCCTTCCTGCTCTGCTCCTTCTGGCTGGTGGACGCCCTGGCCCACATCGGCGACGTGGAGAGGGCCGAGCGCCGCTTCGAGCAGCTGCTGGGATTCGGCTCGGGGGTGGGGCTGATGTCGGAGGAGGTCGACACGCAGACGGGGGAGCTGCTCGGGAACTATCCGCAGGCGTTCACCCACCTGGCGCTGATCGGCGCCGCGGTCAACATCGAGAGGGCGCGGCACCGCCACATCGCGGTGCGAGGCCTGCGCCCCGCCGAACGGGTCCGGGCCGGTGCCCGAGGCGCCTGACGGGCCCCGGGGGCCGGAGGACGCGGCGCGCACGGCCCTCGAGGCGGCGCTGGGCCCCGGCGACCAGGCATCGGTCGGAGCGTCCCCCGGCCGGGTGACGCTGATCGGCGATCACATCGACTACGTCGGCGGGCGGGTCGCCTGCATGGCGATCGACCTGGGGCTCGCCGTGAGCGTGCGGCGCTCGCGAGACGGGCACTGGCGTGCCGCCGGTCTGGGGACCTGCGTGCAGCGCGACGCGCCGGAGATGGCGGGCGACGTCGGCGACCGGCTGTTCGCGGCCGCGGTGGCGCTCCAGCGCCGGGGCGTGGAGGTCCCGCCGCTGGAGATGGCCGTCACCGGTGATCTCCCCGCCTCCGCGGGCCTCAGCTCATCGGCCGCGGTGGTGACCGCCGCCGTGGTCGCGATCCTGCGCCTGCAGCACCTGTGGGTGACGGCGGAGGACCTCGTCGGCGTCGCGCTCGCCGCCGAGCGCGACGTGGCCGGCGTCCCCTGCGGCGAGCTGGACCAGCGCGCCCTGGTGCACAGCCGCGGAGGCTCGGTGCTGATCCTCGACTGCGCGGCGCACGATCGCTGGAGGGTGGTGTGGCCCTGGCCGCGGATCTCGCTCCTCGTGGTCGCGAGCGGGGAGAGGCACGATGTCGGCGGCGGCGAGTACCGATCGCTGCGCCGGGCGGCGGAGGGCGCGTGCACCGCCCTCGGGGTGGCCGCGTGCCAGGAGATCGGCGATCGCTGGGAGGAGCTGAGCCCCGACCTGCGGCCGGCGGGCCGGCACATCGCCACCGAGACCCGCCGCACCGACCAGGCGGTGGGCGCTCTGCGTGCGGCGGACCCCGCGGCCCTGGGGCGGCTCATGAACGAGAGCCACCTCTCGCTGCGCCGCGACTGCGGCGCGAGCACGCGCCTGCTCGACTCCATGGTCGCGGCCGCTCGTGGAGTGCGCGGCTGCCACGGGGCTCGGCTCACCGGGGCCGGCTTCGGCGGGAGCATCATCGCGCTGGTCGAGCGGCCCGCGGCCGCGGCCTGCGCCGCCGCGGTGGCCGCGGCGGGGGCGACGGGTGGGGCCTGGCTGGTGCACCCCTCCGACGGGCTGGAGGTCACCGCCCCTGACGCGGTGCACCAGTGAGCCGCGGAGTGGCGGTCATCGACCCGGCCGCGCCGGGTCGCACGGTGAGGGGGACCGCGGAGGGTGAGCGCCATGGACCGCGAGCCCGCCACGTCCCCGGCTGACGCGGCGCCCGCGGAGGTGCGCCGGCGCCGGCTCCCGCCCGCGCTCGGCGTGCGGAGCTTCCGCTGGCTCTGGATGTCCCAATGGCCCGTCCTGCTCGCCACCTGGATGCAGACGGTCGCGCTCGGCTACTTCGTCTACACGCAGACGCGCAGCGTGACCGCGGTGGCCGTCGTCTCCGCCGCCGACGGGATCCCCTCGGTGGCGCTCTCGCTGGTGGGCGGCGCGCTCGCCGACCGCCATCCGCGCCGCCGGATTCTCCTCATCACCCAATCGGTGCTGGGGGCGAGCGCCGGCACCCTCGCGGTGCTGGCCTCCACCGGTCACGCGACGCTGGGCGCGATCGTCGCCGTGGCGGTCGTCTTCGGCAGCAGCTCCGCGGTCGACCTGCCCACCGGCCAGGCGCTGGTGGCCGACCTGGTCGAGCGCGACCTCGTCCTCAACGCCATGGCGCTCACCGCGTCGGCGCTGAGCGTCTGCCGCCTCGCCGGCCCGTCCCTCGCCGGGGTGCTCTACGCGGTCGCGGGCCCCGGAGCCTGCTTCGCCGCCCTCGCCATCGCCTACCTGGCCCCCATCACCGTCCTCTGGCTCGTGATCCCCGACGTCGCGCCCCCGGGTGGCCCGGTGCGGCGCCGGCTGCTCTCCGACATCCGCTTCGGCTTCGGCGCCGCGCTGCACGAGCCCCTGCTGCGCGCGGTGATGGCGGCGGGAGGCGTGCTCGCCCTGCTCGGCGTCTCCTACATGCCGTTCCTGCCCGTCCTGGCCCGAAGCCACCTGCACGTGGGCACGGCCGGGCTGGGGGTGATGTACAGCGTGGGGGGGATCGGTGGGCTCGCCGGCGGCCTGCTGCTGAGCGGGATGGGCAGGGGGAGGGGGCGCCGCCGGCTCCTCGTGGGCGGCGGGGCCCTCTACGCGCTGAGCCTCGCGACCGTGGCCCGCTCCACCTGGTTGGGATGGACGCTGCCCGCGCTGGTCGGGGTGAGCCTCGCCTTCGTGGCCATCAACACCACCCTCACGACCGTGCTCCAGACCGACGCCCCGGCGGCCCTCCGAGGCCGGCTGCTCGGTCTCTACGCGACCCTCGCGGCGGGGCTGCAGCCTCTCGGGACGCTTCTCTACAGCGCTCTCGGCGCCGCCCACCTCTTCGACGGCGTCGCCGTGGGTGCGGTGCTGGTGGGCCTGGCCGCCATCGGGGTGGGGGCCCGCGCCAACCTCTCCCCGGTGGTCGCGACCCCCCCGGCCTGACCCCGGGAGCGGGCGGCGTTGCATAAAAATGCAGGATTCGTGTATAGTCCATCGCCATGGCACCCGCCACCGTCCGCGCCGCCGTCTGCGGGGCCACCGGCTACCTCGGGGCCCAGTGTGTCGAGATCCTCGATCGCCACCCCGGCATCGAGCTCACCCGGGTGCTGGGCCGCGGCGCCGCGGGCCGCCGCTTCTCCGACGCGGTGCCGGGCAGCCGGGTCACACTCGAGGTCGACGCCGGGGTCGACCCCGGCGACGCCGACGTCGTCTTCGCCGCCCTGCCCCACACCGTCGCCGCCTCCCACGTCCGGGAGTGGCTGAGCGCCGGCAGGGTGGTGGTGGACATGAGCGCCGACTTCCGGCTCCGCGACCCCCTCGCGTACGCCCGCTGGTACGGGGTGGAGCACCCCGCGCCCGATCTCTGCGAGGAGGCCGTGTACTCGCTGGTCGAGCTGCACCGCGATGCCATCGCCGGCGCGGATCTCCTCGCCATCCCCGGGTGCTACCCGACCGCGAGCCTCCTGGCGACGGTCCCCGCTCTGCGCGCGGGCCTGGTGGAGACCGAGATCACGATCGACGCCAAGAGCGGCGTGAGCGGCGCCGGACGGTCGCCCGCCCTCGCCTACCACTTCGCCGAGGTCAACGAGTCGGTGAGCGCCTACGGCGTGTCCGGGCACCGTCACAAGAGCGAGATGCTGCAGGAGCTCGCGGCGGCAGCGGGTCGCGAGGTGCGGCTCACCTTCGTGCCCCACCTGATCCCCGTCACGCGCGGCATCCTGGCGACCGTGTACCTGCGCCCGGTGGCCGGGCGCGGCCCCGCCGACGTCACCGAGCTGATGCGCGAGCTCTGTGACGGCAACCCGTTTCTCCGCTATGCGGACCGGCCGCCCGCCACCAAGTCGGTGACGGGGAGCAACGTCGCCGCCATCAACGTCACCGACCAGGACGGGGTCGCCGTGGTCACCGTCGTCGCGGACAACCTGGTGAAGGGTGGGGCGGGGCAGGCGGTCCAGGCGGCCAACCTCCGGCTCGGGTTCGAGGAGACCGCGGGCCTGCTGGGGGCCTCGCCGTGGCCGTGAGCTCGATCCCGGGGAGACGGCCTGTGCCGGAAGGCCGGGGGCTCGCCGCCGGCGTGGCCCGCTTCCGGGGGAGACGCGCCGCATGACGCTGGCCGAGGCCGCCGCGCCCTCGGAGAGCCCGGCTCCGGTGGGCGTGTGCGCTCCCCTGGGCTTCTCGTCCGGAGCCGCCGCCGCCGATATTCGCGGTGACGGCGGCCGGCGTCACGACATCGCCGTCATCGCCAGCGACCGGCCGTGCGCCGCGGCCGGCGTCTTCACCCGCAACCGGGTGAGGGCCGCCCCGGTGGTGATCTCGCACCTCACCCTGAAGCGCGGCACGCCCATCCGCGCGGTGGTGATGAACGCCGGCAACGCCAACGCCTGCACGGGCGCCCAGGGCCTCCGTGACGCGCTCCGGATGTGCGCGCTGACCGCCGGAGCTCTGGGACGCGACCCGGCGGAGGTGCTCGTGTGCAGCACCGGGGTGATCGGGCGGCCGCTGCCGATGGAGCGGGTGAGCGAGGGGATCCGCTCCGCCGCGCACGCGCTGGCGCGGAGCGGAGGTGACGCGGCGGCCCGTGCCATCATGACCACCGACACGCGTCCCAAGGTCGCCGGCACCGCCTTCAGCGTCGACGGCGCCGAGCACCGGGTGGGGGGCATGGCCAAGGGAGCCGGGATGATCCACCCGGACATGGCGACGATGCTCGCGCTGGTCACGACCGACGCCCGCGTGGAGGGTCGGGACCTGCAGGCGCTGCTGGGAGAGGTCGCGACCTCCAGCTTCAACAGCATCACGGTGGACGGTGACACCTCCACCAACGACACGCTGCTGGCGCTGGCCAACGGCGCCGCCGGAGGCCCCCCGCTCACCCCGGGGACCCCCGGGTTCGACCGGCTGCGCCGGGCGCTGCTCCAGGTCTGTGAGGACCTCGCCGAGCAGATCGTCGCCGACGCCGAGGGTGCCACCAAGCACTTCCGAGTCCGCGTGAGCGGAGCGGCCAGCGAGGAGGACGCCCGCCTCGCCGCCCGCACCGTGGCGGTGTCGCCACTGGTGAAGACCGCCGTTCACGGCTGTGACCCCAACTGGGGCCGCATCGTCATGGCGCTGGGGCGCAGCGGCGCCAGCTTCACCCTGGACCGCTGCAGGGTCAGCATCGCCGGGACCGCGGTGTTTGAGCGCGGGGCACCGACCGATGCCGACCTCTCGATGGTGAGCGCGGCACTCGCCGAGCCGCGCATCGAGATTGACGTCGATCTCGGAGCGGGGTCCGCCACGGGCCACGCCTGGGGCTGTGACCTGACCGCCGACTACGTGCGGATCAATGCGGAGTACACGACATGAGCGCCCACCTCGAGACCATGGAAGAGCGGATCCGCCGAGCCGAGGTGCTCGTGGAGGCGCTTCCCTACATCAAGCGGTTCTCCGGTCACACCCTGGTCATCAAGCTGGGTGGGGCCGCCATGGGAGAGGATGTCGACGCCTTCCTCCAGGACGTCGTGCTGCTCCGCTTCGTGGGGATGCGCCCGGTGCTGGTCCACGGCGGCGGTCCCGAGATCACCGCCTGGCAGAAGCGCCTCGGCATCGAGCCCGCCTTCGTCAACGGTCTGAGGGTGACCGACGCCCCCACCATGGAGGTGGTGAAGATGGTGCTCACGGGCAAGATCGGTCCCAACCTGGTGAGCCGCATCCACCGGCTCGGCGGCCAGGCGGTGGGGATGAGCGGCGAGGATGGTCCGACCCTCCTGGTCCGCCCCCGCGGCAGCGAGGACGGCCGCGACCTCGGCTACGTGGGCGAGGTGGACCAGGTGAATCCCGAACCCATCGAGGCGGTGCTGGAGCAGGGCCGGATCCCCGTGATCGCCTCCGTGGGCCTGGGCGTGGATGGAGAGGCGTACAACGTCAACGCCGACACGGTGGCCGCCGAGCTCACCGTGGCGCTCGGCGCGAGCAAGCTGATCATGCTCACCGACGTCGAGGGGGTGCGGGGTGCGGACGGGGCCCTGGTCAGCTCGGTGGACCGCGCTGCCGCGCAGCACCTCCTGGAGAGTGGAGCCGTCAGCGGCGGGATGATCCCCAAGTTGCGCGCGGCGCTGCGAGCCCTGGAGGCGGCGGACGCCGCGCACATCATCGACGGCCGCGTCTCCCACTCGCTGCTCCTGGAGCTGCTGACCGAGCGAGGCGTCGGCACGATGGTGACGCGGTGAGGGTGGATCCGCCCCCGGCGAGCGCAGCGTTCTCGGCCATCGAGGAGCGCGCCCTCGGCGTGCTGATGCCCACCTACACGCGCCAGCCCGTGGCTCTGCGGGAGGGGAGGGGCTGCGTGGTGCGCGACGTCGATGGCCGCGAGTACCTGGACATGGTCGCCGGCATCGCCGTCAACGTGCTGGGGCACGGGCACCCCGCGGTGCTGCGGGCGATCGAGGAGCAGTCGCGTCGGCTGGTCCACGTGAGCAACCTGTACTACTCCGAGCCCCAGCTGGAGGCCGCCGAGAAGCTGGTCGCCACCGCGTTCCCGAGCCGGGTCTTCCTTGCCAACAGCGGCACCGAGGCGGTCGAGGGCGCCATCAAGCTCGCCCGGAAGTGGGGCCGGCTGCACCGCAACGGCGCCAGCACGATCGTGTGCGCCCGCGGTGCCTTCCACGGACGCACCATGGGTGCCCTGGCGGCCACGGCCAACCGCCGCTATCGCGAACCGTTCGAGCCGCTGCCGCGCGGATTCGTGCATGTCGCGTACGACGACGTCGCCGCCGTGGAGGCGGCCATCGATCCCGGCACCGTGGCGATCCTCATGGAGCCGATCGAGGGCGAGTCGGGAGTGACCCCGATGCGCGACGAGACCCTGCGCGGGCTGCGGCGCCTCTGCGACGAGCACGGTCTGCTGCTGCTGCTCGACGAGGTGCAGACGGGGATGGGGCGCACCGGCCGGTGGTGGGCCCACCAGCACGCGGGCGTGGTGCCCGACGTCATGAGCGTGGCCAAGGGGATCGCCGGCGGGCTGCCGATGGGAGCGGTCCTGGCCGGCCCGCGGGCCGACTGCCTGGAGGTGGGTGACCACGGCTCGACCTTCGGCGGTGGACCCCTGGCCTGCGCGGTGGCGGCGGCGGTCCTCGACACCATCCGCGCGGACGACCTCGTTCTCAACGCCCACCGAACCGGGGAGCGGCTCCGCGACGCCCTGCTCGGACTGGCCCGGGGAGGCGCTCCGATCGCCGAGGTGAGGGGCCGCGGACTGATGCTCGGGGTGGTGCTCCGCGACGAGATCGCGCCGCAGGTCGCGGCCGCCGCCCTGGGACGCGGGCTGATCGTCAACGCGATCGGCCGGTCCGTGCTCCGCCTGGTCCCGCCACTGATCCTCACCGCCGGCGAGGCCGACGAGGCGGTGCGCCGCCTCGGTCTGGCCCTGGAGGACGTGGCGTGAGCGTGGGCGCGGCTCCCCACCCCACCGGCAAGGCGGAGCGGCAGCGGGCCATCCTCGACCTGGTTCGCTCTCGGGCGGTGCGCACCCAGGAGGAGATCGTCGCCTCCCTGCATCAGAGGGGCCTCGAGGCGACCCAGGCGACGGTGTCGCGGGACATGCGCGAGCTGGGCCTGGCTCGGGTCCACGATCCCGAGGGCGTCCGCTACGTCGCCACGGGTGGCGGGCCGGACGAGCCATCACCCACGACGGCGCGCCTGCGCACCGTGATGCGCGAGCATGTGCGTTCCATGGAGTTCGTCGAGCACCTCGGGGTGGTGCACACCCGGCCGAGCAGCGCGCCGCTCGTGGCCCTCGTGATCGACGCCGCCCACTTCGAGGAGGTCGCGGGCACCGTGGCCGGTGACGACACCGTGCTCGTGGTCGCACGCACCCGGCCCGCCGCCCGCCGCCTCGCCGACCGCCTTCGCACCGTGTTCCAGGGGACAGCGCGATGACCCGTACCCGCCGCTGCGTGCTCGCCTACTCGGGCGGCCTCGACACCTCCGTCTCCATCCGCTGGCTCCAGGAGGAGCTCGGCTACGAGGTCGTGACCTGCACCGCCGACATCGGCGAGGCCAAGGACGTCGACGAGGTCACCGAGCGGGCGCTGCGCAACGGCGCCGCCGCCGCCTACGCCGTCGATGCCCGCCGTCTCTTCGTCGAGGAGTTCTGCTTTCCCACGCTCGCCGCCTCGGCGATGTATGAGGGCGCCTACCCGCTCGCCACCGCCCTGGCCCGGCCCCTGATCGCCAAGATCCTGGTCGACGTGGCTCGCGACGAGGGTGCCGAGGCGGTGGCCCACGGCTGCACCGGCAAGGGCAACGACCAGGTCCGCTTCGATGTGGCGACCGCCGCCCTGGCGCCGGACCTCCAGGTGGTCGCTCCGGTCCGCGACTGGGAGATGGGACGGCCCCAGGAGATCGACTACGCCCGTGAGCACGGCATCGAGATCCCCGTGACCCAGGAGTCCCCCTACTCGGTCGACGCGAACATCTGGGGCCGCAGCATCGAGGCGGGCCCGCTCGAGGACCCGTGGCGGGAGCCGCCCGCGGAGGTGTACGCGTGGACCGCCGATCCCGCCACGGCGCCCGGGGACGGCGGGCTCCTGAGCCTCACGTTCGAGCACGGCGTCCCGGTCGCGCTGGACGGCGAGAGGCTTGCCGGCGACCTCCTGGTGACCCGCCTCAACGCGCTCGCCGGCGCCCATGGGGTGGGCAGGATCGACCATCTGGAGAACCGCCTGGTCGGGATCAAGTCGCGGGAGATCTACGAGGCTCCCGCGGCGATCGTCCTGCATGCGGCGCACACCGCCCTGGAGACCCTCACCCTCGGCCGCGACGTCTTCCAGCTCAAGCGCCAGCTCGCCGACGACTGGGCCCGGCTCGTCTACGACGGGCTCTGGTTCGGGCAGCTCCGCAGCGCGCTCGCGGCCTTCGTCGCGGTCACCCAGGAGCCGGTGTCGGGGGAGGTGCGCGTGCGCCTGCGCCGCGGCACGGTGGCGGTGGTGGGCCGCCGGGCTCCGGGCTCCCTCTACCGCGAGGAGCTCGCCACGTACGACCGGCGCCAGGACGTCTTTGATCACTCCGCGGCTCGGGGGTTCATCGAGCTGTTCGGTCTGCCCCTGCGCACCCAGGCCCGCATCCAGGGCGCTCTGGAGGACACCGGTCCCCTCCCGCTGGAGCGCCGGGTCAAGCGCCGCTGATGCCGCGCCGAGCCCGGCGGCCGTCGGGGGCCGGCACCGGGGATCCCATCCGCCGCGCTCCCACCAAGGTGTGGGAGGGCCGCCTGGGAGCCGCGACCGCGCGGCGGGTGGAGGAGTACACCGAGAGCCTCTCCTTCGACCGGCGGCTCTTCGCCGACGACATCGAGGGATCCCTGGCCCATGCGCGCATGCTTCGCGAGACCGGCCTGCTCACCGCCGGCCAGCACCGGGCCATCGCCGCGGGGCTGCGCGCCGTGCGCCGCGAGCTGGAGCTCGGCGAGTTCGCCGACGCGCCGGCCGACGAGGACATCCACACCGCGGTGGAGCGCCGCCTGCACGAGCTGATCGGCCCCGACGCCGGGCGCCTCCACACCGCGCGCAGTCGCAACGACCAGGTCGCGACCGACCTCCGCCTCTGGTGCCGCCGCCGCGTCATGGACCTGGCCCTGGGCTGCGCCGGCCTTCAGGAGGCGCTGATCGCCCGCGCCCGCGACCACCGCCTCACGCCCCTTCCCGGCTACACGCACACGCAGAGGGCGCAGGTGGTCTCCCTCGCGCACCACCTGCTCGCCTACGTGGAGATGCTGGAGCGAGACGTCGAACGGCTGCTGGAGACGCACCGTCGCTGCGATGTGCTCCCCCTCGGGAGTGGGGCCCTGGCCGGGACCACGCTGCCCATCGACCGCGACCTGACGCGGCGAGCGCTGCGCTTCGCCGCCCTCAGCGCCAACAGCCTGGACGCCGTCTCGGATCGCGACTTCGCCGTCGAGCTGACCTTCGCCTGCGCTCTGCTCATGGTCCACCTCTCGCGCCTCGCCGAGGAGCTGGTGCTCTGGACGACGGCGGAGTTCGGGTTCGCCGAGCTGCCCGACGCCTACGCCACCGGCTCGTCGCTCATGCCCCAGAAGAAGAACGCCGACGTCTGCGAGCTGGCTCGCGCCCGGGCCGGCCGGGTGACCGGGGACCTGGTGACCCTGCTGAGCGTGCTCAAGGGGTTGCCCCTGGCCTACGACCGCGACCTGCAGGAGGACAAGCAGCCCCTCTTCGACGCCGTGGACACCGCCGAGGCGAGCCTCGCCGTCCTCACCGAGGTGGTCGCCCAGGTCAGCTTCGACACCCGGGCCATGCGCCGGGCCGCCTCGGACCCGATGCTCCTGGCGACCGATGTGGCCGAGCACCTGGTGACCCGCGGCCTCCCCTTTCGCGAGGCCCACCTCCTGGTGGGCAGGGTGGTGCGCGAGTGCGTCGCGTCGCGTCGCACCCTGGCCGACCTCAGCCTGGCGGAGTGGCGCCGCCATTCCCGCCTCTTCGACGAGGAGGTCCTCGGTCTCTTTGAGCTGGACGGCGCGCTGCGGCGGCGGGAGCTTCCCGGCGGGCCGGGACCGCGGGCGGTCTCCCGCGCCCTCGCGCGGGCGGCGCGCCGGGCGGCGCGCACCCGCGAGCACGTGGCGTCGCTGGGCGCCTGACCCGGCCCGGGGTGCCCCCGCCCGCCGGCCGTCCGCGGCGCGGGGCTACCCTGAGCCTCCATGCCCACGCCGCTTCCCGTGCTCGTCGTCGGCGACGTGCAGGGCGACCACGAGCGTCTCTCCGCCGCCCTCGCCGCCTACCCGGAGGACGAGGTCCAGACCGTCTTTCTCGGCGACTTCTTCACCGGTGGACGCCCGGGTGACGCGGGAGGTCACCGGTCCGCCCGCATCGCCCTGGAGAGGCGGAACCGCCTCGCCATCCTCGGCAACCACGATCTCCTGGTGATGGCCCTTCTCGACGAGCGGCGTGAGGGTGGCGAGCGCCTGCGCGCCGGCGATGGAGAGCTGCTGGAGGCGGTCTGGATGCGCCGCCGCGGCGACCCCGCCGATCTCGACGCCCTGGCCGCCGACCCCGAGCTCGAGGCCTGGCTCCGGGGCCTGCCGGTGATGCTCCTCCTCGACGACGCCACGCTCGTCCAGCACACCGACGACGACGAGGGGTATCGGGGCCTGGGCCCGAGCGTCGACCAGGCGAACCGGGTGGCCGCGGACCTCCTGCGCAACGGCTCCCGGGGCACGGTCCGGCTCCTCCGCCATGTGATCGGGCGGCGCGCCTTCGACGACCCGTCGCGGTTGCGCGCCCACCTGCGTCGCTATGGGGCTCTGCGGGTCGTCCACGGCCACACCCCGCACTGGGGCAGCGGTCCCGACGCACGCCACGAGGGCAGGGTGATCGGCTTCGACGGCCGCTTCAGCCGCTTCTGGGGTCGGGAGCCCGGAGAGGAGCCCGGCCCCATCGGTGCAACCATCGCGCTCCTGCCTCCCCTCCCCGGCGCGGGTCCGCCGCCGCAGGACTAGCTCATGGGGTGTGGCTGCCCGGAAGCCAGGCGCGGGTGGTGACCCCGATGCGGTTCCACGCGTTCACCGTCACGACCACGCCGATCAGCGCGGCGAGCTCCGTCGGGTCGAATTGCTCCACCGCGCCCGCCCAGACCGCCTCCGGGACCTGTCCGTCGGCGCAGAGCGTGATCGCCTCGGCCAGCTGAAGCGCCGCTCGTTCTGCCTCGGTGTAGAAGGGCGCTTCGCGCCAGACGGCCAGGGCGTCAACCCGCTGATCATCGTCGCCGGCGGCTCTGGCGTCCTTGGCGTGCATGTCCACGCAGTAGGCGCACCCGTTGAGCTGTGAGGCGCGCAGCCGCACCAGCTCGCAGAGGGAGGTGGTCAATCCTGCCTGCTGTGCCTGGGCGGCGGCGGCACGGTCGAGGGCGGCCATGGCCTTGGCGAACCCGGGAGCGTGGGAATCGAAGTCGAGCCGCGGCTCCCACGGGCGCCGTCCGGTGTTGGTCTGGTGGCTGGTGAGCGTCGTCATGTGGACCACCATACGGCCCCATAGTGGCCCATGGTAAGGTCCAATTTGGTGGAAGATTCCTGGACCACTTTCGGGATCGATCTCCACGTCGAGCTGCGCGGACCGCTCCGGAGGCGGGCCCTCGAAGGGGCGCTGCGGGCAGCCATCGCCGATGGCCGCCTGCCTGCCGGCACCAGCCTGCCCTCCACCCGCAGCCTGGCCGCCGACCTGGGCATGGCCCGCAACACCGTGGTGGACGCCTACGAGCAGCTCACCGCCGAGGGCTGGCTGGAAGCCCGGCGGGGCTCGGGGACCACGGTGGCGGACCGCCCGCGCGCAGCCGCCGGGGTTGCCGCCATGGCGTCCGAGCGTCCTCCCCAATGGCGCCATGATCTGCGTCCCGGCGGGCCCGACCTCTCGTCCTTTCCTCGCAGTGCCTGGCTCGCCGCCGGCCGGCGAGCGCTGTCGTACGCCCCCAACGCCGACCTCGGTTACGGTGACCCGCGCGGAACCCGCCGGCTGCGGGAGGCGCTCGCCGAGTACCTCGGCCGCGCCCGAGGCGTGCGCACCCATCCCTCGAGGATCGTGATCTGCTCCGGATTCACCCAGGCGTTCGGGTTGCTATGCCAGGTCCTGGGGGAGCGCGGGGCAACCCGCCTCGCCGTCGAGTGCTACGCGCTTCCCCAGCTTCGACAGATCGCCACGCGCGCGGACCTCGACGTCGTCACCGTGAGCGTGGACGAGCAGGGCGCCGACGTCGCCTCGGCCGGTCGCAGCGCCGCAGCAGCCGTGATCACTCCGGCCCACCAGTTCCCACTCGGCACGGTGCTGTCCCCGACCCGGCGCCGAGCGGCGCTGGCCTGGGCTCGGAGGGAAGGGGCCGTCATCGTCGAGGATGACTACGACGGCGAGTTCCGCTACGACCGCGAACCGCTCGGCGCTCTCCAGGGATTGGACCCGGAGCGTGTCATCTATGCCGGCACGGCCAGCAAGACCCTGGCCCCAGCCCTCCGTCTCGCCTGGTTGGCCCTCCCCGCCGAGCTGGTGCAGCCCGTCGCCGAGGCCAAGCTCCGGGCCGATCGGCATACCGCGGTCATTGAGCAGCTGACGCTCGCCGAGTTCATCCGTTCAGGCGCCTATGACCGGCACATCCGCCGGCGTCGGCTGGCCTACCGCCAGCGACGGGACCATCTGGTCGATGCGCTCGGCAGCAGGCGGGTGGAGGGCATCTCCGCAGGTCTCCACGTGGTTGTCAACCTGCCTCACGGCCTGTCTGAGGCTGGCGCCGTGACCGCGGCCGGCGGACGGGGCCTTGCCCTGCAGGGTCTCGACGCCTATCGGGCCGGCCTGGCGACTCGCCCCCCCGCCCTTGTCGTCGGTTACGCCGCCCCGCCCGACCACGGCTACCGAGCCGCGATCACACTGCTGCGCCATGTCGTCGACACGAGCGGCGCCTCCTGATGAACCAGGCGTCGCTCGTATCGGTGGACAGGTCGCTCGGATCGACGTCGGCGACGTGCTGGAGGCGCACCCGCGAATGGGCGTGACGATGAGGTCGGACGAGATCATCACCGCGTACTACGCGATCCTGCAGAGCCGGGGTGCCGAATGGGACCGAGACCGAATGCGCGCACTGCTCGCCGAGGACCTCGACTTCGACGGGCCAATCGCCGGGCGCGTGCAGGGACGGGAGCGCTTCCTCAGGGGCGTCTCGGGCTTCATCGAGACCCAGCGCGGGATCCGTTTCCTCCAGAGGCTGGTGACCGGGGCCCAGGCTGGGGTTCTCTATGACGCGGGCCTGCCGGGTGGGACGATGCGGTTCGCCGAGTTCTTTGAGCTCGAGGGCGAGGCCATCCGGTCCATCCGGCTGCTCTACGATCCCAACGCATACCGGGAGCTGGGCGGGCGCTGACCCGCTTCCTCGTTCGTCGGGCTGCGTGCCTGGTGAGGCGCGGTGCGTTCCCAGACGCGCTCAAGCGGCGCACCCACGCCTTGTCCCGCCGATCGCGTGCCCATGGGAGGGCCTCTGGCTACTCGCGATCCCCGCCGCCGCCCCCGCCTCCGTGCAGCCAGCGCATCCCCTCCTCGACCGCGAAGCGCGTCTCGCAGATGGGGCACTCCACATGGGGGGCGAGCTCGTCGTCGAGGGGCGGCAGCATCTCCGCCCCGCAGTGCGGGCAGACCAGCGTGAGCGGCTCGGCCTCCGCGTCGCGGCGCATCGCGACGGCCACCTGGGCGAGATCCACCGCAACCGCCCCGCACTCGGCGCAGACGAAGGTGGCGTGGCTGTCGTCGTGGTCCAGGTAGCGGCGCCGGCGATCCACGTGGAGCGGGGCGTTGAGCGCCTCGAAGCGCTCCCCCGCGCAGCCGTGGGGGCAGGCGAGGTCGGCCGCGCGCGCGGCCCGCGGGATCACGGGGCGGACGCCGCGCCGGGGCGCTGGGCGGGCTCCGGAGGCTGGCCGGTCACGGCCCAACCGTACCATCGGCCCGTCGCCGCACCTCCGTGAGCGACCTGTGACCCCGTGTGCGAGCCCACCTGCGCATCGGGCCCCATGCTGCACCCGAGGCCCCGCTCCCGGTGGGGCCCGGCTGGTGAGTGCGGGGACATGGGCTGGACGGGAGAGATGCGGGGGCGAAGCGACTCACCGGACCGTGCGGGCCTGCGGCCGCGGTCCGGTGGATCGATGCTGCCCTCCGAGGAGTGGTTCGGCGAGGGCACGGCCTTCGACAGCACGGGGCGCCTCGCGGCGGCTCTGCTGGAGATGGCCGCGGACGCCCTCCCCGGTCCCCCGCGGCGCCGTGCCGAGGAGCCGGTCTCCGCCCTGCGGCGGATCGCCGGCGCCCTGGCCCCGGGCCCGCTCCGCCCGATGCCGGGTGCTCCGGTCGACGTCCTCGAGAGCTTCCGCCGCCTCGAGGAGCTGCTCGCCTCCGATGACCGCGACGCGCTGCGCCGCCGGCGCATGAGCGAGCGCCTCCGTGAGGCCATGGAGCGCGGGATCGGAGCCATGTACCAGCCCATCGTGGAGCTCGGCAGCGGGCGCATCGCGGGCGTCGAGGCGCTGGCGCGCTTCCGGGAGGGAAGCCCGCGCCAGTGGTTCCACGACGCCGCCGCGGTGGGGCTGCGCGAGCTCCTGGAGGTGGCCGCGGCGCGCGAGGCGATGGCCGGGCTGCCCCGCCTCCCGCCGGGGGGCTACATCTCGGTCAACATCTCGCCGGCGACCCTGCTGCGCCGCGACATCGTCGCCCTCCTCACGGCACCAGCGCCGGGGCGGGTCATCGTGGAGATGACCGAGGACGACCTCGCCGACGCGTACACGTGGCTCATCCCCGCGCTCCAGCCCCTGCGCGAGGCGGGGATCCGGATCGCCATCGACGACGCGGGGGCCGGCCCCACCAGCCTCCGGCATCTCATCCTCTTCCACCCCGACGTCATCAAGCTCGACACCTCGCTCACCCGGGGGATCGACCACGGTCCGGCGCGGCGGGCCCTCTCCGGGGCGCTCGTCGCGCTGGCCCGGGAGCTGGGTGCCACCGTGGTCGCCGAGGGGATCGAGACCGCCGCCGAGCTCAGGGCGCTACGCGATCTCGGCGTCACCCACGGGCAGGGTTACCTGGTCGCCCCGCCGCTGCGTCCGCCGATCGACCAGCGGGCGATCCTCATCGCCGTCGCCGAGGCGGTGGCCGCATGACCGCGCTGCGCCATCTTCCCCGTCGGCCGCACCCTTCCACGCCGCGCGCGCGCGCCGGGGCGCCGGCGCCGCGGCTCGCCTCGACCGAGGAGAACCGCCTGGGACAGGAGATCCTCCTCCTCAGGCTCACCGGGGCGATCGTCCCGGTGACCCTGCTCGCCTGGCTTCTGGGCACGGCCCGCGACCCGGGGCTCGCCCTCGGGTCGCAGCTCATCATCCCGGTCTACGTCGCCCTGGCCGGAGGCGCCGCCTGGCGCCGGCGGCGGCTCCTCGCCAATCCGTGGTTCCGAGCCCTCCTCTTCGCCCTCCAGATCATGCTCGTCGGCCTTCAGGTGGGCGCGTACGACGGTGCGGGCACCCCCATCTGGCTGGCCTTCGCGCCGGTGCTCCTGGTCGGGGCCCTGCGCTGGCAGCTCCGCGGGGCCCTGATCGCCCTGGGCCTCTTCGCTGCCGACCGCCTGGCCACCATCGCCACCCTGTCCCACATCACCGGGGCGCGGGCCGCCGACGAGCTGACCCTGGAGCTGTCCGTCATGGCACTCCTGGGGGTGAGCTTCGGCGTGGTGTTCCGCGAGCTGGAGAGCAGCCGTCGCCACCTCTGGCGATCGCTCGCGCGCCTGGCGACGTCGACGGGCGTCCTCTCCGCCGTGCTGGACAACGTCGGGGAGGCGATCCTCACCGTCGACGACGCCGGCCTGGTCAGCTCCGCCAACGGGGCCGCGGGCGATCTCTTCGCCAGCGAGTCGGGCCGGCTGGTCGGCGGGCCGCTCGAGGGGCTGATCGATGCCCCCGGCCTGGGCATCGACGATCTGATGCGCGGGGGCAGCCGATCACGGCGGCACGAGGCGACGGGGCGACGCCCCGATGGCAGCGGCTTCACCGCCGAGGTCATGGCGACCCTGCTGCTCGGCGATGGCGGGACCACCCGCATCCTCGTCGTGAGGGACGTGAGCGAGCTTCGCGCCCGCACGGCGGCCCTCTCCTACGAGGCCCGCCACGACGGCCTGACCGGCCTGCCCAACCGGGCTCACCTGAGGGAGCGGCTGCGCGACCGGCTCGCGCAGGCGCGCGCCACCGGCTCGCCGTTCAGCCTGCTCTTCGTGGACCTCGACGGATTCAAGACGGTCAACGACACCCACGGACACCACGCCGGCGACCTTCTCCTCCAGGCCGCCGCGGAGCGGCTGCGGGATCGGCTGCGGGAGTCGGACCTGGTCGCGCGCCTGGGCGGGGACGAGTTCGCCGTGCTCCCGGGGCCCGCGTCCGCGCCGGCCGCCCCGCAGCGCATCGCGGAGAAGGTGGTCGACGCCCTGCGCCAGCCCTTCGTGGTGGAGGGGTACCACATCCAGATCGGTGCGAGCGTTGGGATCGCCGTGTTCCCGGAGCACGGCGCGGACGCGGAGGAGCTGCTCCGCGTGGCCGATGCCGCCATGTACGCGGCGAAGCGGAGCGCGCGGGGGTGGAGCGTTGCCCCGGCTGCGCCCCCCGGCGGGCGACGCTCCGCCACCGCGGGGTGCGCCGGCCTCCATCCCGGGGCCGGCGGCGGCACGGCCCGTCCGGGAGGGCTCGCCGCCCCGCCCCCGGACCAGGCCGCCCGGACCGCGATCAGCGCGGCCGGACCAGCTCGCCAAGCCGGCTCAGGGGCGCCTCCCGGCCGGCTGCGAGGTGAGCGCTGACCACCAGGGAGAGCAGCATCACCTTGAGCGCGCGGAGGTGAGCTGAGGGGTCGCGGCCCTCGACCAGGGCGGCCAGGGAGATTCCCTCCAGGGAGGCGGTGACCGCCGCGGCCAGGTCGACCGGCGGGACCAGCGTGTACGCGGGGAGGACGCCGAGGAGCCGCCGGACCTCCGTCTCCACGCCCGCCACGAAGTGCCCGCGCAGGGCCCGGCAGCGGTCGCGGACGGCCGGCTCCGCGAGGCCCGCGACGTAGACCTCGACGAGCAGCCGCCGCAGCTCGGGGCGGCGCGCCCACCCGCTCTCCATGGCGTCCAGCGCGACCGGGATGCGCTCCAGGGGGTCCTCGACGCCCTCGAGAGCCCGCCGCCAGCTCTCCGCGAGGTCGCGGTCCAGCTCCTCCACCACGGCGGAGAGGAGGTCCTCCTTGGAGGTGAAGTAGTAATGGAGGAGGCCCGGTGCCACGCCCGCCTCGCGCGCGACGTCCTTCAGCGACGATGCGAAGTACCCGCACCGCCCCCACACCGCCACCGCGGCCTGGACGATCCGATCGCGCCGCGGCCGCGCGCCGGCGGCCGGCCGGCCGCGCAGCTCCACCTCGGCGCGTCGCTGCGGGGCGGGGTGGTCCATGGCGCCACATCATGCACCCGCCACCCGGGCCGTGACATGGCCGGGAGAGGGGCGGCCGCCTCAGCCCTCCAGGAGGTCCGGATGCATGGCGATGCCGAACGCCCCCGGTCCGGCATGGCAGCCGAGGACCGCCCCCACCTGGAGGATGGGGGGCATCCTCCCCGTGACGTCGGCGACGCGGCTCGCGATGGCGGCGGCCTGGGCCGGGTTGGCCGCGTGTGCGGTGATGGCCACGGTCGGGCCCCACTCTCGGGAGGCGGCGGCGACCTCCCCGACCAGGCGGTCCAGGGCTCGCTGGTAGGTGCGCACCCGGTCCACGGCCTCCACCCGCCCCTCGCGCAGCTCGAGGATCGGCTTGATGTTGAGGACCGTCCCGAGAAGCGCCCGGGCGGTGCCGATGCGACCGCCCCGGCGAAGGTACTCGAGCGTCTCGACCGTGAACACCAGGCGCTGCCGCTCCTGGAGGCGCTGGAGCACGGCCACGACGGCGTCGGCGTCGCCCCCCCGGTCACGCACCGCCGCCGCCAGCGCCACCGCGGCGAAGTGACCGGGCCCCACCGTCCTGGTGTCGACCACCCGGATGTCGCGGTCGGGGAGCGCGGCCCGCGCCTGCTCCGCCGACGCGTGGGTTCCGCTGAGCTCCGCGGCGATGGTCGTGCAGACGATCGGGCCCCCGTCGGCTCCCAGGCGCCGGAACACCGCCTCGAACTCAGCGGGCGTCGGCTGCGAGGTGCGCGGATGATGGGGATCGTCGCGCATCCGGCGGTAGAAGTCCTCCGTGGAGATGTCGACCCGGTCGCGGAGCTCCTCCTCGCCGAAGATCACGCGGAGGGGGACCACGGTCACGTCTCGCTCCGCCCACTCGTCGGGCTCGATGTCGGAGGTGCTGTCGCACACGAGGTGCACGTGGCTCACTGCGGCGGGATCGTACCCGGTTGGCCCGCCGTGCGCCCACCGGCCGCGCCCGCGCGCGTCTCGAGGGCGGCGAGGACCCCGCCGGCGTGCCAGACTCCCCGCCGATGCTCCTCGCCATCGACGCCGGCAACACCGACATCGCCCTCGGGGTCTTCGACGGCGACCGCCTGGTCGCCGACTTCCGGGTCCACACCGAGCGGAGGGCCACCTCGGCCGAGCTGGGGCTCCTCGTGACGGCGCTCCTGCGCGGCTCCGGGGTGGAGCCGGAGGCGATCTCGGGCGTCGCCGTGAGCAACGTCGTGCCGGCGCTCTCGCGAAGCCTCGAGGAGGTGGCGCGGCGTCAGTTCCATGTCGTGCCCCTCGTGGTCGGCCCCGGGGTGCGCACCGGCATCCGCATCCACTACGACGATCCGTCGCAGGTGGGAGGAGACCGCATCGCCAACGCCATCGCGGTGCACCACCTGCACGGTGGCCCGGCCATCATCTGCGACTTCGGCACCGCCACGACCGTGGACGCGATCGACGCCGCCGGGGACTACCTGGGCGGCGCCGTGGCCCCGGGGATCATGGTGAGCCACGACGCGCTGGTGGAGCGGGCCGCCCGCCTGGCCCGCGTGGAGCTCGCCGCCCCGGAGAGCGTCCTCGGCCACAACAGCCGCGCCTCGATGCAGGCCGGTCTCGTGTTCGGCTACGCGGGCCTCGTCGAGGGGCTCGTCGGACGGATGCGCCGGGAGGTGGGCGGCAACGCCAAGCTGATCGTGACCGGGGGCCTGGCGCCGCTCATGGCCGGGCTCATCGCCGGGGTGGACGCGGTGGACGAGCGCCTCACCCTGGTGGGGTTGCGGCTCCTGCACGAGCTCAACGCCGGCTGACGGCCGGCGCCTCCGGGCGCTCGCGCCCCCTGTAGGCTTGAGGGCGTGCCCACGTCCATCCCGCCGCCGCCGCCCTGCCTCGCGGCGGCCCCGGAACGCCCCGCCCGGCGCGCCCCCGGCCCCCTGCGGATCGGCGGCGTGGAGCTCGCGTCCCCGGTCCTGGTCGCTCCCATGGTGGGCATCACCGACGCCCCCTTTCGCCGGCTCGCGCGGGAGATGGGCGCCGGGCTGGTCTCGGCGGAGATGGCGGCCGCCGAGGCGGTGGTGCGCCGCATCCCGCGGACCCTGGAGCTGCTGACCTTCGACCCCGAGGTGACCCCCGCCGCGGCCCAGCTGGTGGGCAACGATCCCGCCGTGATGGCCGAGGCCGCGGCCATCTGCGCGGAGCGGGGGGCGTCGGTCGTGGACGTCAACCTCGGCTGCCCCGTCCCCCGGGTGACGGCGCGGGGCTCAGGGGCCGCTCTGGCACGGGACGTGACCGCCACCTGGCGGGTGGTCCGCGCCATGGTGGACGCGGTGGGCGTCCCCGTGACCGCGAAGATGCGGCTGGGCTGGGACAACGCCTCGATCAACGCACCCGAGCTGTCGCGGGCCCTCCAGGATGCCGGCTGCGCCATGGTCACCGTCCATGGCCGGACCCGGGTGCAGCGCTACCTGGGGCGGGCGGATTGGGCCGAGATCGCGCGGGTCAAGCGGGCGGTCGGGATCCCCGTGGTGGGCAGTGGCGACGTCACCGACCCCTCCGAGGTCCGGCGCAGGGTTCTCGCCGGGGAGGTGGATGGCGTGGTCGTGGCTCGGGGGGCGCTCGGCAACCTCTGGCTCATACGCCAGGCGAGCCACGAGGTGGCCACGGGCGAGCCGCTTCCCGACCTGGGCTTCGCGGAGCGGATCGCCCTGACGCGGCGCCACCTCGACCTCCTGATCGACCACTACGGGGAGCGCCGGGCCCTGATCGTGGGCCGGAAATACGTGGCGTGGGCGATCCGCGGCTGCGGCGGGGCCGCCCGGCTGCGGGCCATGGTGCAGAGCCTGGCGACCCGGGCGGACCTGGACTCCCTGCTCGGCCTCGCCCTGGCCGCGGGCCCCGGGCCGCAGGGCTGGTACGCGCCGGTGTTCACCTCGGGCGACGGCTAGCCAGGGGGCGCGGATCTCACCCTGGGGCGACGGGCCGCCGGCACCGGGAACGGGGGGCGCGCGGCGCCGGCCCCGCCGCCGCCGGGGGCCGGACGCCTCGCCGGCAAAAAAAGAGGGCGCCCCTGGAAGACCAGAGACGCCCCGAGAGGGGGGGCTGTGGAAGGTGCGGTCCCCGACCGCTGCTGTGATGATAGGAAGGATATCAGATCGGGGTCAACCCGGTGGGGTAGCTTTGTTACCGCGACGTCGCCACCATCGTTTCATGCCGAGCGCCTATACTCCGCTGCTCTCGCACCTCCCACAGGAGCCCGGGAGGCGGTGGGGGGATTGCATCAGGGCACTGAAGGGCAGCCATGGACAAGCCAGTTCTGCTCACCAAAGAGGGTCTCGACAAGCTCCAGAGCGAGCTCGAGGAGCTGTTGACCGTTCGCCGGGGTGAGATAGCCGAAAGGATCAAATACGCCAAGGACTTCGGGGACATCACCGAGAACGCCGAGTACGAGGATGCCAAGAACGAGCAGGGGATGCTCGAGGGAAGGATCCTGACCCTGGAGGCCATGATCCGCAACGCCGTGATCATCGAGCAGGACGCCCAGGCGGGGGTGGTCCAGGTCGGGTCGACGGTCGAGGTGAAGGACGACGACGGGGTCCAGGCCTTCACGATCGTCGGCCCCGCCGAGGTGGATGTCACGGCCGGCAAGATCTCGATGGAGTCCCCGGTCGGCAAGGCCCTCCTGGGCCGCCGGGTGGGAGATAGGGTGGACGTCCAGAGCCCCGGGGGTGCCCGGCAGCTCCGCGTCGTCTCCGTCCACTAGGGGGCCCGCCCACGTCCCGCGCTGGCACCATGTAGCGACACATGCCCAGCGACGATCACCTGACCGCCGAGCGGCGCCGCAAGGCGGACGCCCTCTCCGCCCTCGGCCTGCCCGTCTACAACGTCGACTTCCGGCCGGATCGCAGCCTCGACGAGGCGCGCCGCCTCCTCGAGGCCTGGGAGGCAGGGGGCGGCGGCGCCGACGAGGACGGCCCGCCGGTCGCGGTGGCGGGCCGGCTGAGACTCCACCGGCTCCAGGGGAAGAGCTGCTTCTGCCACCTGGAGGACGACAGCGGCCGCCTCCAGGTCTGGTTCCGGCTCGACCGCCTCGGCGAGGGGCCCTTCGAGGCCGTGAAGCTGCTCGACCTCGGTGACATCCTCGGGGTCGAGGGGACGCTGATGCGGACCAAGCGCGGCGAGCCGACCATCCTGGCCTCCCGCGTCCGCCCCCTGGTGAAGGCCCTCCGCCAGCCCCCCGAGAAGTACCACGGTCTCCAGGACCAGGAGCTGCGCTACCGCAAGCGCTACTACGACCTCATGTCCAGCCCCGCCCAGCGCCGGCACTTCCGGGCGCGCACCGAGGTGCTGCGCTCGGTGCGGCGAACCCTCGACGCGCGGGGCTTCCTCGAGGTGGAGACACCCATCCTTCAGCTCATCCCGGGCGGAGGCCACGCCGTTCCGTTCCGCACCCACTGGAATGCCCTGCACGCCGACGTGTACCTGCGCATCGCCATCGAGCTGCACCTGAAGCGGCTCCTCGTGGGCGGCTACTCGCGCGTCTATGAGATCGGGCGCGTGTTCCGCAACGAGGGTCTCTCCCCGCGCCACAATCCCGAGTTCACGATGCTCGAGGTCTATCAGGCCTACTCGGACTACGTCGGAATGCGCGAGCTGACCGAGGCGATCGTCGTCGATGCCGCCCGCGCGACCGCGGGCTGGGGGGACGCCGGCCCCGGCCCCTCGCCCCCCCCCGCCGCGGCCGACCCGCCCGACCGCGACCCCCTGCGCCGCCGCTACGCAGAGCGCGAGCTGGACCTCACCCCTCCCTTCGCCGCGCGGACCATGGCCGAGCTGATCGCCGACCGCTGTGGCTTCGATCCCGTCCAGGCGTGGGACGAGGGCACCCTGGCCGAGCGGGCTCGGGCGGCCGGAGTGGAGCTGACGTCGGGGATGGGGCCGGGCACGATCTTCAACGAGATCTACGAGCAGGTGGTGGAGCGCACGCTGTTCGACCCCGTGTTCGTCCTCGACTACCCG
>JAJZNI010000175.1 GCA_021847925.1 bacterium
CGGCCGTCCCGGCCGCCGCCTCCGCCGACCTCCATCCCGGGTTGCCCGGCGCCCACCCGGCGGGCGCCCCACCGGCAGCCGCCGGACCGTGGAACGTCGACGGGCGCCCGGCGCCGGTGGCCGCCGCCCCCTCGGTCCCGGCGCCGCCCGGGGCCCCCGAACCCCGTTCCATCCCCGGCCCCCACGAGCCGTGGCCGGCCGTCGCCGCCTTCCCGGTGACGGGTCCCCGCTCCTTCGGCGCGGGTGCCGCGGGGGGCGGCGCGGGTACCGCCCTCGCCCCCGCCCCGGCTCCGCCGAGCCCCGCCGCCGCCCCCCCCGGAGCGGGCGGGACAGGCGGCGGCCCCGAACGTTCGCGACCGGTTCCCCCCGGGGGACGCCGCACCCGGACCGCGCTCACCTTCGTGGTCATCGGGGTGGTGGTGCTGGGCGCCCTGATCGCCCTGGCCCTCACCCCGACGGCGACGGTCGCGATCACCATCGCGGAGCAGCCGCTCACCACCAACCCGACCATCCAGGGGGGGACGGCGGCGCCGCAGCCGAACCAGGCCAACTACATCCAGACCAGGGTGGTGAGCACCTCGGCGAGCCAGCAGTTCCCGGCCACCCCGACCGGAACCAAGAACATCCCGGCGGTCGCAGCGACGGGGAGCGTGGTGCTGAGCGCCGACCCCAGCTACTTCACGTACGGGGTGAGCTTCAGCTACGGCGGAAGCTCCGGCACCTCCTTGGTCTTCCAGACCAGCGGTGGGGTGCAGTTCCAGGCGACCGGCAGCGGGACCGTGAACATGATGCCGCCCACCTACCAGAGCGCCCCCATCGCCGTGCAGGCCGTGACCGCGGGCTCCGCGGGCAACGTCCCCTCCGCGGCGATCACCCAATGGGTCAACAACCCCTGCAACACACCGGCCAACAAGTGCTCTCCATCCGACTTCACCGTGACCAACCCCTCCGCGACCAGTGGCGGCGTCGACGCCCAGCAGCAGACGGTGGCGAGCGCCAGCGACGTGCAGGGGTGGATCAACAAGGTCAACCAGATCTGCAGCCAGCTCACCGCGGGGACGCAGGCGACCCTCGCCGGCAAGGCGGCTCCCGACAAGCTCGCCACCGACCCGAGCCAGAACGGGGTGACCGTGTCCTGCACCCCGTCCCCGGACGTGACGCAGATCTCCCCGGGCTCCCAGGCCTCCGCGCAGACCGTGACCGTCACCATGACCGCGCAGGCGGTGGCCTACAACCCGGCGGACCTGGAGGCGGTCGTGTACCGGGACCTCCTGAGCTCCAACAACGTCAACGGCCCGGCCCTGCCGCAGGGCGACCAGCTGGTGTCCACAAAGCCCAAGCTCACCAACCTCCAGATCATCCAGGCGGCCTCCGACGGCACGCTCGCCCTCGCGGTCACGGGCACCGACTTCTACCGCCCGGCGGCCACCAACCTCTCCTCGCTGCGCGCCAGGCTGACCGGGCACACCCCGGGGGACGTCTCGGGGATCGTCCAGTCCCAGATCAGCGACGTGCAGGGCGTCACGGTCTCCGAGCACCCCTTCACCCTCTTCTTCATGCCGTTCTTCAGCTCGCGCATCACGATCCAGGAGAGGTTCGTGGCCTCGGCGGCGCCCGCCGGCTCGTAGGGTCGGGCCCGGCGGCGTGGACTCGATCGTGGGAGATGCGCGGCCGGCGGCCGGCGGCGCCGCCGGCGCGGCGCTGATCGGGGTGGACGTGGGAGCGCGCCGGGTCGGGCTCGCCGCCGCCGACCCGACGGGGACCTTCGCCTCGCCGCTCGGGACCCTGGAGCGGGAGCGGCCCGGCTTCTGGGCGGAGCTGGGACGGGCGTGCGTCGAGCGCGGGTGCCGGCTCCTCGTGGTGGGCCTGCCGCGCCGGCTCGACGGAGGGGAGGGAGACGCGGCGGGCGCGGCGCGCCGGTTCGCCGCCCAGGCGGAGCGCCGCCTCGGCGTCGCGACCGTCTTCTGGGACGAGCGGTTCACGACCCGGGAGGCGGAGCGCGCGCTGATCGCCGGGGGCGTCCGCCGCGCCGCGCGCAGAACGAGGGTGGACGCCGTGGCGGCCAGCCTCATCCTCCAGGGCTACCTCGACGCGCGCAGGGCGGCGGGGTGAGCCGCCGGTCCCCGCCCCCGCCCCCGCCGCGGCCGCGCCGGGCGCCGCCGCCGCGCAGGCACCGGCACTCACGGCGGCTGGTGGTGGTCTTCTCGACGCTCGCGGCGGTGATGGTGGTCGTCTGCGTCGCCGCCGCCGGCCTCGTCTACGGCAAGCTCGAGACCAGGCCGGTCACCGCCGCCCAGGGGGACGGCGTGGTCGTGAGCGTGCACCGGGGGGAGTCCCTGGTGGAGGTCGCGGACGCGCTGGCCAGCCAGGGGTTGATCCGCAGCTCCACCTGGTTCGCGGCCGCGGCGCGCCTCGACGGCATCCGGCTGCGCGCCGGTCGCTACCTGATCAGCTCCGGGATGGGGGCGAGCGAGATCGTCGCGGTCCTGGAGGGGACGTCGTACTGCCCCGCCGTGAGCATCACCATCCCGCCCGGGTTCACCGCCGCCCAGATCGCGACCCGGGTGGCCGCGACCCGTGGGATGGGGGTGACGCGCCAGCAGTACCTGGCCGCCCTCAACGAGGGCGGGTACACGGCACCCATCCTGGCGATCCGGCCCCCCGGCGACACGTCGCTCGAGGGCTTCCTCTTTCCCGACACCTACACCGTGACGGCGTGCTCCACGGCGCGCCAGATCGTGCAGGCGCAGCTCGACGACGCCCAGCGGCGGCTGGCGCCGCTGCTCCCCTCCAGCGTCGGCGCGGCCTACGCGGACCTCATCAAGGCATCCATCGTCCAGGTGGAGGTGGCGCCGCGCGACTTCGCCACGGGGGCGTCGGTCATCGACAACCGGCTGGCGCTGCCCATGCGCCTCCAGATCGACTCGACGGTGATGTACGGGCTCGGCATGGCGGGCAGGCCGATGTCGGGCGCCGACGAGGCGGTCGACACCCCCTACAACAGCTATCTCAACCCCGGGCTGCCCCCGACCCCGATCGACAACCCCGACCTGGCCGCGCTCCAGGCGGTCCTGAGGCCCGCCCAGACCAACTACCTCTTCTACGTCTCCGACGCGTGTGGAAACACCTACTTTTCCGCAACGGAGGCGGTGCACGAGCAGCAGGTTCGGGAGTATCTGGGCAAATGCCCGTGAAGGCTGCCCCGCAGCAGGCGGCCCTGCGCCTCGGGCTGATCGGCTCGGGCATCGGCCGCTCCCCCTCCCCGGCCATGCACCGGGCGGCCCTGGAGGCGCGCGGCCTGCGCGGGGACTACGAGCTGCTCGACACCCGACCCGAGCAGCTCCCGGGGGTGCTCCAGCGGCTCCGCTCCGGCGAGCTCGACGGGTGCAACGTGACCATCCCCTACAAGGCGGCGCTCGCCGGGGCATGCGACCGCCTCGACGGTGACGCCGCCGTCTGCCGGGCGGTGAACACCCTGGTGCGCACCGGGGGTGTCCTGGTGGGGGAGAACACCGACGCCCGGGGGTTCGAGCTCTCCCTCGCCTACCAGCGGCTCGTGCCCGAGCCCGGCGGCCGTGCGCTGGTGCTGGGCGCGGGGGGCGGGGCCGCGGCGGTGGTGCTGGCCCTCTGCCGGATGCGCGTCGGGGAGATCGCGGTGGTGGCGCGGCGCCCCGACCAGGCCGCCGAGCTCTGCCTGCGCGTCTCTCCCGACAACAGCCGTCCGGTCGCGTGGGACGACACCGCCGCCGTCGAGGAGGCGGCGCGGCGCGCCGCGATCGTGGTCAACGCCACCGCGGCGGGCATCGCGGACCTGCCGGTGCGGCTGGACCTCCTCGCGGAGGGATGCATCGTCGCCGACCTCCGCTACCGCCCCCGTCCGGTCGACCTGGTGAGCGCCGCCCTGGAGCGGGGGCTGCAAGCGAGCGACGGCGTCGAGATGCTGCTCTTCCAGGGGATGCTCAGCTTTCAGCGCTGGACGGGAGCCGACCCGCCCTGGCATGCCGCCCGCACCGCCCTCCTTGCGGCCCTCGCCGCATGAACCTGGCGCTGACCGTCGGGGCGGGTGCCGCCGGAGCCGTGGTGGGCCTGGGCGCAGGAGCGCTCTCCGTCTTCCTGGAGCGTGTCGAGCGCCTCCGGGAGGAGGAGGACGAGGAGCGCGCCGAGTACGAGGCCGACCTCCGCCGTGAGGCCGAGCAGGCGCAGGCGCGCGGCGAGGCGCCCGAGGCGGCGGCGCCCTGGCAGCCGGAGAGCTACGGGTGGAGCTGGCTCGAGTGGGGACTGGCGCCCGTCCTCGGGGCGCTCGGGTTCGCCGTCTTCGCCGGCAACCAGGGGCTCACCTGGATCTCTGCCGAGGACCTGCTCTGGGTGGCCGTCTTCGTCCACATCATCGTCGTCGACATCAAGCACCGGCTGATCCTCGACCGGGTCACCCTCCCCGCCCTGGCGGTCGCCCTCCTGCTCGCCGGCGTGACGCCGGGCCTCTCGATCGTCCGCTCGCTCGTCGGGGCCGCGGTGGTGGGCGGCTTCTTCCTCGTCATGCACGTCGTGTCGCGGCGCGGCATCGGGCTGGGCGACGCCAAGCTCGGGGGCCTCATCGGGGCCATCACCGGGCTCGCCTTCGACGGCTTCACCCACCTCCAGGCCATCGACGCGGTCGTCGCCGCGGTCCTCTTCGGGGGCGCGGTGGCGATCCTCCTGCTGGTCACCCGCCTGCGCTCCCTCAAGGACCCGATCCCCTACGGGCCGTTCCTCTGCGCGGGGGCGGCGCTGGTGATGTTCCAGGGGCTCACCGCCCAGCCACCGCTCATCTGAGACGGCCGGCCCCGAGCCGGGGTGGCCCGCCGCGTCCCCGTCCCGCGGCGCGCGGCCCGGATCGGCTCCGGTGGGCGATGCGATGATCCATGATGGCGGCGCCGATGATCCCCCTCCTGGCCGGCGAGAGCGTGATCGCGAGCGAGCGGCAGCACCCGGCCGTGCTGGTGCCCACCGCGGTCGGGGCCGCCGCCGCCGTGGCGGCGCCGATCATCCTCATCCATCTCGTCCCGGACCGCCTGCTCGGTCACCCCACCGGCGGGCCGAAGCTCATCGCGGACCTGGTGATCGCCGCCGCGGTCGCCGCCTGGTTCCTGGGCCGGGCGCTGGGCTGGCGCTACCGCACCTGCACCCTCACCACCCACCGGATTGTGATGGCGAGCGGCGTCCTCTCGCGGGTCACCCAGTCCATCGCGCTCGACCGCGTCCAGGACGTCGTGGTGAGGCGCCCCCTCGGTGCCCGCCTCATCGGCTCCGGGACCCTCGAGATCTCCTCGGCGGGCCGCGACGGCGTCGAGGTGCTGAGCGTCATCCCCCACGCCGAGCGCTTCTCCGCAGAGGTGCTCCAGGCGATCGAGGACCACCGTCGCCGGGGCGCGGGCGCAGGGGCCGCCGTCCCGGCCGCGCGGCCCGCCGATCCGGCCGCGGGCCTGTAGGCGGCAGGGAGGGCGGGCGGACGCGCGCCCGGGGGCCTGCGCGGATCGCTCCGGCCCGTAGACTCCGGCAGATGCTTCGCTTCCTGACCGCAGGGGAGTCCCACGGCCCCCAGCTCACGGTGATCGTCGAGGGCCTCCCCGCCGGCCTCCCCCTCGACGCCCGCCGCGATGTCGACCCGCATCTGCGCCGGCGCCAGGGCGGCTACGGGCGGGGCCGGCGGCAGCAGATAGAGCACGACCGGGCCGAGATCGTCGGGGGGGTGCGCGGCGGCCGCACCCTCGGCTCGCCGGTGGCCCTGGTGATCGAGAACCGCGACTGGGACAACTGGAAGGGGCCGATGCAGATCACGGCGCGCGGGTTCCGGCGCAAGCTGGTCACCCGCGTCCGTCCCGGTCACGCCGACCTCGCCGGCATGCTCAAGTACGGGCTGGACGACGCCCGCGACGTCCTGGAGCGCGCCAGCGCCCGCGAGACCGCCGCGCGGGTGGCCGCCGGCGCCGTGGCGATGGCGCTGGTGCGCCGGCTGGGCGTGAGCGTCTCCTCCTGGGTGCAGCGGATCGGCGACGTGGCGATCGAGCACCGCGACGCTGTCGACCCCGCGAGCGTGGAGGCGTCGCCCGTCCGCTGCCCCGATCCCGAGGCCTCGGCGCGCATGGTCGCGGCCATCGACGCCGCGCGCGAGCGCGGGGACACCCTGGGAGGGAGCGCCGTGGTCGTGGCGAGCGGCGTGGTCGCCGGGCTGGGCAGCCACGTGCAGTGGGACCGCAAGCTCGACGGCCTGATCGCCCAGGCGATCTGCAGCATCCCCTCCGTGAAGGGGGTGGAGATCGGCGCCGCCCTGCTCGGCGCCCGCTCGCCCGGCTCGGAGGTCCACGACTCCCCCGTCTACACCCCGGGCGCCGGCTTCCATCACCGGACCAACCGCCAGGGCGGCCTCACCGGCGGTGTCACCGACGGGGAGCCGGTGTGGGCGGCGGTGCACTTCAAGCCCATCTCCACGCTCCTCTCCCCGCTGCGCAGCGTCGACGTGCGCAGCGGGGAGGAGGTCAACGCCCACTACGAGCGCAGCGACATCTGCGTGGTGCCGGCGGGCGCGGTGGTGGCGGAGGCGATGCTGGCCTGGGTGATCGCCTGCGCCATGGCCGAGAAGCTGGGCGGGGACTCCCTCCCCGAGATGAGGCGGAACCTGGCCGCCTACCGGCGCACCCTGGGGAGGCTGCGATGATCGGCGCCGCCGTCCGTCCCCCCCGGCCGATCGCGCTCATCGGCCTTCCGGGAACGGGGAAGACGACCCTGGGCCGTCTCCTCGCCGCCCGGCTCGGCTGGGAGCTGCGCGACACCGACGAGGTGATCGAGCACAGCGGGGGGCGCACCGCCGCGCGCATCATCGAGGAGGACGGCGAGGCGGAGCTCCGGCGCCGCGAGGCGGAGGTCGTGGCGGGGCTCCTGGCCGGCCCGCGCCCCCTGGTGATCGCCTGCGGCGGCGGCCTCTTCACCGAGGAGGACGCGCGCCGCACGCTGCTCCGCGACACCTGGGTGGTGGCTCTCGACGCCGCCGACGCGACCCTCGTCGAACGGCTCGGCGCCGCCGCGGACCGGCCCCTGCTGCGGGGTGACGTCGCGCGGCGGCTGGGTGAGCTGCGCCGCCGCCGGGAGGCGGCCTACGGCCAGGCTCACCTGCGCCTCGACACCGGGTGCACCCTCCCGGAAGCGGCGGTCACGGCCATCAGCCGGGTCGCCGACGCCATCGCGGTCCCGCTCGGGGAGCATGCCTACCCCGTGGTGGTGGGGGAGGGGGCGGCCGATCACCTGGAGATGCACCTGCCCGCGGCCTCCCGGCGCGTCGTGGTCGTCGCCGACGGCCGGGTCGAGCCCTTCGCCCGCCGTCTCGCGGTGCGGCTGCGCGAGCGCGGCCGCGACGCCTCCCTGGTGAAGCTGCGCGGGGGGGAGGGGGTGAAGAGCTGGACCGCTGCCGGCAGGCTGATCGAGCGTCTCGCCGGGCTCGGCCTCGGGCGCCGCGACGCGCTGGTCGCCGTGGGCGGGGGCAGCGTGGGGGACGTGGCCGGCTTCGCCGCCGCGGCCTACTGCCGGGGGATCGCGTGGGTGGTGGTGCCCACCACCCTCCTCGCCATGGTGGACAGCGCCATCGGTGGCAAGACCGCGGTCAACCTGCGCGCCGCCAAGAACATGGTGGGCGCCTTCTGGCAGCCGCGAGCGGTGCTCGCCGACCCCACCGTGCTGGACACCCTGGCGGGGCGGGAGATGGCGTCCGGCCTGGCGGAGGTCGCCAAGTACGCGATGATCGCCGCGACCGACCTGCCCGACCTGCTCGATGCCGGCGTGGAGAGGGTGCTCGGCGGCGACGTCCACGAGCTCACGGCCATCGTGGAGCGCTGCGCGGCGATCAAGGCCGAGGTGGTCGGCGCCGATCCCGGCGAGGCGGGGCTGCGCGCCATCCTGAACTACGGGCACACCGCCGCCCACGCCATCGAGGCGGCGACCGGCTACGGGCCGGTCACACACGGGGAGGCGGTGGCGGTGGGGATGCGCATCGCCGGCCGCCTCTCCGTGAAGATGCTGGGCCTGCCGGCGCGCGACCTCGCCTGGCAGGACCGTCTCCTCGATCGCCTGGGCCTTCCCCCCCTGCCCCCCGTCGACCCCGACGAGGTGGTGGCGCGTCTTGGGCGCGACAAGAAGTCCGTGGGGGGCGAGCCTCGCTGGGTTCTGCTCGGCGGCCGCGGCCTCCCCCGGGTCGGTCAGCGGGTTCCCGCCGAGCTCGTGCGCGCGACGATCACGGAGGTGCTGCGCGGGTGACCAGGATCCTCGTCCTCAACGGCCCCAACCTGGGGAGCCTGGGGCGGCGCGAGCCGGAGCTGTACGGGCGCCGGGACCTCGCCGCCATCGAGGCGGCGCTCCGCTCCCGGGCTGCGGAGCTCGGGGTGGAGGTGCGCTGCGAGCAGCGCAACGGGGAGGGCGAGCTCATCGACCTCCTCGAGGAGGAGGGCGGGCGCGCGGACGCGGTGGTGATCAACCCCGGGGCGCTGAGCCACACGAGCGTCGCCCTGCTCGACGCCCTGCGCGCCTTCCCGGGCCGGGTCGTCGAGGTCCACCTCACCAACACCTTCGCCCGCGAGGCGTACCGGAGGGTGATGCTGACCGCGGAGGCGGCGGACCAGGTCATCATGGGCTTCGGGGCCGAGGGTTACGGGATCGCCCTCGATGCTGCAGCGCGGGCCGGCAGAGGAGACAATTGAGCCGATGATCAACGCAGGGGAGCTCCGTCCCGGGAACACGGTGGAGCGCGGCGGGGACCTCCTCCAGGTCCTCGAGTTCGCGCACATCAAGCTGGGCCGGGGCACGGCGGTGGTGCGCACCAAGCTGCGGAACCTCACCACCGGGGCGGTGACCGAGGAGACCTTCCGCCCCGAGGAGAAGTTCGGACGGGCGCGCATCGAGCGCTCCGAGGTGCAGTACCTCTACCGCGACGGGGACGCCTACGTGGTGATGGACACCTCCACCTACGAGCAGACCCCGCTCACCCCGGAGCAGATCGGCGACGGCACCCGCTGGCTCAAGGAGAACGACACGCTCACCCTGCTCAGCTACGAGGGCCGCATCCTCGGCGTCGAGCTGCCCATCACGGTCGAGCTCGAGGTGCTGGAGACCGAGCCCGGCTTCAAGGGCGACACCGCCAACGCGGCCTCCAAGCCGGCGACCCTCGAGACCGGGGCGGTGGTCGACGTCCCCCTCTTCGTCAACCAGGGCGACCGGGTGCGTGTCGACACCCGGACGGGCCGCTACATCGAGCGCGCATGAGCAGCGGCCCCGCGGGACGGCGGCCGCTCGGGGTCACCCGTGTCGCCAACCAGGTGGTGGCGTGGATCGCGGTGCTCACAGCCCTCCAGGTGCCGGGGGTCCATGCCATGTACCAGGCCGCCGGGCAGTCGCTGGAGCGGGTGCTGCGGCGCTCCCTCGCGCACCGCGGGGCTCGCGTCCAGCTGCGCGAGGACGGCACCACGCTCGACATCGACCTCTTCCTGGTGCTCCTCGCCGGCAACTCGGCGCCCGAGGTGGGGCGCGAGGTGCAGCGGCGTGTCGCCGACGCCGTGGAGCGGATGCTCGGCCTGAGCGTGGGCAGCATCGACGTCCACATCAGTGAGGTGGTCTTCGCCTCATGAGCGCCGGGGCGCGCGTACCTCGGCGCCCGGGTGGCAGGCGGCGGAGGGCGCGCGAGCTCGCCCTGCGTGTGCTCTTCGAGCTGGAGGGCACCGAGAAGGACCACCTCGACGTGCTCGCCTACCAGGCGGCCGACAGCGGGGTGGCTCCCGACACGGTCGCCTTCGCCCGCACCCTCGTCTCCGGGACGCTCGAGCAGATAGAGGCTATCGATGCGTCCATCGCCGCCGCCAGCCTCAACTGGGACCTGGTGGACCTGGGCAAGGTGGAGCGCGCCGTGCTGCGCCTGGGAACCTTCGAGCTCCTCTTCGAGCCCTCCACGCCGACGGCGGTGAGCATCGACGAGTCCCTCGAGCTGGCGCGCACCTACGCGGGCGACGAGGCCGTGCCGCTGGTCAACGGGGTGCTGGGACGGATCGCGAGGGAGGCGGCGCCACGGTGACGCCCCGGCGTGCGATCATATGTTCGCCCATGCGAGCGTCCCGCTCTCCGCGCGCGGGGGCGGCCGCGAGGCGGACCCCACGCCCGCCCCTGTGCGCCGCCCCGCGGCGGGCGTCCGGCGCGGGGACGCCGGGGGCCGGGGCGATGCGGTGAGCGCGCCCCTCGCGCTGAGCGTCGGCCAGCTCACCGCCATCATCCGCGGGGCCATCGCGG
>JAJZNI010000028.1 GCA_021847925.1 bacterium
GCCTGCTCACCCGCGAGCCGCTGGACGCCACGTTCATCTGCCAGTCGGTCGACCTCCTTCTCGGCGGGATCGGTGGGGTGGCGCCGCCCGGCGGCGCGTGACCGGCGCACCGGGGCGGGGTGCCCCGGGGGCCGCGGCGGGCAGGAGCCGTCAGCGTTCCGCGCCCGCCCCCATGAGCTCCGCGAGGCCCACCACCGGACCGAGGTGACGCAGCTTGTCCGGGTTGACCATCGAGTGGATCGCGTGGACCGAGCCACCGTCGACGGCCACGGCCATGACCGCCACCACCCGCCCCTCGGGATCCATGACCAGGGCACCCGGCTCGGTGTTCACCTCCGTGAGGCGCAAGCCGAGGCCGAGCCGGAGCCCGAGGCGGGCGAGGCCGAGGAGGAAGCGCGCGACCCGCTCCCGCCCGCGTGCCGGCTCGGCCAGCGCCGGCGCCCGGCCACCCCCGTCCCCGCTCATGGTGACGTCCGCGGCCAGCAGGGAGATCAGCGCCGCCATGTCGCCGGCCTCGAGGGCGGCGAAGAAGCGCCGCGCCAGCTCGTCCCGGGCGGCGCGATCGGTCGTGAAGCGGGGACGGCCCTCCTGCACGTGGCGCCGGGCGCGGACCGCCATCTGCCGGACGTGCGCCTCGGTCCGGCCGACCATGCGGGCGATCTCGCGATGGTCGATGTCGAGGACCTCGCGGAGCACGAACACGGCCCGCTCCAGCGGGGAGAGCCGCTCGAGGAGGGCGAGGAGGGCCAGGGAGAGGGACTCGCGCCTCTCCACGAGGGCATCGACCCCGTCCCCGGTGAGGATCGGCTCGGGCAGCCACTGCCCGATGTAGCGCTCGCGGCGCACCCGGGCAGAGCGGAGGTGATCGATGGCGAGGCGCGTGGTGATGGTCGAGAGGTACGCGCGCGGCGAGCCGATGGGATCGTCCCCCGAGGCCGCCCGGTGGTAGCGGACAAAGGCCTCCTGCACGATGTCCTCCGCCTCGCTGACGCTTCCCAGCATCCGGTACGCGATGCCGAACAGCAGCGGGCGCGTGCTCTGGTAGACGTCGGCCTCGGGGGGCTCGCTGGATGCCATGGCTGCGTGCCCGCCAGCCTAGCAGGCGAGTCACGGACGGCCGTCCCATCTCGTCTCGGTGGGCGTGCACGCGATCCGGTCACGGAGGATGAGGTCATGCGGGTGTTCGTCGCTGGGGGCACCGGGGCGGTCGGACGGCGCCTCGTGCCCCTCCTGGTCTCGCGGGGGCACACGGTGGTCGCCCTGACCCGCGACCCGGCGAGGGTCGGCGCTCTGGCGGGGATGGGGGCGGAGCCCGCGCGCGCGGATGCCCTGGACCGGACGGGGCTCACCGCCGCCGTTGGCCGGGCCCGGCCCGACGTGGTGGTCCACGAGCTGACGGCGCTCGCGGGGGTGAGCGATTTCCGGCACCTGGATCGTTCGTTCGCTGCCACCAACCGCCTGCGGGTGCACGGGACCGACCATCTGATGGCGGCGGCGGCCGCCGCCGGGGCGCGCCGGATCGTCGCCCAGAGCTACGCGGGGTGGCCGTACGAGCGCCGGGGCGGGATGGTGAAGACCGAGGACGACGCCCTCGACCCGAACCCGCCCCGGGGCGCGCGCGAGACGGTGGCCGCCATCCGCCACCTGGAGGAGGCGGTGCTCGGCGCGCCACCCGGCATCGAGGGGGTGGTCCTCCGCTACGGTGGCCTCTACGGACCGGGCACCTCGCTGGCCCCCGGTCCCTCCGGGGAGCAGGTCGAGGCCGTGCGCAGACGCCGCTTCCCCATCGTCGGGGGCGGCCACGGGGTGTGGTCGTTCCTGCATGTCGACGACGCCGCCCTGGCCACCGCCCTCGCCGTCGAGCGCGGCGCGCCGGGCATCTACAACGTCGTCGACGACGACCCCGCCCCGGTCTCAGAATGGCTGCCGGCGCTGGCGCGGGAGATCGGGGCCCCTCCGCCGCGGAGAGTCCCCACCTGGGTGGGCCGCGCGCTCGGCGGCGGCTGGGTGGCGATGGTCATGACCGAGGCGCGTGGCGCGTCCAACGCCAGGGCGAGACGCGAGCTGGGCTGGACCCCCCTCCATCCCTCCTGGCGCTCCGGATTCGCCGCCCTCGCCCGCGGGGGCGGCTGACCCGGCGAGCGGGCGGGACCGCGCTCAGGCGGCGCCCGCCTCGCGGCCCCCCGGCCGCGGCACGCGGCGATCAGCGGGCCGTCCATCCCCCGTCGACCAGGATCGTCGTGCCGGTGATGAGGGATGCGGCCGGGGAGGCGAGGAACACCACCGCGCCCGCCACGTCCATCGGTTCCCCGATGCGGTGCAGGGCGGCGATGCGCTCGATCACGTCCCGCTCGAAGCCGGGGTCGCTCAGCGCCGCCTCGGTGCCCGGGGTGCGAATGAAGGTGGGCGCCACCCCGTTGACGGTGATGCCGTGGGCGCCCCACTCGACCGCGAGGCACCGGGTCAGATGGGCGATGCCCGCCTTGGTCATGCAGTACACGGATTCACCGGGCAGGGCCACGAACCCGGCCTGGCTGCTGAGGTTGATGATCCGCCCCGAGCCCTGGGGGATCATCACGCGGGCCGCGGCCTGGCTCGCGAAGAAGGTCCCCTTGAGGTTGACGTCGACGGTGAGCTCGAAGTCCTCGAGCGTGACGTCGACAGCGAGGTTCGGCGGACCGAGGCCGGCGTTGTTGACCAGGATGTCGAGGCGTCCCAGCTGCGCGGCCGCCTCCCCCACCGCCGAGCCCACCTGGCCGAGGTCCAGCACGTCCATGGCGAGGGGGAGGCAGCGGCGCCCCTGGGCCTCGACCGCCGCGACGGCCTCCGCGGCGCTCTCCAGCCGTCGCACGCCGAGGGCGACGTCCGCGCCGGCGTGGGCCAGGGCCGCGGCGATCGCCCGGCCCAGTCCCCGTGCCGCCCCGGTGACCAGCGCGACCCTCCCCTCCAGGTCGAACGATGGCAGCGGTCCCACGGTCCGCGAGCTTACAGGGCGCCGGGATGCCCGGCGGGCCGGCCGCCGGCCCCACCGGGTAGAATGGGGAGCGTTCTCGACCGCGATGCCGACCGCCACTCCTCGCACCAACCGGATCATCCAGGCCCTGCCCGAGGCCGACCGCGCGCGCCTGCTGAAGCTGATGGTCCCCGTCACGCTCAGCATCAAGACGGTGCTCTTCGAGCCGGCTGAGGCGATCGATGCCGTTCACTTTCCCCTCGGCGGGGTGGTGTCGCTGGTGACGCCGCTGGACGACGGGTCCATCGTGGAGGTGGCCACGATCGGCAACGAGGGGATCGTCGGGGTGCCCCTGGTCACCGGCGGCGGGCTGGCCGTGCGCGCCATCTCCCAGGTGCCCGGCGCGGCGCTCCGGCTGTCAGCCTCCGACTTCCTCCGCGAGGTGAGCGGCTGCGAGTCCTTCCGGGCGCTCACGGACAGGTACCTCCAGGCCCTGTTCGGCCAGATCTCCCAGGCTGCCGCCTGCAATCGGCTGCACACCAACGAGGAGCGGCTCAGCCGCTGGCTCCTGATGAGCCACGACCGGGTGGGCGTCGACGACTTCGCCATCACCCACGAGTTCCTCGGCCAGATGCTGGGATCACGCCGGGCCACGGTGACCCTCTCCGCGGGAATTCTCCAGGCCGCCGGCCTCATCCGCTACCGGCGCGGGCATGTGACCATCGTCGATCGCGAGGGCCTGGAGGGCGTGTCGTGCGAGTGCTACGCCGTGATTCGCGACGAGCTCGACCGCGCCCTCGGCGACCGGGCGACGTCCGACGGCGACTGACCCGGTCTCCGTACGGTAGCGGGCCGACGGGGCAGTGATCCGCGCGCATAGTCCGGCCTGACGGGCGGTGCGGTCCACCGCCCACCTCGTGCGGGCTGATCGTGGCGCTCCCCGCGTGGACCCTCTCGCCACTCAGCGTGCTCAGCCAAGCTGGGCCTGGCATGGTCTCCGGGGAGTGCGGTGGTCTCATCCGCGGTTGGCATCGAGGAGCGGTTCGCCGAGGTCGGGGGTAGGAGGCTGCGCTACCTCATCGGTGGCGAGGGCAAACCCCTCGTGCTCTGTCACGGATTCCTGAGCTCCGGCGAGGAGTTCGGGGGTCGGTTCGCGGCGCTGGCCGGCCAGCGGATGCTGATCGCGCCGGACCTCCCCGGCAACGGAAGCTCGGACGCCCTGTCGCGCACGCACACGGCGGAGGCCATGGCGGCGTCGGTGCGCGCCCTGCTCGAGCACCTCGGCATCGAGCGATACGATCTCGCCGGGCTCTGCCTCGGCGCGTCGGTCGCCTGCGCGCTCGCCGAGGCCCAGCCGGACTCCGTCGACCATCTCATCCTGCACACGCCCCTGCTGGGCCGGCGTCTGATCCGCCCTCAGTATCGCTGGCAGGTCCGGGTGCTGATGTCGCGGCCGCTGTGGCCTGCCGTGGTCTGGTTGAGCCGCCGGCGCGTGGTGAGCGACCTGTACAAGCGCCTGCTGATCGAGGGCGACGACGTCGACCGGCTGACGGCCGAGGTCAACTTCCGCAACCAGCTGCGCGCCGATCCGCGGGCGGCCCGGGAGTGGCTCACGGATGCCCTCCACCGCGACGACCTGAGGGTGGTGCTGCGCCGGGCTCAGCGGACCATGATCATCGTCCCCGAGCACGACCGGCTGGTCAACGTGCAACGGCTGCGCGGGCTGGTGAGATCGCTCGCGCGCGTGGACCTCATGGTCGACGATCTCGGGGGCCACGGATGGAGCCCGGAGGCGGTGGTGAGGCACCTCCAGGTGATGCGGCTGGCACTCACCGAGTGAGGTGGTGGGGAGCCATCCGTCGCGGTGAGCGTCCGAGCATGGGCTGCGCGCGATGACCACGCTCCTCCTCGTCCACGCCCACCCCGATGATGAATCGATCCTCACCGGCGGGGTGATCGCCCGTGCCCACCTGGACGGCCACCGGGTGGTGCTGATCACCGCCACGCGCGGTGAGGACGGGGAGGTGGAGGCCGCGGACGCGGCGACGGAGCAGCCTCTGCCGGCCGGCGTCCGGAGCGAGGAGCTGCGCCAGGCCTGCGCGATCCTCGGTGTGGACCGGCAGGCATTTCTCGACTATCGCGGGGCGGGTCGGGGCGAGGACGCCGGAGAGGCGGGGGCGCGGTCGTTCCACCTCGCCCCGCTCCACCAGGTGGCGGATCGGCTGGCGGTCCTTCTGCGCGAGGAGCGTCCCGAGGTGCTCGTGACCTACGGTGCGGACGGCACCTACGGGCACCCCGACCACCGCAGGGCCCACGCCGCGACCATGGCGGCCCTCGACCTGCTCGCCGCCGAGGGCTGGCGGCCGGCAAAGGTGTACCTCCACGCCATCCCCCGAGGTCTGGTCCGGGCCGTCGTCGCGGCCGCCGGTGCCAACGGCATCGAGCTGCCCGTGGCCGTGGCCGGGATGGAGGGGACGTCGGAGGACGAGATCACCACCCAGGTGGACGTGAGCGACGTGCTGGATCGCAAGCTCGCCGCCTGCACCGTCCATCACAGCCAGATGCACCCGGGGATCCCCCTCGCGGCGATCGCGGCACAGCTCTTCGAGGCGGCGTTCGCCATCGAGCGGTTCACGCTCGCCCGCGGCGAGCTGGCGGGGACCCGACCGGAAACCGATCTCTTCGCCGGCCTGTAGTGGCGCGACCGGCGGACCGGCCGCGTCGGGGCTCCGGCCGCCGCGGTCATCGCGCGGCGACCGGAGCGACGGGCCTCAGGCCGCTCGCACCTGGCGCGCGCGGGGCCCCTTGTCGCTGCGCTCCACGTCGAAGCTCACGCGCTCACCGGAGGTCAGCCTCTCGAACTCCAGCGAGCTGTCCAGCCCGCTGCGATGGAAGAAGTACTCGTTGCCATCGTCGGCGCTGATGAAGCCAAACCCACGCTCGGGTACGATCTTCTTGACGTTGCCTGTCAACATCGCTGTCTCCACACCTTCTCGATACGGTGAACGGACGCACGCGTCCGTTCGAGAAGGTGGGACGACCACGAGCGAGGGTCGGCGCACGGGCCGACCCCATGACCATACCACGGGGGGCCCCGCCGGCAGCCTCGCACGCGGTCGGATCCGATGGGGAGCCGCGGTCGAGGGGGCGCGCTCCGGTGTCACATCCAGTCGGGGCCGATGCGCGTGCAGCTGGCGAGCCGCCCGCTGATCGGCGTCATCACCCCGAACGCCTGGGCCAGAAGGGCATCCAGGCCGTCCACGGCGAGGCGGTAGTGGACCTCCCTGCCGCGCCGCTCCGTGACCGCGAAGCCGCAGTGGCGCAGGCAGGCGAGGTGGGTGCTGATCCGCGGCTGGGGCTGGCCGACCGCGGCGACCAGCTCCCCCACCGTCATCTCACCGCGCTCGAGGAGGAGCTGAAGGAGGCGCAGCCGGGTCGCATCGCCGAAGACCCGGAAGAAGCGGGCCGCCGCCACGGTGTCGGTGTGGGGGGGTATCATGGCCAATATATCCGGATATCAGGATACCAGTGTCGAAATCGGGATGAGGTGCGGAGGCCATGGCCAGACGGGAGGTGCGGATCGAGGAGGCGCAGGCGGAGCGGCCGGAGAGCGCGCCGCCGGTCGGCGGCACGGAGCCGGGCCACGACCTGGTCGTCCTCGGGTCGGGCTCGGCTGCCTTCGCCGCCGCCATCCGCGCGACCGACGCCGGTTTCCGGGTCGTCCTCATCGAGGAAAGCGTGGTGGGGGGCACCTGCGTCAACGTCGGCTGCGTCCCGTCGAAGGCCATGCTGGCTGCCGCCGACGCCCTCTTCCGAGCCGGCCACTCCCCCTTCCCGGGGATCCGCACCACGGCCTCCGGGATCGACCTCGGCCCCCTGGTCGACGCCAAGGCCGACCTGGTCGGGACGCTTCGCACCGGCAGGTACCTCGACCTGGCCCGCGACCACGGCTTCACCATCATCCCGGGCCACGCCGAGTTCGTCGACCCGGAGACGGTCGTGGTCGGCGGCGAGCCGGTCCGGGGCCGGCGCTACATGATCGCGACCGGCGCCTCACCCGCCATCCCGCCGATCGCGGGGCTGGCGGACGCCGGCTACCTGACCAGCACGACCGCCCTCGAGCTGCGTGAGGTGCCCAAGCGGCTGGCCGTGATCGGGGCCAGCGCCGTCGGGCTCGAGATGGGGCAGCTCTTCCTGCGGCTCGGCAGCCGGGTCACCTTCCTGGAGGCCATGCCGCGGATCACACCCCTGGAGGAGCCGGAGGTCGCGCAGACCATGACGTCCGTCCTCGAGCAGGAGGGCGCCTCCGTCCTCAGCGGCGTCAGGGTCACGTCGGTGGCCCGGGACGGCGGGCAGCGCGTCGTCGCGTTCGAGCACCAGGGCGGGGAGGGGCGGCTGGCCGTCGACCAGGTGCTGGTCGCGACGGGCCGACGCCCCAGCACCGCCGGGCTGGGCCTGGAGCGGGCCGGCATCGAGATCACCGAGCGGGGCGCCGTGGGGGTCGACGAGCACCTCCGCACCGCCAACCCGCGCGTCTGGGCGGCCGGCGATGTCACCGGGCACCCCCAGTTCGTCTACGTCGCCGCCCACGAGGGCAACCTGGCGGCTCGGAACGCCCTCGAGGGCGCCGGCCTGCGCGTTGACCTCACGGCCGTCCCCCGCGTGATCTTCACCGCACCGGCGGTGGCTGCGGTGGGGCTCACCGGGAGCGAGGCCACCGCCCGCGACATCGCCTTCGAGTGCCGGGTGCTCCCGCTCAGCGCGGTGCCGCGCGCCCTCGTGAACCGCGACACGCGGGGCTTCGTCAAGATCGTCGCCGAGCGGAGCACGGGGCGCATCGTGGGAGCGACGGTGGTGGCCGACGGCGCCGGCGACGTGATCCAGGCCGCCATCTACGCCGTCCGGTTCGGGCTCACCACCGAGCAGGTGGCCGGGACCTGGGCCCCCTACCTCACCTTCGCCGAGGGGTTCAGGCTCGCTGCCCAGACCTTCACCCGCGACGTCACCAGGCTGAGCTGCTGCGCCGCCTGAGGCGACGCCACGGACCCGCGCCGGGTGGGAACGGACCGGCCCCGCCCTGCGCGGCGAACCGCTCTCCTGAGCCGGCGTCGTCCGGGATGCGGTGACCCACGGACGCCCCGGCGGGGACCGTCCGCAAGCGTACCGACGTGCGCACCTCCCGGCCATCATCATCGGAGCCAGCGGTCGATCGATGGAGGACGGCCGCGGGAAGGGATGCAGGTGTCGCCAGCGGCCCCGCCGGACGTGACTCGCAGAGTGCGAGGTGCCCGCAGTCGCTCGCCCGATGGATGTCCCGACCGGATGCAAGGAGTATCGGCATGGACTTCATGAACCGCGTGAAGAGCGGTGCCACGGATGTCGGCCAGCGGGCCCAGAAGGCGGGCCGTGACCATCGCACCCGCGTGGAGACGGCGCAGGCACGAGAGCGCGTCGAATCTCTGCTCCGTGACCTGGGCCTGGCCGTCTACCTGGAGCACCGCGACGGTCCGAGTGCGGATGCCACGACCGAGATCGAGCGCCTCACCGGCGCGATCGCGAGGCACGAGGCGGAGAGCGGCCCCATTCCAGCCGAGCTGACTGCGCGGGCATGACCCCGGGGACCCCGGAGTCACAGGTCCCGCCGCACCCGACCCGACCCGGATCGGAGCCGCGCGGGAGACGTGGCCCGGTGGCTGCGTACGCCGGCGGACAGACGCCGTCCGTGGCCTCGGCGCACGCTGAGCACTCGGGCCGCACCACCACAGCGTGCCGGCCCCAGTGGACGAGGCCTTCCCCTTCTGGCTCCGGCAGGGTCACGGCGGGCTCGGATCGTCGGGAGGTGACCCTGGTGAGGAATCGGACACGGACCGTCGCGGCAACCGCAGTCTCACGCCCCGCGGCCGTCGAGGCGTGCCTGGCGGTGCGCCAGCGCGGCCACCGGCGACACTCAGTGCTCCATGGGGGACTGTGGCTCCTGGTCGGCGCGGGAGCCGTCTGGCTCCTCCTCGTGGTGATCGTGAGCCTGGCGCAGCCAGCGTGAGCCCGTTCGCCATCGTCAGGTTCGGTGCCGGCACAGCGGAAGGGGACCATCATGAGCGATGAGCAGGCGGATGCCAGATGGAGCGTCGCCGAGTGGCACGGCAAGATGCTCCTCGATCGCAACGGCGAGAAGATCGGCAAGCTCCAGGACGTCTACGTGGACGTGGAGACCGACGAGCCCCAGTTCGGCACGGTCAAGGAGGGCTTCGTGAGCCGTCATCTGACCTTCGTGCCGCTGGGAGGGATTCGGATCGGCCCCGACGACCTCCAGGTCGCGGTGACGAAGGACCAGGTTCGCTCCGCCCCCGACATCGAGCTGCACGGGGAGGAGCTCAGCCAGGCCGACGAGTCCACGCTCTACCACCACTTCGAGCTGAACTACACCGCGCCGACCACTCCGAGCGGACGCCGCCTCGCCCGCCGCTGATTGCATCTGGGGCCCCTGGTCACAGGGCGGGGGGGATGGAGAGCTATGACATCACCGTCCATGGCAGGACGGTGGGCGCGGTCAAGACATCCCACGGCCCTGGGCCGTCAAGGGAGTGTGGCTCGAATGGCTACGCGTACCCGATCGTTGAGCAGCTAGGGGACCGGACGGTCCACTGCGACCCTGAGAATGATGTCACAGAGTTACAAAGGGGCCTGCCGTGAGCAACTTCGTTCCAAGCGCCCAGGTCACACATGGGAATCTATCAGTCATCTTCTCGGATTCCCCCACCTCGCGGTCGGTTTCGGTACCTTGCATGGTTGACCTCACCGATTTTGGAGAAGTGATTGGGATGGAGATCCTCGACTGGCAAAGGCAAGTCGGGGCGAGCTTACGGACATCTCGCCGACGGCGGATGCGATCCGCTCGGCCTGCGACGGGGCCGAGGAGCTGTCGGCGCGGGTCCTGGAGGAGATGACGCCGATCTCAAGGCCCCGCCGGGGTGCTCAGCGTCGGGCGAGGCGACGCCCGCTCGGGGTGGTCGGCGCGGTGTAGTTCAGCTCGAAGTGGTGGTAGAGCGTGGACTCGTCGGCCTGGCTGAGCTCCTCCCCATGCAGCTCGATGTCGGGGGCGGAGCGAACCTGGTCCTTGGTCACCGCGACCTGGAGGTCGCCAGGGCCGATCCGGATGCCCCCCAGCGGCACGAAGGTCAGATGACGGCTCACGAAGCCCTCCTTGACCGTGCCGAACTGGGGCTCGTCGGTCTCCACGTCCACGTAGACGTCCTGGAGCT
>JAJZNI010000069.1 GCA_021847925.1 bacterium
GCACGCCGGCCCGCCTCATAACGCGACACCCCTGTGGACTGCGACACGAGGACTGGAGGGAGCCTTATGTTCAATCGCATCACTCGCTTCTCGGCGCGAGGGGCCCCTCCACGGGCGCCGGCGCCGCCCTCGAGCGTGGCGCCGCCTCCCGGCTCTCCCCCTCCCCTGACGGAGGAGGAGCTGTCGCACGCACCGGGACCGGACCATCGACCCTGGCACCGGTCACGCCTGCCGAAGGTTCTGATCCTCGGGCTGGTCCTGATCTTCGGCGGCAGCTGGCTGGCCACCTGGATCCAGACCGGAGCCGGCGCGGCGTCGGTCGACGAGGTGACCTACCTCGGGGCGGGAAATGGCCTCAACAACGCCTACATCTACATCCCGAACGGGGTGACGGCGAAGCACCCGGCGCCGGGCATCCTTGTCGTTCACGGCTGGAACAACAGCCTGGTCATGATGTCCAACACGGCACTGGAGCTCGCGCGTCGTGGCTATGTGGTCCTCAACATCGACATGGAGGACCACGGCCTCTCCTCGACCGTCCCGGCTCCGGGGGACGGCGCCCTCGGAGCGCTCGACGGTCTCAGATACCTGACCAGCCTACAGATCGTTGAGAAGGGTCGGGTCGGGGCGGTCGCGATGTCGTTGGGCGGGCTCGAGATCGCCTCGGCGGTCGCGGCCGACCCCAAGGCTGTGACGTCGATGTACTTCATGGACACCGGCTGTTTCGCGGTGTGTGCCATGCACATCAATCAGGCGATGAGCGTCGGCACCGGTACGGAGTTCCAGACAATCGAGACCAACTTCGCACCGCAGCCCGGGGTCATCAACGGTGCGACGGTGAAGAATGCCCCGATCCTCGAGAAGTGGGCGGGAACGACCCAGCCGCTGGTCCCAGGGAAGCTGTACGGGAGCATCAGCGCCGGTACCGCACGTCAGTTCTGGGAGCACTTCGGAGACCACCCATTCTCGACCGATGACCCGGAGACGATTGGTGACGTCACGACGTGGTTCGGGGAGACACTCGGGACCCCGGTAAAGGCCTCCGGCCTCATCTTTCTGTGGAAGGACGTGGGCACGGGCCTCGCGGGGCTGGGCTTGGTCATCTTCCTCTTCGGCTTCGGCAGCTGGCTGCTTCAGCGCAGGACCTTCGCAGACCTCCACGAGACCACGCCCGAGTACCGGGGCAACCGTGGCCGGATGTGGTGGCTCTTCGCCCTGATCACGACCCTCGTGGGGCCCCTCCTGTACTTCTGGGCCACCAACACAGGGTTCACGGACAACTGGTTCGGCTGGCAGGAGGTATCCACTGCTTTCAGCTTCTGGCTGGGCATGGTCGCCCTGGTCACCGTCGCGATCCTGGTCGGCTGTTATTTCCTCTTCGGCCGCAGGTCGGGAATGACGCTGGTCCATTATGGGATCAGTTGGAGTCGCGGGCTGGACTGGGGCCGGATTGCCAAGTCGGGGCTGTTCGCCTTGGTCGTCGGTGGAGGCGCATACCTCATCCTCATCTTCGTGCACATGGCGATGCACGTCGACATGGGCGTCTGGGTGCTGCCGTACCAGACCACCACGCTCGGAAACTTCCCCTTCATGCTCGCCTACTCGATTCCGATCGTCCTGTACTTCCTGGCCACATCGACGGTCCTCACCACGATTCGGGCGAGGAACGGCCAGGCGAGCCTGGCTCGCGAGATGGTGACCAACATGGTCGTGTTGTCGGTGGGCTTGATCGGCATGCTGCTCATCTTCTACCTGCCCCTGGAGTTCTTCGGAGCCACACCCTCATCCAACGTGGGCTGGTTGATGATGGCCATCAACGGCCTCGGCCTGATTCCGCTGGTTCCCACCCTCGCGGGGCTGATGACGTACTACTTCCGCAAGACCGGGCACATCTATGTCGGGGCCTTCGTCTGCACCATCCTGGTGGTCACCTTCCTGGTCGGAGCGGAAACCACATTCGGGATCGGATAGATTGATCGTTTCGCTCCGCCGCAGTGTGGCCTCCCGGTGGGATGCTGGAATCATGGATGCTGGTTTCTGGAGCACCACCTCGTCCCGGGGCGGACGACGGCGGCTTTTGGCCTGACCTTACGGGTGGGCGCGACGCTCAGGCGCCGCGCCCACCCACTCATCATGCCCGGAGTCGAGGAGCACGCGTCATGGCTGAGGCTCGGTATGTCGGGGCGCTGGATCAGGGAACCACCAGCACCCGCTTCTTGATCTTCGACCACGCCGGGACGGTGGTCGGCATGGCTCAGAGGGAGCACGAGCAGATCTACCCCAGGCCCGGCTGGGTCGAGCACGATCCCCAGGAGATCTGGGCCCGGTGCAAGCAGGTGATCGACGGCGCCTTGGACCAGGCGGGGCTCCAGCCCCCCGACCTCATCGCGGTCGGGGTCACCACCCAGCGTGAGACCGCCGTTGTCTGGGACCGCAGAACCGGGCAGCCCGTGCACAACGCCATCGTCTGGCAGGACACGAGAACCGACCAGCTCTGCAGCGAGCTGGCGCGGGTTGGAGGTCAGGACCGCTTCCGGGCCAGGGTGGGGCTGCCCCTGGCCACCTATTTCTCGGGCCCCAAGATCTCCTGGCTCCTCGAGAACGTCTGTGGCCTGCGCGACCGCGCCGAGGCGGGGGAGCTAGCCTTCGGCACCATTGACAGCTGGTGCATCTGGAATCTCACCGGCGGGGTCCACGTCACCGACGTGACCAACGCCAGCCGCACCATGCTGATGAACCTCAACAGCTTGGACTGGGACCCGGAGATCCTGGCCACCCTCGGCATCCCCCGGGCCATGCTCCCCGAGATCCGGTCCTCCTCGGAGATCTATGGCGTCTGCGGGGCTCCTCTGGCGGGTGTGCCGGTGGCCGGCGACCTGGGCGATCAGCAGGCGGCACTGTTCGGCCAGACGTGCTTCTCCGCCGGCGAGGCCAAGAACACTTATGGAACCGGCAACTTCATGCTGATCAACACCGGCACCGCGCCCGTACCCTCGGAAAGCGGCCTCCTGACCACCCTGGGCTACAAGATCGGCGCGCAGCCCGCCGTGTATTGTCTCGAAGGCTCGATCGCCATCACGGGGGCGCTGGTCCAGTGGCTGCGCGACAACCTGGGGATCATCAGCAGCTCGGCCGAGGTGGAGGGGCTCGCAGCGACGGTCGAGGACAACGGGGGCTGCTACTTCGTGCCCGCCTTCTCGGGGCTCTTCGCCCCCTACTGGAGGAGCGATGCGCGGGGGGTGATCGCCGGCCTCACCCGCTACGTGACCAAGGGCCATCTCGCCCGCGCCGTGCTGGAGGCCACCGCCTGGCAGACCCGCGAGGTCCTTGACGCCATGAGGGCCGACTCCGGGGTGGCCCTCTCGTCGCTGCGCGTGGACGGCGGGATGGTCTTCAACAACCTGCTCATGCAGATGCAGGCCGACGTGCTCGGAATGCCGGTGATCCGTCCCAGGGTGGCGGAGACCACCGCGCTCGGCGCAGCCTATGCTGCGGGCCTGTCGACCAACTTCTGGACCGGCCTCGAGGAGCTGCGAGCCAACTGGCAGGTGGATCGGTGTTGGGAGCCAGCGGCGGACAGAGCGGATGTCGAGGCCGAATTCAGGCTCTGGAAGAAGGCGGTCACCCGTACCTTCGACTGGGTGGATTGCCCCCCAGGGGGGCGGACCGGTCCCGATGCCTGATGCTCTCGACTGCGAGCTGCTGGTGATCGGGGGCGGGTCCACGGGAGCCGGGGTGGCCTGGGACGCCGCACTGCGCGGCCTCCAGGTCATCCTGGTCGACCGGAGCGACCTCGCCACCGGGACCACCGGCCGCTTCCATGGGCTGCTCCACTCGGGAGCTCGCTACGTTGTCCGGGACCCGGCCGGAGCACGGGACTGCGCTCGGGAGAACGCTGTCCTCCGCCGCGTCGCCGCGCCGGCCCTCGAGGACACGGGCGGTCTCTTCGTCACGACCCCGCTCGACGACGTGGAGTACTCCAACCACTTCCTGGCGGCGTGTCCGGCGGCGGAGGTGCCTGTGGAGGAGATCCCGCCGGCTGAGGCGCTGCGCCGCGAGCCCCGGCTCAACCCCGCCATCCGCCGCGCCTTCAGCGTGCGTGACGCAAGCGTGGACAGCTGGAAGTTGGTCTGGGCCTGCGCCGGCGGGGCTCGCGAGCTGGGGGCCCGCATCCTCCCTTACCACCCCGTTCTCGCGCTGCTCCGGGACGGCAGCCGGGTGACCGGGGCTCGCCTGCGCGACCTGCGCGGGGACCGCGAGCTCGAGGTCCGCGCTGAGTGCGTGGTCAACGCCGGCGGGGCGTGGGGCGGACGCATCGCCGGTCTTGCCGGGTTGCACGTCGGCGTGCGCCCGGGCAAGGGGGTGATGGTGGCCGTAAACCACCGGCTCGCGGGCGCCGTGGTCAATCGCTGCCATCTCACGGGGGACGGCGATATCGTGGTGCCCAGCCACAGCGTCAGTATCATCGGCACGACGGACACCGCGGTGGAGGATCCCGACGATGTGGAGCCCACCGCCGCCGAGGTCGCGGCCATGCTCGATGCGGGTGACGCCCTGCTCCCCGGCCTGAGCCGCGCTCGCGCGCTCCGGGTGTGGGGGGGGGCGCGCCCGCTCCTTCCCCGGGCGGAGGGCCCCGGGATCGACCATCGCGCCATCTCCCGCTCGCACAGCGTGATCCGGCACTCTCAGGTGGACGGCATGGCGGGGCTCGTGACCATCGTCGGCGGCAAGCTCACCACCTTCCGGCTCATGGCCGAGGACACCGTGGATGCCGTCTGCCAGGAGCTGGGCACCGACCGCCGCTGCGCGACTGCCGAGACGCCCATTCCGGTAGACGGGCCGCATGGCCACCACCGGCTGTCCCACCGCGCAGAGGCGTTCGAGCACCGCCTGGAGCGGAGTGATGGGACTGATCCCCTGGTCTGCGAGTGCGAGATGGTGCCTCGCTCCGAGCTCCTGGCCGCCGCCCGGACACACCCGGGATCCGACCTCGACGACCTGCGCCGCCTCCTGCGGATCGGCATGGGCCCGTGCCAGGGCGGCTTCTGCACCTTCCGGACCGCGGCCATCCTGCATGAGGCCGGGCTGCTGGACGCCACCCGCGCCGTGTCCGTGCTGCTGAGCTTCGTCGAGGAGCGTTGGAAGGGGCAGCGCTCCGTGCTCTGGGGGCAGCAGCTGCGCCAGTCCCACCTCGACGAGTGGATCTTTCAAGGAAGCCTCGACCTCGAACATCTTCCGGAGACCTCCGCGCCCCAGTCGACCCGCGCTCAGGAACCGCTCCCTAACGGCCGAGATCCGCTGGGCCGACCGCTCGGGACGGCGACGGCGCAGGACGACCGGATCGCCAGTCCCCCAGGGCCGGAGCCGGAGCCGTGAAGGTGGATGCCCTGGTGATCGCGACGGGGGAGGGGTCCCTGCCCCTCGCCACCGGGACGATCGACGTCCTCGGCTACTCGCCGGGCCTGGTCTCCAGCCCGTTCGAGGCGTTGCCCACGTTCCTTCATGCCAATCCCGAACATCCCTACCGGATCGCGGGCATCGACGGGGTGGAGCACGCTCTGGCCTGGCTGGCCGAAACGGCCGAATCCCTCGGATACCAGGGCGGCCTCGTCCGCAACCGGTGGGTCCCGACGGTGCTCGGCGGCCTCCGCCCCACATCGATGCTTCCCCGCAGCATGGTCTCCGCCGACCTCCATGCCAACGCCCACGCCGAGATCGTCGTCGCCGGCATCCGCGGCTACCGTGACTTCCATCCCGCGCTGCTCGCCGCCAACCTCTCCCTGGCCACACCGCCATCGGGGGGCCGGACTATTCGCGCACGGGCCACCGAGGTCGAATGGCCGGGCAACTCTAGCGACCTGGTCCCCTTCCGGCTGGCACGGCGCCTCGAGGAGGCGGCGGTGCGGCGCGAGATCGCCAACCGCATCCGCCCCAGCTTGGGGGGGGCGACGGCGGTCGCGATGCCCGCCCTGCTCGGACGGGAGCGGTGGGACGAGGTCCACCGCGATCTGGAGGGGCGCCTCGAGCGCGACGTCTTCGAGGTGCCCGGCCTGCCGCCGTCCCTGCCGGGGCTGCGCCTCTCAGACTGCCTTCGTCGGGCGCTTCGCCGTGCGGGGGGCCGTCTCCTTCTTGGGAGCAGCGCTGTGAGCGCCACCCGCGTCGACGGCGAGGTTCGTTCGGTGACTGTGACCCAGGCAGCGCGCCACACTGAGGTGAAGGCCGGCTTTGTCATCCTCGCCACTGGCGGGTTCGCCGCCGGCGGCATCGCGCGCGACCGGGATGGAACTCTGCGCGAGCCGTTGCTCGGTCTTCCGGTGCACGGTCCTCAGGTGGGCGCCGAACCGACTTCTCCGCGCTTCCTTGGCTCCCAGCCCCTGGACCGGGCGGGGGTCCGCACCGATCCTACCGGCCGGCCTCTCGACACGGCCGGCGAACCCTGGGCCCGTAATCTGTACGCTGCGGGGGCCGTTCTCGCCGGCGCCGTGCCGTGGCGAGAGAAGTCGGGCGAGGGGGTGGCTCTCGCCACCGCGTGGGCGGTTACCGGCGCCATCCTAGGAGGGGCGCAGTGAGCGCACGGGTAGACCCGATGGGGTCGTCGGACCACCTCGAGAGTGGGGCGGCGCTGGTGCGCAGTTCCCTCGACGCCTGCATAAAGTGCACCATCTGCGAGAGCGCCTGCCCCTTCGCGGTGGCCACTCCACTCTTCCCGGGCCCCAAGACCGTGGGCCCGCAGGCGGAGCGCTTTCGCAGCGGACTCAGCTCCGCCGACTGGTCCGTCGACTACTGCTCGGGGTGCGGGATCTGCAGCCGCGTCTGCCCCCAGGGGGTGCGCATCGCTGAGATCAACGCGCAGGCCCGCGCCCGGCTCAAGGAAAGGACCGGGATCCCGCTCCGTGACCAGCTGTTGGCGCGCCCCGACGTCATGGGGCGGCTGGGACAGCCGGTGGCGCCGCTCTTCAACCGGGCCGTCGAGACGCCGGCCGTGCGCACGATCATGGAGCGGACCCTGGGCATCCACAGGAGCGCTGCCATCCCTCGGGTGTCGCCGCGGACCTTCCAAAGTTGGTCCCGGCGGCACCCACCCGCGCCCGGTCCGGACCGTGTGGTCTACTTTCACGGCTGCAGCGTCAACCACTTCGAACCACGGTTGGGGCGCATGGTGGTCGCCGTCCTTGAGCATCAGGGTCTGCGTGTTGACGTGCCTGAGCAGGGGTGCTGCGGGCTCCCGCTGCAGTCCAACGGCAACTTCCCGGCTGCACGCCGCTACCTCACCCGTCTTGCGCACAGGCTGGCGGCGGCGGCGGACGTCTCCGTGATCGCCTCGTCCACCAGCTGCGGGCTGATGCTCAAGCGGGAGGGGCGCGAGATACTGGGTGTGGACGATCCGGCCCTGGCCGACGTCTCGCGGAGGACCTGGGACATCTTCGAGTTTCTCCGCGACCTGCACGAGAGGGGGTTGCTGCGCACCGATCTCCAGCCCGTCGATCTCTGCGTCGCCTACCACGCGCCGTGCCAGCAGCAGAATCACCTGATGGGCAAGCCGGCGATCGACATCCTCTCGCTCGTCCCCGGACTGCGAATCATCGAGCTGGAGCGCGACTGCTGCGGGGTGGCGGGAACCTATGGGCTGAAGCGGGAGAAGCACGATATCTCGATGAGCGTGGGCGAGGATCTCTTCCATGACATCCGGGGGCTCGAACCCGACGCGGTGCTGTGCGACAGCGAGACCTGCCGCTGGCAGATCGCCAAAGCCACGGGGTACCCGGTCGTCCACCCCGTGGAGATCCTCCATCGCGCCTATTCCGGCGGCGGACGTCCGCCGCGAGCGCGCGGCTGAGGCGACCTCCACGCTACCGGCCCCTCCGGGGCCGTCAGGGCGGGTCGAGCACGATTCCGCGGGACAGTGGCGGGGATCGGCGCCACGGTCAGTCGAAGCGGGTCAGGCATGGCCTCGCCGCGCCCTCGCCGCCTGATCACGGGCGGCCGAGGGGCCAACTCCGGGGGTCGGCCTCGGTGATGCTGCATTTGGCACCCACAGCTCGCCCGGCCCGACACCGGCCCGCCCAGCCGGGTTCCGCCGCGTGGATTGCTGCGTCCCCCTGTCAGCCGGTACATGCGGATGTCCCCGCGACAGGAGCTGCCCGCCCGCCCTCAGCCCAGGGCGACCTCCACGACCACGCGCGTGACACCCGGCCCGGGCAGCGGCACCACGTCGCCCTCCACAGCGCGGCCGTCCACGGTCAGCGCCACGCCGGCGCCGGGCCCTCGCCGCCGGACCCTGATCTCATACCAGGCTCCCCGGAAGCGCCGCCGCGCCGTGAAACCGTCCCAACTCCCCGGTATCGCGGGCGCCACCCGCAGCCCCTGGTGGGTGGGGCGGATGCCCAGGATCCACTGGGTGGCGGCGACGTAGGTCCAGGCGGCGGCGCCGGTGAGCCAGGCGTTGCGGGCCAGGCCGTGCTGCGGGTGCGCGGGCCCCAGGATGTTCTGGGAGTGCACGTAGGGCTCGGTCGCCGCCAGCTCCACGTCGGCGCGGGCCAGGGGGAGGAGCTGCCGGTAGGAGCGGTGGGCGCGGTCGCCCTCGCCCATCTGGGCGGCGGCGACGATGGACCAGGCTGCGGCATGGCAGAAGATGCCGCCGTTCTCCTTGGCCCCCGGGGGGTAGGTGGAGGTGCCGTTGACCCGGGGGTCGCCGCCGTCGTACGGGGGCCAGAGCAGGCTCAGCCCGTGGGCGCTGCCGAGGAGCTCGTCGGCCGCGTCCATCGCCCGGCGGGCGCGCTCGGGAGGCGCCACCTCGCCGATCACCGACCAGCTCTGGGGGATGAGGTTGATCCGGTGGCGCTCCTCGGAGGCGACGCCGATGGGGCGTCCGGCGTCGTCGAAGGCGCGCGCGTACCACGCCCCGTCCCAGCCCGAGGCGTTGACCGCCCCGGCGATCTCGGCGTGGAGCGTGCGAAACCGCGCCTCGTCCTCGCCCCGGCCGAGATGCCCGGCGAGGTCGGCCAGGTCCAGCAGGGCGCGGCAGAGCTGCATCCCGCACCAGACGGACTCGGCCAGGCCCGAGCCGTGGTCCACGTTGAGGGTGTCGTCCCAGTCGGCGTAGCCGGGGCGGGGAAGCCCGTGCGGGCCGCGATGCGTGAGCGTGAAGTCGATCGCCGCCATCATGTGGCCCCAGACGGTGTCGTCGGGATCGCGGGCGGCGGCACCCGCCGCGTCCGGCGCCACCCCCCCGCCCGTCTGGTACGGCACCGAGCGGTGGAGGAGGTCGCCGTCCCCGGTCTCGCGGAGCAGCGCGCAGGTGGCGATGACGAGCCAGAGGTGGTCGTCGGCGAACCACGCCGGCCACTCGGGGTGCTCGGCGGCGATCCCCAGAGCGCCCTCCCCGGTGAGCGGGAAGAGCTGGTGCCAGGTGTGCCCGTCCGGGAACTGCAGCCCCCAGAGCTGGAGGAGGCGGTCCGCGCACCAGCCGGGGGCGGCGTGGGCCACCCCCAGGGTGTCCTGGGCGGAGTCCCGCGTGCCCAGCCCCCGCCCCAGGCCGGTCTCGTAGGCGGAGACGAAGCGCGACCAGTAGAGGGTGGTGCGGCACTGCACCTGGTTCCAGACATTGAGACTGGCATCCATCAGCGGGTCGGGGGTCGCGACGGTGAAGCTGCCGAGGAACTCGGACCAATCGGCGCGCAGCGCCTCGAACGCCGCCTCCACGCGCGCGGGGTCGGACCAGCGATCGATGACGCCGGGGATCGCGTCGGGCGAGTCGGTGATCCCCAGCATGTAGACGATCTGCGCTCGCTCTCCCGGGGCGAGCTCGAGGTCGTGACAGAGCGAGCCGATCCCGTTGCCCCGGGGGGCGTCCGCGTTGCCCGGCTCGCCGCGGAGCACGGCCTCGGGGGCCTCGAGCGTCCCGCCGCGACCCGTGAAGAGCTCGCGATCGCAGTCGTGGCCGGCGCTGCGCCGGTCGGAGGCGAAGAGGGTCGTGGTGGGGCGGAAGCGGGTGGCGGCGCAGATGGCGTCCAGGTCGGGCCGGTACCGCGTGGCCAGGACCTGCGCGCTCCAGTCCAGGTTGTGCAGGTCGTTCATGGCATCGGGGAAGCTCAGCTCCGCGTAGCTGAAGGTGCGCAGGCGAAGCGGCCGCGGGGTGGTGTTGGTGAGGCGCAGCCGCCACAGCTCGATGGGACAGGGGTCGGCGCGCTGGCCCGGGGGCACGAAGTAGAGGGTCTCGGCGCGGACGCCGGAGCGCTCGGTGGTGATGCGGGTGTACCCGGCGCCGTGGCGGCACTCGTAGCGGTCCAGGGGGGCGCGCACCGGCTGCCAGGTCGCTGCCCACGTCTCCCCCGTGTCCTGGAGGCGGAGGTACACGTAGCGGCCGGGCTGGTCGGCGGGGATGGCGTTGTACCGGTAGCGTGTGACCCGCCGGTTGCGCGGGTCGCGGTCGAAGGAGAAGCCGCCGCCGGTGTTGGAGACGATCCCCCCGTAGGCCCCCTCGCCGAGGTAGTTGATCCACGGGGTCGGGGTGTCCGGGCGGGTGATGACGAACTCGCCGGTCTCCGCGTCGAGGTACCCGTAGGCGCTCTCCGCCAGCCGCGCTCCCACCTCGCACCGCACCTCCTGGCCACCGGGACGGCGGCGACCTTAGCACGGCCCTCGCGGCCCCTGCGTCACAATCCCCGAGTTCGAGCGACCGCGACCAGGGAGGCATTCGCGCGTGCCAGGTGACCACACCCGCCGCTTTCCCGAGGGCTTCCTCTTCGGGACCAAGACCTCCGCCTACCAGATCGAGGGATCGGTGGACGCCGGGGGCCGGGGGGCCTCGATCTGGGACACCTTCAGCCACACGCCGGGCGCCACCCGCAACGGGGACACCGGGGACGTCGCCTCCGACCACTACCGGCGGCTCGAGGAGGACCTCGACCTGATCGCCGCCCTGGGGGCGCCCGCCTACTGCTTCTCCGTCGCCTGGCCGCGGGTGCAGCCGGACGGCGCAGGCGCGGTCAGCCAGCGCGGCCTGGACTTCTACCGCCGTCTCGTCGACGGTCTCCGCGAGCGCGGGGTCGCCCCGGTGGTCACGCTGTACCACTGGGACCTGCCGCAGCCACTCCAGGACGCCGGGGGCTGGACCGCGCGGGACACCGCCGGGCGCTTCGCCGACTACGCGGCCGCGGTGGGCGCGGCGCTGGGCGACCGGGTGGGCCTGTGGGTCACCCACAACGAGCCCTGGTGCGCCTCCTGGGTGGGCCACGCCAAGGGGGAGCACGCGCCCGGGCTGCAGGACCTCGGCGCGGCGGCGGCCGCCACCCATCACCTGCTCCTCTCGCACGGGCTCGGGGTGCGCGCGCTGCGCGCCGCGGTCCCCGGGGCGCAGGTCGGCATCGGTCTCAACCTGCAGCCGATCCGGGCGGCCAGCGACCACGAGGAGGACCTGGCGGCCGCCTCCCGCGTCGACGGCAACCTCAACCGGCTCTTCCTCGACCCGGTGCTGCGCGGCGAGTACCCCGAGGACGTGCTGGCGCAGCACGCCGACGATCGCCCCGGCTTCGCCGTCGCCCGGGACGGTGACCTGGAAGTGATCTCCGAGCCGCTGGACTTCCTCGGCATCAACTACTACGCGCCCAAGACCGTCTGCGCCCCCTCGCGGATGGACGCGGCCCGGTGCGCCGGCCTCTGGGTCCCGCGGAGCCCCGCCACGGACCCCCTGGGCGCCGCGCTGCGCGCCGTGGACGTCCACCGCCCCGGCGTCGAGCTCACACCCATGGGGTGGGAGGTGGAGCCGGCCGGTCTCACCGAGCTGCTCGTGCGCGTGCACCGCGACTACGGCCCCCGCCCGCTCCACATCCTGGAGAACGGGCGGGCCGCGGACGACTACGTCGACCCGCGCGGCGAGGTCCACGACGCGGCGCGGATCGAGTACCTGCGCGGCCACCTCGGGGCCGTCCTCGACGCGATCGAGCGGGGCGTGGACGTCCGCGGCTACTTCGTCTGGAGCCTGCTCGACAACTTCGAGTGGGCGCACGGGTTCGGGATGCGCTTCGGCCTCACCTGGGTCGACTACCCGAGCGGCACCCGGGTCCCCAAGGCGAGCTTCGCCTGGTACCGGGACGTGGTCAGGGCGGGAGCGCTGCCCGGGCACGGGTAGGGGCAGCATGCCGAGCGCCGCCGTTCCCACCCTGATGGTGGTCAACCCCGCGAGCGGGGGCGGGCGGACCGCGCAGCGCTGGCCGGTGTTCGAGGCGGCGCTGCGGCAGGCGGGGGTACCCCTCACCGTCCACGTGACGGCGGGCCTCGGCGACGCCATCTCCGCCACCCGCGAGGCGATCGCCGTGGAGGGGATCAGCCGGGTGGTGGCGGTGGGTGGGGACGGCACCTTCAACGAGGTCGTGAACGGCTGCTTCGCGGCCATCGCCGGCCCGCCCGCCCCCCGTTGCACGGTGGGCCTGATCCCGAGCGGCACCGGGGTCGACTTCGCCCGCTCTCTCGGGCTGCCCCACGCCCCCGCCGCCGTCGCCGCCCTGCTGAGCTCCGGCGCCACCCGGGTCATCGACGCCGGCCGGGTCTCCCTGGCCGACGGCACCGTGCGGCACTTCGCCAACGAAGCGTCGTTCGGGATCGGAGCCGCGGTGGTGGCGCGCGTGGAGCGCCGGCCGCGCCACGGGGAGTGGAGGGGCCGGATCGGCACCTTCCTGGTCGCGTCCCTCGGCGCCCTCCTGCACTACCGCAACCGGGAGATCGAGCTGGTCCTGGACGGGGAGATCATCCGCGAGCGCGCGCAGCAGGTGGTGGTCGCCAACGGCCGGTCCTACGGCGCCGGCATGCGGATCGCCCCCCACGCCCTCCCCGACGACGGCCGCTTCGACGTCGTGGTGGTGGGAGACCTCTCGATCGCGGCGTCGATCCGGGCCATCCCGCGCCTCTACCGCGGGACCCACGTCGGCCATCCGCTGGTGCGCCTGCTCCGCGCGCGGTTGGTGAGCGTGGTGCCCGCGGCGGGGGCGGAGCCGCTCCTGGTGGAGGCCGACGGGGAGCTGCTGGGGCGGGCCCCGGCGGAGATCACCCTGCTCCCGTCGGCCCTGCGCGTCGCCGCCCCCGGCTGAGCGGCGGGGCCGCCCCGCGGCGCCTGGTACACTGACGGGGACCGACGGAGGGCCCCCGGGGTGGCGACGCCGCCCCTGATCCCGCTCTCCGTCCGGCGCCTGGCCCACCCGGGCCCATGGAGACAGATCGTGCCCGACGTCCGAACCAAGACCGAGATCATCGCCGAGCACCGGCGCCACGAGACGGACACCGGCTCACCGGAGGTCCAGATCGCGGTCCTGAGCGACCGCATCGCCTCTCTCACCGAGCACCTGCGCGGCCACCCCAAGGACCACGCCAGCCGGCGCGGCCTGCTCAAGATGGTGGGACGGCGGCGCCACCTCCTCGACTATCTCTCCCGGACCGACGTGGAGCGCTACCGCTCCATCATCGCCCGGCTGGGCCTGCGGCGATAGTGTCGCCGCGAGCGCTCGTCCCCCTTCGCACGCGTGCGCCCCGGGAGCGGGCGCCCCTCAGGACCGCCGCTGCCCGGCAGAGGAGGATCCCCCCGCCCATCCAGTGAGCTGATCGCTCATCCACATCCATCCACGGCCCAGCGCGGCCGGCGCACGCCGGTCGGTGAGACGCTGGGGTCTGGCCCCTGGCCCGCACGAGCGCGGCCCCCCCGAGCGGGCGCGCATCCCGGGACCGGCCGCCAGACCCCTCCGCCTCACCTCCGGACCCCGCCCCGCCGCGGGACGGCCACACCCGGAGAATCCATGGCCAACCCCGAACCCACGACCTTCACGACCGACCTCGCCGGGCAGACGCTCACCGTCGAGACCGGCCACATCGCCGAGCAGGCCAACGGCGCGCTGCTCATCCGCTGCCGCGACACCGTGGTGCTGGTCACCGCGGTGGCGAGCCGGGCCCCGCGCGAGGGGATCGACTTCTTCCCGCTCACCTGCGACTACGAGGAGAAGCTGTACGCCGCCGGGCGCATCCCGGGCAGCTTCCCCCGCCGCGAGGGGCGTCCCACCGAGGCCGCGATCCTGGCCAGCCGGATGATCGACCGTCCCATGCGGCCGCTCTTCCCCAAGGACTTTCGCAACGACGTCCAGATCGTGGCGACGGTGCTCTCCGCCGACCAGGAGCAGGACCCCTCCACGCTCGCCGTCACCGGCGCCTCCCTGGCGCTCCAGATCAGCGACATCCCCCACGGCGGCCCCGTGGGCTGCGTGCGCGTGGCTCTCATCGACGGCCAGCTGATCCTCAACCCGACCCTTCCCCAGCTCTCGGACTCGGACCTGGACCTGGTGGTCGCCGGGACCGACGACGCCATAACCATGGTCGAGGCGGGGGCCCGGCAGGTCCCCGAGGAGACCATGCTCCAGGCGCTGCGCCTGGCCCATGAGGAGATCCGCCGCCTGGTCGCCTTCCAGCTCCACATCCGGCAGACGCTCGGCCCCAAGCCCACCATGGACTATCCGCGCTGGGCGGTGGCCCCCGAGATCGCGGCCGCGGTCCACGACCTGGTCGAGGGGCGCATCGCCGAGGCGGCGCGCAACGCCGACAAGCCCACCCGCGAGGCGCAGATCGAGGCGCTCCGCGCCGACGTCGCCACCCAGCTCGCGGAGCGCTTCCCCTCGGGCCAGTCCGAGGTGAGCCGCGCGTTCGACTCCGAGCTCAAGAAGGCGGTGCGCCACGCCATCCTGCACGAGGGCGTGCGCCCCGACGGGCGCCGCGGTGACGAGATCCGGCCCATCTGGTGCCGGGTGGGGGTCCTTCCCCGGACCCACGGCAGCGCCATCTTCACCCGCGGTCAGACCCAGGCGCTCTCCATCGTCACCCTGGGCTCGGGCCAGGACCAGCAGAAGCTGGACGGCCTGGGGCTCGAGGAGTTCAAGCGCTACATGCACCACTACAACTTCCCGCCCTTCTCGGTGGGCGAGGCGAGGCCGCTGCGCTCCCCGGGCCGCCGCGAGATCGGCCACGGGGCACTCGCCGAGCGCGCCGTCCACAACGTCATGCCCGACGAGGAGGCGTTCCCCTACGTGGTCCGCATCGTGACCGAGATCCTGAGCAGCAACGGCTCGACGTCGATGGCCTCGGTGTGCGGATCCACGCTCGCCCTGATGGACGCCGGAGTCCCCCTGCAGGCTCCGGTGGCCGGCATCGCCATGGGCCTGATCACCGATGACGACCCCGCCCACGCCGCCATCCTGAGCGACATCCAGGGGATGGAGGACGCGCTCGGGGACATGGACTTCAAGGTCGCCGGCACCGAGCGAGGCATCACCGCTCTGCAGATGGACATCAAGATCCGCGGGCTGAGCTGGGACCTTCTGGAGCGCGCCCTCGCCCAGGCCCGCGGGGGCCGGCTTCACATCCTGGGCAAGATGGCCGAGGCGCTGCCGGCGCCGCGCGAGGAGATGAGCCGCTGGGCACCCCGCATCGAGACCGTCCAGATCAACCCCGACAAGATCCGCGACGTCATCGGCCCCGGCGGCAAGACCATCCGCCGCATCGTCGAGGAGACCGGCGCGCAGATCGACATCGAGGACGACGGCCGGGTCTTCGTGGCGAGCCCCGACGCCGCCGCCCGCGACCAGGCGGTCGCGATGATCCGGGACCTCACCGACGAGATCGAGGTCGGCAAGATCTACAAGGGGCGGGTCACCCGGTTGATGGGCTTCGGCGCCTTCGTCGAGATCCTGCCCAAGAAGGAGGGCCTGGTCCGCATCGGTCACCTCGCCGAGCACCGGGTGGAGAAGGTCGAGGACGTCGTCGCGGTGGGCGACGAGATCATGGTCAAGGTGATCGAGGTCGATGATCGCGGCCGGGTGAACCTGTCCCGGCGGGACGCGATCCGCGACCTGAGCCGGAACCAGGCGGAGGCCGCCGGGGCCGGCAGCGCGAGCCCCGCGTGACCGGCCGACGGCGGAGATGACCGCCGCCCCCGCCACCCCCACCGTCGCCGTCGTGGGCGCCACCGGCGCCGCCGGCAGCACGGTGCTGCGGGTGCTGGAGGACCGCGCCTTCCCCGTGCGCGAGCTGCGGCCGCTCGCATCCCCGCGCAGCGAGGGGACGCTGGTCCGGTTCCGGGGGGAGGGGCTGAGGGTGGCGGCCGTCGACGCGTCCCGTCTGGAGGGCTGCGACATCGTCTTCTTCGCGGCCGGAGGCGCAACCTCGCGGGAGCACGCGCCCGGGGTGGCGGCGGCGGGGGGAGTGGCGGTCGACAAGTCGAGCTTCTTCCGGATGGACCCGGCGGTGCCCCTGGTCGTGCCCGAGGTGAACGGGGAGCGTGTGCGCCAGCACCACGGCATCGTCGCCAACCCCAACTGCGTGGCCACCCCGCTGTCGGTGGCGCTGGCGCCGCTCCACCGCGCCTTCGGGCTGCGCCGGGTCACCGTCGCCACCTATCAGGCGGCGAGCGGAGCCGGGCGGGCTCTCCAGGAGGAGCTGGCGGAGCAGACGCGCGACGACGCCGCCGGGCGGAAGCCGCGGCACGAGGTCTACCCGCACGTCCTCCACGGCAACGTGGTCCCCGGCGGCTGGACCATGCACGGCGACGACACCGAGGAGGAGGTCAAGGTCATCCAGGAGGTGCGCCGCATCCTCGACCTTCCCGGGCTGCCCGTGGGGGTGACCACCGTGCGCGTTCCCGTCGCCGTGGCGCACGCGCAGGCGGTGTGGGTCGAGCTGGAGACCGCCGCCGAGGCCGCGCAGGCGCGGCGCGTGCTGCAAGGCTCCCCCGGCGTGCGGTTGGTGGACGCCCCCGGCGCGCAGGCGTACCCGACCCCGCGAGAGGTGGCCGGCTCCGACGAGGTGTGGGTGGGGCGGGTGCGGCGCGACCCCAGCCGGGAGAACGGGCTGGCCCTCTGGGTGGTGGCGGACAACCTGCGCAAGGGGGCGGCGACCAACGCCGTCCAGGTGGCCGAGCTGGTGCTGGAGTACCGCTAGACGCGGCGCCGGATGGGGAGGGGCGCCGCCGGAGGCCACCCGGGGACCCTCGTCATCGCATTCAGTCGCCGACGGTCTGCCGCTGGTAGGTGACCCCGAAGACGGCCTCGCCCACGGTGCGTCCGGTGCTGCGGCGCGCGGTGGCCACGTAGACGGCGGCCGCGGCGAGGAGCACCACGGCGACGTCGAACCAGTCGTCGAACCCGAAGCTGACGAGGTACTGCGTGACGGCGTCGAGGCTCGCGATGACCGCCGCGACCATCCCGCCGTCGAGCAGCGCGGCACCGGCGACGGCACGGCGCCCGCAGCCGGGACCGGCAGCGGCGACGCCGCGCCGAGGCGGCGTCCACCGGAAGGCGGCGAATGCGGCGACCGCGACGGTGACCAGGAGCGCCGCCTGGAGGAGCAGGGTGTCGGCGTGCCGCAGGGGCCCCTGGAGCGCCGGGCCGAGGGAGAAGCCGAGCAGCGCAAGCACGGTCACCCAGACCGCCGCCGAGGGGACCATCCCGGTGAGAAAGGTCCGCCGCCGCATCCCCATGGCCCCGGCGACGAGGTTGGTGTAGACGCGGGTGCCGGGAAGCACGCGGCCCACCAGGACGGCGCCCGCCCCGGCGCCCTGGAGTCTCCGGGTGAGCGCCTCCAGGCGGCGCTCGGCGCGCAGACGCCGCGCCAGCGCGCGCAGCCCCCGGGCCCCCGCCAGGCGTGCCCACGTGTAGCCGAGCAGCGCCCCGGCGATGTCGCTGAGCACCGCCGCGGGAAGGAAGAGGTAGCCTGCCGGCACGCCCGCCGCCACGATCGCACCCCCCACGACGAGGAGCAGGTCACCGGGGAGAAGCGGCAGGGGGACGCCGGTCTCCTCCACGAAGATGAGCCCGCAGATCACGAGCAGCGCCGCACCGCCATGGATGCTGGAGAGGACGCTCATCCCCGACGGTGGGGTTCCCCGGCCACTCAGAGGCCCCCGGTGACCGCGCCCAGCGCTCCCCCCCGGACGGACCCGAGCGCCCGGTTCGGGACCCGGAGACCGGCCCCGGTGCCCGACGCGCCCGGGGCGGCCCCGGCCAGGGCGACCGTCCCCCTGACCGCGGGGGCACCGGTGGCGTCGCGGGGCTGCGTGCGCAGCTCACGCAGCGCGCCGCCAGGGGGCGGCGATCCCGGCCGGTTCACGCCGCCCACTGTACGGCGATGTCGCTGACACCGGACTGACGGCGGAGCCCGGCCGCGCCCCGCGCCCGGCCACCCCGCCGCACGCGGGCGCCGCTCGGTCCCTCTAGAGTCCCAGCGGGATGACCGGTCAGGCCACGGGGGCGCGCGCTGAGGTCGCGCGATCCGGAGGGGGCGGCAGCCCCCGGCCGGGGCGCGCCGTCCTGCCCGGCCGGCTGGCGGCCACGTCCGCATGCGCCGCCTTCATCCTGGTGAGCGCCGCGGCGGCGCTCCTCCTCGACACCAGCCGCTCCGACCTCGACACCTTCTTCTGGCCGTCCGCCGAGATCGCCGCCCACGGCCATCCCCTCCTCGTCTACTCGGTGCACGAGGGGATCTACCCGGACGCCAACGGGCCCCTCTCCCTGGTCCCCCTCAGCCTCGTGGCGGCGGCCGCCAACGCTCTCGGGGTGGAGGGGACGATGCGCGTCCGCGACGCCCTCACCCAGGGGGTCTTCGCGGTCTTCGTCCTGCTCATGGCGCGCGAGGCGGTCCTGGCGGTGGAGGCGGGACGGGGGCGACCGGTGCGCCGCCTGCTCACCGGCGCCGCCCTTCTGGCGCTGCCGCCGCTCTGGGTGACCACCATCGGCTTCGGGCACGTGGAGGAGCCGCTGGAGCTGTGGCTGCTGCTCCTGGGCGTGCGCCTGCTCGGCCGCGGATCCACCGTGCGGGCGGGGATCTGCCTGGGACTCGCCCTGCTGAGCCGGAGCGTCGCGGCCATGGCGCTCCTCACCCTGCTCCTGGCCCTGGCGGCCGACCGCCGCTGGACGGCGGCGGCCGCCGTCGCCGCGGCCGCCGCGGTCACCGTGGCCAGCGGGCTGCTGCCCTTCTGGGTGGCCGACCGTCCCGGCCTGGTGCGCTCGCTGATCACCTTTCGGGGCGCCCTCCCCATCAGCGGGGGATCGCTCTGGTACGCGTTCCGGGGCGCGGCGTGGGCGGGGGTCGTCCGCGGCCAGGACACGTGGATCTTCACCGGCGCGGCCGTGGCCCTGGCCACCCTCGGGCTCGCGCTCGATCGGCGCCGGGCTCGACCACGCCCCATCGGCCCGCCCGCGATCCCCCGCGGGGAACGGCGCGGCATCGATCCTCCCGGCGTCTTCGGCCTGCTGGCGGTGACGGGCCTCTGCGTGCCGATGCTCGCCAAGACCACCTGGCCCTATTACCTGCTCGACCCCTGCGTCTTCGCCACCATCTGGTGGTTGGGCCGCCCCGCGCGGGTCTGGAGCTGGCGAGCCGGCCCGCCGCTCACGCTCGCGGTGGGCGGGGGAGTGCTCGGCGGCGTCGAGCAGAGCCTGCCGCTGGCCTCCGCCCCGACGGCCGCGGCGGGCGTGGCGGCATCGGCGGTGATGGCGCTCGCCGTCTGCGCCATCCTCCTTGATCGGGCCCGGCCGCAGCAGCCGCCGGCGGCGGGGGACGCGTGGGACGCGGGCGGGGGTCTCCGCGGGGGATGGAGGGCGACGAGGCGGAGCGCCTAGACTCGCGAGGATGCTGAGCGGCGCCGAGGATGCCCTGTCGGTGGTCCACGCGCACATCCTCGCCTGCACCGCCTGCGCCCTCCACCGCGGGCGCACCCAGGCGGTGCCCGGCACCGGCCCGGCCTCCGCCCGGATCATGGCTGTGGGTGAGGGGCCGGGCGAGACCGAGGACCGCCTCGGCCAGCCCTTCGTCGGTGCGGCGGGCAACGTCCTCACCCGCCTCCTGGGGTCGATCGGGCTGCGGCGCGAGGACATCTACATCACCAACGTCGTGAAGTGCCGTCCCCCGGGAAATCGCGACCCCGAGCCCGCGGAGGTCGAGGCCTGCTCCCACTACCTCGACGCGCAGATCGAGATCATCCAGCCGGCGGTGATCCTGGTCCTGGGCCGTCATGCCCTCGCCCGCCTGCTCCCGGGGGCGGGAGGGATCAGCCAGATCCACGGGCGCCGCCTGGTGCGCGGGGATCGCCTCTTCGTGCCCCTCTACCACCCGGCCGCAGCCCTCTACAACGGCGGGCTGATGCGGACCCTCGAAGAGGACATGCTGCGGGTTCGCGGCTACCTGGACGAGGCCGACCGGGAGAGGGCGCTGCGCGCGGCCCCGACCGGCGCCGCGGAACCGTCCACGCCGGCGCATGACCAGCTGAGCCTCTTTTGAGCGGCTCGGGGGCCCCACTGCGTCTCCTCGCCCTCGGCGGGCTCGGGGAGATCGGTCGCAATCTGCTCACGCTCGAGCATGGCGACGACATCGTGGTGGTCGACTGCGGGCTGATGTTCCCGGAGGCGGAGATGCTGGGGGTCGACCTGGTCATCCCCGACGTCTCGTGGCTCGTGGAGCGCCGCGACCGGGTGCGGGGCATCGTGCTCACCCACGGGCACGAGGACCACATCGGCGCCCTGCCCTACGTGCTGCCCCGCCTCGACGTCCCCGTCTACGGCACCGACCTGGCCCTGGGCCTGCTCCGCAACAAGCTGCGCGAGCACCGGCTCCTGGACAGCACGACCCTCCGGCGCGTCCAGCCCGGCGACACCGTGGACCTCGGCAGCATCAGCGTGGAGTGGATCCACACCACCCATTCCGTCCCGGACGCCTGCGCCCTCGCGCTGCACACGCCGCTCGGAGTCGTGGTCCACAGCGGCGACTTCAAGGTGGACCAGGCACCGGTGCACGGGGAGCCCCCGGACCTGGCGCGCCTGGCGCGGCTCGGCGACGAGGGCGTTCTCCTCCTGCTCTCGGACAGCACCAACGCGGACGTCGAGGGGATGACCCCCAGCGAGAGCACGGTGGGCCCGGCGCTCCGCCGGCTCATCGACGGAGCGACGAGCCGGGTGCTGGTCGCGACCTTCGCCTCCAACATCTCCCGGCTGCAGCAGGCGATCGCGGCCGCCGAGGACGCGGGCAGGCGATGCCTGGTGATCGGGCGCTCCATGGTCAACAACCTGAGGGTCGCCCAGGAGCTGGGCTTCCTCACCGTCGAGCCCGGGACCCTCGTGTCCCCACGGCAGGCGGAGCGGATCCCCGATCGCGAGCTGTGCATCCTCTGCACCGGGGCCCAGGGCGAGCCGCTCTCCGCGCTCACCCGCATCGCGAGCGCCGAGCACCCCCTGGTCCGGTTGCGGCCCGGCGACACCGTGGTGCTGAGCGCCAACCCCATCCCCGGCAACGAGGAGGCGGTGCACCGCACCCTCAACAACCTCCACCGCCTCGGGGCGCGCGTCCACCGGGGCAGCGCTCAGGGCGTGCACACCTCGGGGCACGCCGGGCGCGAGGAGCTGCGACTGCTCCTGACGCTGTGCCGGCCCCGGCACTTCCTCCCCGTGCACGGGGAGTACCGGCACCTCGCCGCCCATCGCGAGCTCGCCGTCGCCACCGGGGTCGCCCCGGGGAGCGCCGTGGCCGTGGACAACGGCGCGGTCGTGGAGCTGGACGGGTCCGGGCTGCGGGCGACGGGGGAGAGGGTCGCGGCCGGCTACGTCTACGTGGACGGCGTCAGCCTGGAGCACGCCCAGGACATCGTCTTCCGCGACCGCCGCCAGCTCGCCGAGGATGGCCTGATCATCGTGCATGTCGTGGTGGAGCGCTCCACGGGAGCCCTCGTCGCCGGGCCGGAGCTGATCTGCCGCGGCCTCATCGCCGACAGCCGCACGGGCGCCCTCATCGACGAGGCCCAGGTGCGGGTTCACCAGACGCTCGCGCACCTGGCTCCCGACGCCGGCTGGGTGGCCTGGCAGGGCACGGTGCACGAGGTTCTCCGTCGCTTCCTCTACAAGCGGACCCGAAGGCGGCCACTGATCCTCCCGCTGGTCACCGAGGTCTGAACGCCCCACCTCCGGGGACCGCGCGCCGGGCGCGCCGCTCAGCTCCCCGGGGAGCCGACCACCCTGTACAGCCTCCAGCCGAGGTCCGAGGATCCGAGGCTCGGATCGCTGAAATCGTGCACCAGGGTGGCGAACCCGGCGCCGGTCGCGTAGAGGGACGGGTAGGCACGGTTCAGCGCGTCGGCGCTGCCCACCCCCCCCCGCCGGGGGACCAGCATGTAGCGCACACCCGCCGCCCGGGGGTCGGCCAGGTCGGACTCGAAGTCGTAGTCGGGGGTGATCACGAACTGGTGCGGGTTGTCGGAGTTGAGGACGATGGCGAAGCCGGCGTCGGCATCGAGGAGGACGGAGCCCGCGGCCAGGTGCATGCGGTCCAGATAGCGGGCCACCGCCACCTCCTCGGTGATCCGGAAGGTCTCGGGAGCATGGGCGTACAGGGGTCTGAGGTCGGCGGCCTCCTCGGGCGCGATGGAGGGGTTGGCCATGGCCAGGGCGCTGACCGGGAGCGCCGGCGCGAGGAGGACCAGCGCGGTGAGCGCCGCAGCGCCCGACTTCAGCGGCCCCACCCAGCACCGCCGGGGCCGGGCGGGGCCCGTCCCGCCGCCGTGGCCGCGCTCGGGGGCGGGATCGCTCCACACGGCGCCGAGCAGGAGTCCCACCATCGGTACGAGCTCGATGAAGTAGCGGAACCAGGGCAGGATCATCCCGGTCACCCGGGTCAGGAACATGAACGCGAGCACGGAGCAGAACACCGAGGCGATCGCCGGTATCGCCGCGTCGCGACGGAGCACGCCCACGATGGCGGCGAGAACGAGGACCACGAGCCAGAGTGGCTCCATGTGCTCCATCTGGCCGAGGGCCTGGACCGCGCCGGTGAGGAGTGGCGGATGGGTCGCCTGCTCCATCGACACCTGGGAGCTGTTGCCGTACACCGAGCTGAACTGGGCGAAGGGGGCCCCGACCAGGATCCAGCTCGCGGCGGCCCACCCCGTGAAGACCAGGGCGAAGGGGCTCGCCACCGCGACGGCATCGGCGAGCGCGTTCCACGCCCGGCGCCGCCACGTCTCGCCACCGCGCCAGAGGGTGAGCCCGACGACGAAGAGGGTGACCCCCAGGGCCGCCGCGGCGGTCTCGTAGCGGGTCGTGTAGCCGATCGCGAGCCCCACGCCGGAGAGGACGAGCCACCTCAGCTCGCCCTCGCGCGCCCAGCGGGCCAGGTGGCGGGCGGTCATCAGCATGGCGAAGAGCAGGGAGGCCTCGCTCATGCCGTCCCATCCGTAGAACATCACCATGGGGTCGAGGGCGAACAGCAGCGTGATCAGCACCCGCGGCACGCGCCGCGTGCCGAGCTCGGCGAGCGCCCGGTTGAGCTGGTACGCGGCCCCGGCCATGAAGGCGGCCGATTGGATGTCTCCGGCGAAGCCGCGGGTGGCCAGCGCGGGCCACACGTCCTTGAACAGGAGCAGCGGGATCTGCACCAGGGACGGCAGGGGATTCCACACGAACCCGACCGCCGCGAGGTGGGGGTCCCGGCTGAAGAGGACGTAGTACGCGTTGGCCGTCCGGCTGATGCCGTCGCCGGCGAGCAGGCCCACCTTCAGCACCAGCCAGGCGGCGAGACCGAGGTAGAGCAGGAAGCTCAGGGTGAGAACCAGCCCGCCCTCGCCGGCGAGCCTCCGGAGCGGAAGGACGGTGGACCCCGACCCGCTCCAGGCGCGCCGTGACCCGACCACGCAGTTCCAGCCCGTGGCCGAGACCACGCCGGCGACGTTGGCGAGCAGGTAGGCGCCGTCGCCGGCCAGGGCCGTGATCGCCGTGAGGACGGACAGGGAGATCGCCAGGCCGCCGAGGGCGACCCCGTTGTAGCGAACGGCTCGCCGCCACCGCGGCAGCGCGCGCGCGGCGTCCCGGAAGGTCCAGGCGTCGTTGAGGGCGAAGTTGCAGAGGATCGCGGCCTCCGTGGCCGCAGCAGCCGCGGGCAGCAGGGGAGCGTGCAGGAGCCCGTGGAGGACGAGGAGGAGGACGCTGTTGACCGCGAAGCCCGTCACACCCACCGCGGCGAAGCGGGGGATGCGGCGCACGTGCGGCGATCGCCCGGCCGCCTCCGCGGCCGGCGCACCGGCCGCGCCGCCGGGCTCGGGCGGGCGCTGTCCGAGCCGCGGGAGCCGCGCCGCGGCGCCCTGCCAGGACTGCACCTCAGCCCGCTCCCGCCAGGTGCTCGAGACCGTGCACGGTCTTCTCCCAGAACCAGGGGGAGATGGTCAGCTGGGCCACGGCGCGCACCGCCGCCACCGACATCCACACCCAGTAGGCGGGCCAGAGAAGGACGGCGCTGAGCAGCTCCGGATGGCCGCTGGACCTCACCGACACCGCGATCCGGTACAGGGCCAGGAAGTTGCCGAGGACGAGCGAGAGGACGGCCGGGTAGTAGAGCCAGGCGGGGTACAGCTCGCGCACGGCCGTCCCGCCCACGAGCCACACGGCGGTGAGGAGCCAGAACAGGGGGTTGAGGAGGGACAGCAGCGGGGTTCCCGCCACCACCGCGGCCAGGCCGGCCACGCCCCTGCCCCCCAGCTCTCGCCACACGCGCCGCGGCTCGCGCATGTGCACGAGCCAGGTCTGGATGTACCCCTTGTACCAGCGCGAGCGCTGCTTGACCCAGTTCACAGGGTCGCTGTTCGCCTCCTCCAGGGTGACCGAGCCGAGAACCTCCGTGCGGAAGCCCATGCGGTGCAGGCGGATGCCGAGGTCGGCGTCCTCGGTGACGTTGTGCGGGTCCCACCCCCCGATGCGCTCCAGCGCGTCCCGGCGCACGTGCATCGAGGTGCCGCCCAGCGGCAGAGGCGCTCCCAGCTCCGCCATGGCGGGCAGCGCCGTCGCAAACCAGGACGCGTACTCCGCGGCGAAGAGGCGCGTGAGCAGGTTCTGGTCCTGGTTGTGGTAGTAGAGCTGGGCCTGCAGGCATGCCACCGACTCGTCGGCGCGTGCCAGGGCGACCGCCGCGCGACGCAGCTGCAGCGGCTCCGGCATGTCCTCGGCGTCGTAGACGGTCACCAGCTCGCCGGCGGAGAGGGCCAGGCCGTAGTTCAGCGCCTTGGGCTTGGTCCGCGGCGAGGCGACCGGGACGCGCACGATCTCCACCTCGGGCCCGGGCTGCGCCGCCAGCGCGGCCGCTATGGTCTCCGTGTCGTCCGCCTCCAGCAGGAGCTTCACCTCCAGGCGGTCGCGCGGGTAGTCCAGGGCGGCCACCGAGCGGAGCGTGCGGGCGATCACGGCGGCTTCGTGGTAGGCGGCGATCATCACCGTGTAGCGGGGCAGGTCACGATCCGCCACCGCGAACGCCTCCTCGTCGCCGACGCACAGCACGCGCGGGTTGCGCAGGGTCGCCCGAAGGAGCAGCGCGTTGTAGCCCATCACGAAGAGGTAGGCGGCCGTGAAGACCGCGATGAGGGCGATCGCCGTGCCCGCGGGCGCGACGGCGGCGCCCAGGGTGGCCAGCCCCACGAGACCCAGGAGAACGCGGCGCTGCCAGGCGACCAGCACGGTGTGCGCCGACATCTCGGGATGGTCGCGGCGCAGCCCGCCCACGCTGCGGTTGAGCGGGGACGGCTCGATGGCCGCCAGCAGGCCGGACCCGGGGCCGCCCTGGGTGCGATGGAGGCGGATCACGCCGCCGCCCGCGCCGCCGCGGCTCCCGTGCTGCTCACCACCTGCCGCGCGAAGGCGAGGAGCGACCTCTCCGAGGACGTCGCGTGCGCGGCGGTGGTCTGCTGCAGGACGATGCGCTGGTAGGTGTGGCCGGAGGCGGTGGCCACGGGCCATTCCCAGTACACCGAGGTCCACCGGGCGCCGGAGGGCAGCGTGTAGACGACCTCGGTCGCGGTCAGCCCGCCTCCCAGGCTCACCGACGCCTGGCCGGCCTGCGTGTAGTCGTGAAAGTGGTAGCAGTCCTGGACGGTGTAGGTCCCCAGGCTGCCGAGGTGAGGGGTGGTCACCACGTCGAGGAACACCGGGGCACCGAGGGCGGCGTCGGCCGCGGCCCCGGCCCCGGCGCGCGGCGTGTAGACGTAGCGGACCCAGCTCGACCCGCTGCCGAAGTAGAGACGCCCCCACGCGTAGGTCGCGAACCTGCTCGCCGACCATCCGGGGACGGACGCCTGGGCAAGGGTGAGGGCCTCGACGCGGGGCGGCCCCAGCCCCTGCGCGAGCAGGGAGAAGCGGCTCATCTGCGTGTCCGACACCGCGATCACCGATCCGGCCGCGGCCAGGATCATCAGGGCCACGGCGGCGTGCGGCACCGGGGTCCGCCGCGCCGCCCCGGGCGCATCCGCCCGCCCGGGCGCGGGGGGCGCCGGGCGTCGCGGCCGCCCGGCGCCGGCGAAGCCCAGCCCGAAGCGCCGCATGAGGACCATCATCAGGGACACCCCGCAGGCGAAGAAGACAAGGCCCACGAAGGGGTGGAGGACGTTCAGCGCAAAACCCTCACCCCATCGCTGCGCACTCGCGAAGATGAGCAGGATGCGCACCACGTCGAGGCTCCAGATGAGCACCATGCCCAGGCCGAGCCACGCCGCCCTGAGCAGGCGCGGCCCCCTCACCAGCGCGACGGCGGCCGCTCCGACCAGGAGAAACCCGAGGACGCTGTTGACACCTCCGCACGCCGAGGCGACGCTCAGCACGAACCTCTGCCCGGCGTGGGTGACCTGGAAGAGGGAGCCGTCGCCGTAGCTCAGCGGGACCGCCAGGGGGACGGCGCGCAGCACGAGGTGGACCGCTCCCAGGGTGAGGTTGGTCACGGCATCCAGCCACCCGTTGAAGACGAGGGTGTACGGCGGGGGCCAGGCCAGCACCAGGAAGGCCACGGGGACGCGCAGCCTCCAGAGCATGCGCACGCCGAACGCGAGCGCGATGGCCCCGGCCACGAAGAGGGGCAGCGAGAGCAGGTCGATCCGCCAGAGCCAGAAGAACGTCGACATGGTCGCGGGGCCGACGACCACGACGGCCACCGCCGTCCCCACGAGCGGGAGGCCCACGATGTAGTCGAGGTACCGATCGTGGATGTCGCGCTGCCGGTCGGGCATGTGCAGAAGCGCGGCGACGAGCAGCAGCGAGATCATCGGCACCAGGCCGAGATAGGCGAGCGGCGTCTGCGTGCCGATGCTCCGCAGCAGCGTGCCCAGCGAATACTGGTAGGCGACCACGACGAGGACGGCGACCAGCGTCGCCCGGAACAGGAGGGGCCGGCGGCGGCCACCCCCGACGCCACGGAGCAGCGCCCCCTCCACGCCCGCGACGCTCGCGCGGACCGGCCGGGCCGCGCTCCGCAGGACGCGGTCCGCAAGGCCCGTCGCCGGCCTCCCGGATCCATCCCCGACCGGGCCCGCGAGACCGGCGTCCCGCCGCAGCTGCGCCCAGAGGGGAGGGGAGGGCACCGCCACGTGTCAGCCCTTCTCCTCGGTGGGCCGGGCCGCCTCGGCCCGCCGCCGGCGCGAGCTCAGCGCGAAGGAGCCGCCGACGACCGCCACGCCGACGAGCGGCAGCCCGATGGCGAGCGGGGCCTCCGGGATCACGGCCGGGGGGTCGACCAGGGTCCGCGCGTGGTGAGGAGCCGGGTCGGGGCTGGTAGCCGACCCGGCCGCCGAGGACGTGCCGCACGCGGCGAGCGGCACGGCCGCGAGGACGACGAGGAGGGCTCGCTTGCTTCGCTCGTGTCGAGACATCTTCTCCATCACCCCATCTCTGGTGATCTCGCCACAACCCCCTCGGAGCCCCCAAGACCACCGAACTGTGACCGGACCATAGCACAAAGCGTCATGCGCGTCATGAGGAGCATTCACAGCGAAACGGTCGCCGTCGCGAGACGTGCGCGGTCGCGAACGGGCATTCGCAACCGCGTCCGGGCTGGTACGATCGCGGCGAGCGGCCGTGCCCGCCGCGGCTCCCGCCACGCCTCTGCAGAGATCACTCCCATCGCTCCCCGCACCCCGACCCGGTCTCGCTCGACGCCGGCCCGCGCCCCCTCGCGGCGCGGTCGCGGCCGCGGTGCCGCACGCAGAGCGGCGCCCTCCAGGGCCGGGCTCCTCAGCCCCGACCAGCGCCGCGAGCTGAGCGGGATAGCGCTCCTCGGGATCGGGATCCTGCTGGCGGTGGTCCTCGCCCTCCCGGGGGGTGGCTCGATCGCGGGGCCGGTCCATACCGCGCTCCTCGGGTGGCTGGGCATCGGCGCCTGGCTGGTCGCCGCCGGCCTCCTGCTCACCGGCGCGCGCGTGCTCGGCCGGAGGGCCTGGACCGGCGGTGCCCGCGCGGCGGTCGGCAGCGTGCTCGTGGTCGTGGCCGTGCTCGGGCTCGCGGGGCTTCTGGTCCCCGGCAGCGCCGGCACGGTGGGAGACAGCCTCTCGACCGGCATCGCAGCCCGGCTCGGAGGCGCGGCGACCGCGGCCCTGATGCTGCTCCTGATCTGCGCCGGCCTCGTGGTGGCGGTGGAGCTTCGGCTGGCCACGGCGCTTGCGGCAGCGCGGGAATGGCTGGCCAACCGGCCCCAGCCCGACGCGGACGCCGCCGAGGCGGCACGGCGGGGGCGCCGCCTCGCCGGCTCCTCCGTGACCCTGACCGGGACCTCCACCCGCATTCCCCTTCCCGCACCGGTCGCCGAGCCCCCCCCCATGGGTCCGCTGCTGCTCCCGCCGCTCCCCGAGCCGGGAGCCGAGGTGGCGGAGGCCGAGCCCGCCCCGCCGCACGCCGTTCCCGCGCCGTTCACCCGCGAGTTCGAGGGCAGCGTTGAGCCCCGGATCGTGGCCGGTCCCCCCCCAGCGGATGCACCCCCTGCATCCGTCACTCGGGAGGAGGACCAGCAGGCGGCGTGGTCCCTCCCGGGCCCCGACCTCCTGGACACGGTGAGCGGCAAGCGGGAGCGCCTGGAGAAGGAGGTGCAGGCGACCGCAACCCTGATCGAGAGCACCCTCGGCTCCTTCGCGATCCAGGCGCGCGTGATCGGAGCCAACAGCGGGCCGACCGTCACCCAGTACGAGCTGCAGCCGGCCCCCGGCGTCCCGGTGCGCAAGATCGTGGGAGCGCAGACGGACCTCTCGCTCGCGCTCGCCGCCCCCATCCGCATCCAGCCGTTCATCCCCGGCAAGTCGGCGGTCGGGATCGAGGTCCCCAACAAGGCGGCCCAGCTCGTGTCCCTCAAGGAGGTGGTCACCTCACCGGCCTTCACCGACACTCGCAAGCGGCTGCCCGTGGCACTCGGCGCCGACGTCTCCGGTCACCCGGTGATCGGGGATCTGTGCCGGATGCCCCACCTTCTCATCGCCGGCGCGACCGGGAGCGGCAAGTCGGTCTGCATCAACTCGGTCCTCGCCGGGCTCCTGCTCCGGGCCACCCCGGCACAGCTCAAGCTGATCCTCGTCGACCCCAAACGGGTCGAGCTGTCGAACTTCGCCGACGTTCCCCACCTGCTGGTCCCGGTCGTGGTGGAGCCTGAGGCCGCGGTGGCCTCGCTGCGCTGGGCGGTCAAGGAGATGGAGGAGCGCTACAAGCTCTTTGCGAGCCACGGCGCGCGCAACATCGCCGTCTTCAACGAGCGGGCCCCCGAGCTGGGCCTGCAGCCGCTTCCCTACGTCGTCATCGTCATCGACGAGCTGGCCGACCTCATGATGGTGGCGGCGGGGGAGATCGAGGACCTGGTCTGCCGCGTCGCCCAGCTGGCCCGCGCCGTGGGGATCCACCTCATCGTGGCCACCCAGCGCCCCTCGGCCGACATCATCACCGGCCTCATCAAGGCCAACATCCCGAGCCGGGTGGCCTTCGCCGTCTCGAGCGGCGTGGACTCCCGCGTGATCATCGACGAGATGGGGGCGGAGAAGCTGCTCGGCCGCGGGGACATGCTGTACATGCCGATCGACGAGGGGAAGCCGCGCCGCCTCCAGGGCGCCTTCTGCTCGGACCGGGAGCTGGAGGCGCTCATCGACCACTGGAAGCAGCAGGGCAAGCCCGAGTACCAGGAGGAGGTCTTCCAGGTGGAGGCGACCGTCTCCTGGGCCAAGGAGGCCGGCAAGCGGGACCCGCTCTTCGCCAGGGCCGCCCACACCGTCGCCGCCGAGGGCCGCGCCGCCGCCTCGCTGCTCCAGCGCAAGCTGAACATCGGCTACACCCGCGCCGCCCGGCTCATCGACCAGCTCGCCGAGCAGCGGGTTGTCGGCCCCTACGAGGGGAGCAAGTCCCGCGAGGTGCTGATGGACGTGATCCAGGTGGACGAGCTGCTCGCCGACCTGGGTGAGGAGTAGCGGAGACCGAGGGTGGGGCGGTGGCGCGGTCGCCGCCCCGGCTATCCTTGTGCGCGGCATGGCCCAGGAGTACTCGTTCGACGTCGTCAGCGACTTCGACCATCAGGAGATGGTCAACGCGGTCGACCAGACCCGGCGCGAGATCCAGACCCGCTACGACTTCAAGGGGGTGACCGCCGAGATCACCCTGGAGAAGGACCAGGTCCTCCTCCTCAGCGAGAGCGACATGCAGCTCACGGCGATCCTCGACGTCCTTCAGAGCAAGGTGCACCGCCGCGGCATCGATCTCAAGGTGCTCGACCCGCAGAAGCGGGAGCCGGCGGCGAGGGGCAACGTCCGCCAGGTGGTGCGGCTGCGCCGGGGCATCTCCGAGGAGCTGGCGCGGACCCTCTCCAAGCGTATCCGGACCGACCACCCCCGGGTGCAGGCTCGCATCCAGGGAGACCAGCTCCGGGTCGCCTCCAAGGAGAAGGACGCCCTCCAGGCGGTGATCAGGATGCTGCGCGAGATGGACCTCGAGGTCCCCCTGCAGTTCACCAACTACCGCTAGGCTCGGGGGAGAGCCGCCCGCGAGATCCGGGAGCACCGCCGTCCATGGACCGAGGGATGCCGACCGCGCCCCACCTTGCCCGGCGCTTCCCGGAGGCGGCGGAGCTGGGGGAGAGGCTGCGCGCCGCCGGTGCCACGGTGGCCGTGGCGGAGTCGTGCACCGGCGGGCTCCTGGGTGCCGCGATCACCTCCGTGCCCGGCTCCTCCCTCTACTTCCGCGGCGGCGTCATCGCCTACTCCGACGCGGTGAAGATCGCGCTCCTCGGCGTGGACGAGCGGCTCCTCACCGCGCACGGCGCGGTGAGCCGCGAGGTCGCGCGGGCGATGGCGGAGGGGGTGGCGAGGAGTCTCGGGACCGCGCTCGGGCTTGCCATCACCGGCGTCGCCGGCCCCGGAGCCGAGGGCACGCGCAAACCGGTCGGGCTGATCCACGTCGCCGCCTGGCGGCCGGAGCGGTCGGCCGATGTCGAGCTTCACGAGCACGGGGACCGGGAGCGCAACCGCGCCGGGGCGGTGCGCGCGGCGCTCTCCCTGGGCAGCGCCATCCTCGACCCCTGAGGCCGCACCGGCGCCCCGCCCCCGGGGCCGGCATCGCGCGCGGCGCCTCGCGCTCCAGCCCGACCGCGGACACGGCCGGGGCCCCCCCGGCGAGGGTCCCGCCCTTGCGCTTCCCGCGGCGAGGCGCTAGAGTGTGCCGGTCGCACATCCGTTCGCACCGGCCGCCTTCCAGGAGACTTGCCTTGACAAGCACACTCACGAGTGTTAGAGATGCTCGTACAATGGAGCTCGCCGGGCGGCGATCGGCCGCCACCAAGGAGGCGGAGGCGGTGACGACGGAACGCGAGAGGGCGCTCTCGGCGGCGCTCGGCCAGATCGAGCGCAGCCACGGCAAGGGCGCCATCATGCGCCTCGGCGAGGTGCAGACCCAGGGGGTGGAGGTGATCCCGACGGGCGCGCTGACCCTGGACATCGCCCTCGGGGTCGGCGGAGTCCCCCGCGGCCGCATCGTCGAGGTCTACGGTCCCGAGAGCTCGGGCAAGACGACCCTCACCCTCCACGTCATCGCCGAGGCCCAGCGCCGCGGCGGGGTGGCGGCCTTCATCGATGCCGAGCACGCCCTCGATCCGCAGTACGCGGCCCGGATCGGGGTGCGTATCGATGAGCTCCTGGTCTCCCAGCCCGACACGGGTGAGCAGGCCCTCGAGATCGTCGAGGTCCTGGTGCGCAGCGGCGCGATCGACGTCGTCGTCATCGACTCCGTGGCCGCCCTGGTCCCCAAGGCCGAGATCGACGGCGAGATGGGGGACAGCCACGTCGGCCTCCAGGCACGCCTCATGTCCCAGGCGATGCGCAAGCTCACGGCCGCCATCAGCCGGTCCAACACGTCCGTCATCTTCATCAACCAGCTGCGCGAGAAGGTGGGCGTGATGTTCGGCAACCCCGAGGTCACGACCGGCGGCCGGGCTCTGAAGTTCTACGCCTCGGTGCGGATGGACATCCGCAAGATCGAGACGATCAAGCAGGGGCTGGACGCCGTCGGCAGCCGTGTCAAGGTCAAGGTGGTCAAGAACAAGGTTGCCCCGCCCTTCCGCAGCGCCGAGTTCGACATCCTCTACAACGAGGGCATCTCGTTCGCCGGCAGCGTCCTCGACATGGCCGTTGACGCCCGGATCGTCGAGAAGAGCGGGGCCTGGTTCTCCTATGGGGACCTCCGGCTCGGGCAGGGCCGGGAGAACGTGCGCGACTTCCTCAAGCAGAATCCCGAGCTGCTCGAGGAGATCGCCGCAAGGATCCGCCAGCAGGTGCTGCCCAGCGCGACGCCCGGCTCCGCGGAGGAGACCGAGGAGGTCGCCGCGGCGGTTCCCGTGGGCTGACACGCGGGACCCGGCATCCCGTGCCCCTGCAGAGGCGCTGGCGCGAGGGAGCGGCCGCTTCCACGACGCCGTCCGCCGATCCCGACGACACCGACGCAGCCGAGGCGGTGGCTCAGCGCGTTCTGGCGGCGAGCGAGAAGTCGTGCCGCGAGCTGAGGGAGCGCCTCCAGCAGCGCGGCTTCAGCGCCGCCACCGCCGCGGCCGCGGTGGACCGGCTTGCCGCCCGGGGCTGGGCGGACGATCTCCGGCTGGCCGAGATGCTGGTGCGCCGGGGGCTCGCCAGCGGCCACGGCCGCGTCCGCGTGATTGCCGAACTGCGGGCGCGGGGCGCCACCGACGCCGCCATCGCTCGGGCCATCGATCTCCTCGCCGGCCGGGAGATGGAGGCAGCGCGCACGGCCCTCCGCCGCCTTCGCCACGGGCAGGCTGCGAGCGCGGACGGCGAGGCGGCGAGGCGCCTGAGCGCGGCGCTTCAGCGCCGCGGTTTCGGACCGGCCGAGATCCGCGCGGCCCTGCGCGATCCGGGCGACGGAGCGACGCCCACCGCCACCCACCCCTGACCGGTCGCCGCCCTCAGGACTCCGGCGTCCCCGGCAGGAGGCCCGTTCCGAACCTGGCCACCGGTCGCAGCATGAGGAAGGTCATCACCGCCAGCAGGGCGCCGAAGACGATGAGGCCGTCGAGGGAGGCCAGCGACACGGCGACGCCCCCGAGGAAGGCCCCCAACGCACCGCCCGCCGCGAGCGTGGCCGTGTAGAAGGACATCAGGGCCGCGCGATCGGCCTGGTGGCTCTCCGAGCTGTTGGCCAGGTAGGCGACGGCCGCCGGCCCGAACCCCGCGAGCCACATCACCCCGATCGCGCTGATCGCCAGCATCACGGGGATCGCCGGCGCGGGCAGGTGGTTGGCGAGGAGGAGCGCGCCGGAGAACACCCACACCCCGGGGACCGCGCGGCGCATCTGCGTGACCGGGCCGAGGCGGGGGATCCAGGGTGTCCAGACGGCGATGCCGGCCACCAGGACCAGGATGCCGCACACGAGGACGACGGCCACCAGCCCCGCCCCGAGGTGGCCGACCAGCGCCTGGCCGGGAACCGGCGCGTGCCGGTGGGAGATGAGCGAGGCGACGTTGGATCCATAGGCGCCCAGGAGCCCGAAGGTTCCGACCCAGGCCGGGAGGAACGCGCGCATCGGTCCCGGCCCGGTGACCCACGCCACGAGCTCCGAGAGGCGGGTCACCCGAAGAGGGGTCTCCCGGGGCACGTAGCGCAGGCAGACCAGCCCCGCGAGCAGGTAGGCGCCCGCCAGGAGCCCGAAGCCGCCGCGCCCGAGGTGGCTGTAGGCGAGGGGACCGAGCGCGAAGCCACCGGCGTATCCAACCAGGGTGGACGCCTCGAAGGCCCCGCTCGCTCGCGCGCGAGCGCGGACGCTTCGGGAGGTGGCGGCGGCGATCGCACCCAGGGCGGTGGGGACGAAGGCCGCCGCGGCGATCCCCTCGACGAGGCGAGCGGCGATGATCTGCCCCGGGACGACCGACAGGGCGACCAGGGTCACGGCGATGGCACCCACCAGGGGGCCGGCGACCAGGAAGAGCTTCCGTCCGACCCGGTCCGAGTACCGGGCGAGGATCGGGGCCAGGACCATCTCGGAGATGGCTTCGGCCGCTCCCGTGGCCCCCACGATGTAGCCCTGGGGATGCCCGTGGGCGAGGTCGGTGACGTAGAGCTGGACACCCACGGTGGCCCCGGCCGCGCCGACCCGGACCAGCGCCGTCCCGGCGAGCAGCGCGGCCAGCGATCGCCACCGGATCTCCCGGCCACCGGGTGGGAGATCCGCGCCGCCGAGCGGCTCGGCTCCGACCGGCGCTTCGCTCCGGCCGGCAGCCGGGGCGGCGACGACACCCCCCGGGGCGGGGCGGCCGCGGGGTCCGTGGCTCAGGTGCAAGGTGATCTCCGTCCGCGCGCTGAGGCGGTCTGGCTGGCGCTCGCGGCGCCGGGCCGCCCGCGCACGGCCTCGGCCCCCGATTATCGGGGACCGCCCCTTCCGGGGCCCGTCCGCGGGCCCCGGTGGGCGGCGCGGCCGGCGCGGGCCCGCAGCGAATACAATTGCCGTCGCATCCCCAGGGACCGCCCGGCGCCGAGCCGGTTGGTCGTGGAGCATGGACGGTTCCCGCACCGCCCGCGACCGCGTCCCCGGATGCCGCGACAGCCGAGGTGGTCCACCACCTCACCCCACCCCCCGACACCCGAGGACACCCCCCATCACCGACATCCTGGCCATCGTGGCCCTCGGACTGGGCGTGCTCATCGCCCTCGCCGGGGTTGCCTACGCGTACCGTCTGCGCGAGCGCGCGGCAGCCACCCGCGCCGAGGAGGTCGAGCGCGCCCGCGAGGAGCGCAGCGCCGCCGAGCGCGAGCGGTCGTCCGCCCTCCTGGCCGCGCGTGAGGAGGCGCACCGTCTGCGCTCCGAGGCGGAGGCCGAGGTCCGCGAGCGCCGCGCCGAGGTGGCGCGCGTGGAGCAGCGCCTCGCTCAGCGGGAGGAGAGCCTTGAGCGCCGCAACCGGGAGGTGGAGCAGAGCGAGCAGCGCCTCAGCCGGCGAGAGGAGGAGCTGGAGCAGCGCCGCCAGGCGATCGAGACGGAGCGTGAGCAGGTCTCCCGCGAGCTCGAGAGGGTGTCGTCGATGACCCAGGAGGAGGCCCGCGCCGAGCTTCTCCGCGGGATCGAGAGCGAGCTCGACCACGAGGTGGCCGAGCGGATCCGCGCGGCGGAGCACAGGGTGCGCGAGGAGGCGGAGGAGCGCAGCCGCGAGATCCTGATCAGCACCATGCAGCGGCACGCCTCGGAGCAGACCGGGGAGGCGGCGGTGACGGTGATGCAGCTCCCGAACGACGACCTCAAGGGGCGGATCATCGGCCGCGAGGGAAGAAACATCCGCGCGCTGGAGGCCGCCACCGGGATCGACGTGATCGTGGACGAGACCCCGGAGGCCGTGGTCCTCTCGGGTTTCGACCCGGTGCGCCGCGAGATCGCGCGCCTCAGCCTGGAACGCCTCTTCGCCGACGGCCGCATCCACCCCGCCCGCATCGAGGAGGTCGTGGCCAAGAGCCGGGCGGAGCTCTCCGACCGGCTCAGGGAGGAGGGCGAGGCCGCCTGCCAGGAGCTCGGGATCACCGGTGTGCACCCCGAGCTCGTCAAGCTGCTGGGAACGCTGCGCTACCGGAGCTCCTACGGAGCCAACGTTCTCGCCCACAGCAAGGACGTGGCGGCCATCGCCGGCATGATCGCGGCCGAGGTGGGCGGCGACGTCGAGCAGGCGCGCGAGGTCGGTCTTTTCCACGACATCGGCCTCGCCGTGGAGCAGCACGTCGAGGGCTCCCACGCCGTCATCGGCGGCGAGATCCTGGCCCGCCTCGGCCGTCCGCCGGCCGTGGTCCACGCCGTCCGGGCTCACCACTACGACGAGGAGCCGCGCAGCGTCACCGCCTTCGTCGTGATGGCGGCGGACGCCATCTGCGCGTCGCGGCGCGGTGCGCGGCGGGAGGCGCTGGCCGCCTCGATCAAGCGACTGGAGCGCCTGGAGCAGATCGCCAACGAGCTCCCGGGCGTCGAGCGCAGCTTCGCGATCCAGGCGGGCAAGGAGCTGCGGGTGATGGTGCGCCCCGACGAGGTGGACGACGACCGGGCGCAGATCATGGCCCGCGAGATCGCCAAGCGCCTCCATGCGGAGGGGAGCTACGCCGGCAGGGTCAAGGTGGTGGTGCTGCGCGAGACGCGGAGCGTCGAGTACGCCCGCTGACCCCCGGGGCACGCGGTCCCCAGGGGCCGGCGGAGGCTCCGGCGAGCGGTGCGATCCGGCGGAGGACGGCCTGCGGCCCGCCGGCGCCGGTGAGGCCGGGTGGCGGCCCCGCGTAACGATCGGATCGCGAATGCCGCGGCGGCCGGGGGGATCAGAGGAGAATCCCGGTTCGCAGCTATGCTTTCGTCGTCCCAGTCGACCCAGCCACCGTCCACACAGGTCAAGGCAGCGCTCGTGGAAATCCTCAAGGTCTCGGCAACCAGCAAACCGGTGTCGGTGGCAGGAGCCATCGCGGGAGTGATCCGCAGCCAGCAGCGGGTGGAGGTGCAGGCCATCGGTGCCGGCGCGATCAACCAGGCCATCAAGGCCATCGCCATCTCTCGGGGATACGTCGCCCCGGGAGGGATCGACCTGGTGTGCATCCCGTCCTTCATCGACATCTCCATCGACGGCGAGGAGCGGACGGGGATCCGGCTCCTGGTGGAGTCGCGGTAGCGCCACCGCCCCCCGGTCCCGGCGCCTCGAACCCGCCGGGAGGGCCCGTTCCCGCCGCCCCGGGGACGGACGATCGCGGGCGGAGGCGCCACCCGCTACGCTGTGCGCTGCTCCCATGACCAGCCCGCTTCCCGTGCTCAGCCCCTCCGCGCGCGGCTTCCGCCCGCTTCCCCTGAGCCAGCGCTCGCCCGCGCGACGGCCGATCGTGCCCCTGCTCGGACGCCCCCCCCGAGCGCATCTGTGGCACATCGGCTGCCAGATGAACGAGGCCGACCACGAGATGCTGGCGGAGCGCTTCGCGGAGATCGGCTTCGTCCCCGACGTCGCCCTCGACGACGCCGACCTCGCGGTGCTCGTCACCTGCACGGTGCGTCAGAACGCCGAGCAGAAGGTCTATGGCAAGTTCCGTGAGCTGACCGAGTGGAAGCGGGCCCGGCCGGGAAGGGCCATCGCCATGACGGGCTGCATGGCGGTCGAGCACGGCAGCGCCCTCCTGCGGCGGCTCCCCGACCTCGACTACCTCTTCGACGTCCGCGACAGCGACGGCTTCTTCGCGCGTCTGCAGGCGATCCATGCCGCCGACCTCGACGGGCCCGTCTCCATGCCCGCGTCCGACCGGCTTCTCGCCTACGTCTCGGTGATGGGCGGCTGCAACGAGATGTGCACCTACTGCATCGTTCCGTTTGTCCGCGGCCGCGAGGCCAGCCGGCCCGTCGCCGAGGTGGTGGAGGAGGTGCAGCGGCTGGTCGATCGGGGGGTGCGCGAGGTGACCCTGCTGGGCCAGAACGTCAACTCGTACCGCGACCCGCGCAGCGGAGCCGGGCTGCCGGAGCTGCTCGCCGCGGTGGACGGGGTCCCCGGCCTGTGGCGGCTGCGGTTCCTCACCTCGCACCCGCGCAACGCGGTGCCCGAGCTGTTCGCGGCGATGCGCGACCTCCCCACCGTCTGCGAGCAGCTGCACCTCCCGGTGCAGGCCGGGGACGACCGCCTGCTCCGCAGGATGCGCCGCCTCTACACGGTGGAGGAGTATCTGGAGAAGATCGCGGCCGCCCGGGCCACCGTCCCGGGGCTCGCCCTCACCACCGACATCATCGTCGGATTCTGCGCGGAGAGCGACGAGGAGTTCGGCGGGACGGTCCGTCTCCTGGAGAGTGTCCGCTTCGACACGGTCCACCTTCAGGCGTACTCCGTCCGCCCCGGCACCGCCGCCGCTCGGCGCCCGGACGACGTGCCGCTGGACGAGAAGAAGAGGCGGCTGAACCACCTCCTCGAGCTGCAGCGCCGCATCGCCCTGGAGCGCAACCGTGCCCTGATCGGCACCACCGTCCAGGTCCTGGTCGAGGGTCGGACCGAGGACGGCCGTCCCTACGGGCGGACCCGTCAGGGGAAGATCGCCCTGCTCGCTGCGCACAGCGCCGTCGCGGGCCAGCTCGTCACAGCGAGGGTGGGAGGCGCCACCGCCTGGCAGCTCAGCCTCGAGGCGGAGGCTGCCGCGGCGTGACCCGGGGGGCGCGGCCGCCGCACCTGATCGGCGGCGCCGAGCAGGGCCGGGACGCCACCATCGACCTGGAGGCGGCCGGCGATACCCCGATCCTGCGCGAGTACCGCGCGGTCAAGGCGCAGCATCCCGACGCGCTGGTGCTCTGCCGCCTGGGTGACTTCTACGAGATGTTCGGCGAGGACGCCGAGCTGGCCGCCCCGCTCCTGGAGCTGACGCTCACCGGGAGGGGATTCGGGGGCGCGGGCCGCCTTCCCATGTGCGGGGTGCCGCACCACGCGGTGGCGGTTCACGTCCGCCGCCTCCTCGAGGCGGGTCACCGCGTGGTGGTGTGGGACCAGGTGGGGGAGGTGGTGGTGGGCCGTCTGGTGCGCCGCGAGGTGACGCGCGTCCTCAGCCCGGGTACGGCGGTCGACGCCGACCTCCTCGAGCCCACCCGGATCGCGCGCCTCGCCGCCCTGCACCCGGGGACCGGACGGATCGGCATCGCCGCGCTCGACCTCGCCGGGGCCGAGCTCGTGCTCACCGAGGCGCCGGGGGAGGCGGACGGGGCGGCGCTCCGAGACGAGCTGGCGCGCCTCGACGTGGCGGAGCTGCTGCTGCCCGAGGGACTCACGGTCCCCGACGGCGTCGTCCCCGGGGCCGCCCGCACCCGCCTGCCCGCCGCCGGCTTCGACCTGGGGCGCGCGGTGGAACGGCTGTGCGAGGTGACCGGGATGGGGAGCCTGCGCGGGCTGGGGGCCGAGGAGATGGAGCCGGCTCTCCGTGCCGCCGGTGCGGTCCTCTCCTACTGCGAGCGGGCCCGCATCCGCCTCGACGCGGGTACCCTCCGCGTGCAGCCGCGGCGGAGCGGGGACGTGATGACCCTCGACCCGCCGACGCGGCGCAACCTGGAGCTGCTGCAGCCCCTGGGTGGCGGCGTCAGTCTGGCCCAGCTCCTCGACCGGACCGCGACCCCGATGGGTGCCCGGCTGCTGCGCCGCCGGCTCCAGGAGCCGCTCGTCGAGCCCGCGCCCATCACCTCGCGGCTCGACGCCGTGACCGCGCTGGTCGCCGACCGCTCCCGCCGCCACGAGATCCGCCACCTCCTGCCCGCCGTCCGCGACCTGGAGCGTCTCGTCGGCCGTGCGGCGCAGGCGCTCGCCACCCCCCGCGACCTCGCCGCGATCCGCGAGGCCTGCGCGGCGCTGCCCGGGCTCGGGGCCCTGCTGGAGGGACTTCCCGGAGAGCTCGCGGGCGTCGCCGGCGTGGTGACCCCGCCGCAGGAGGTGGGTGCGCACCTGGAGGCCCTGCTCGTCGACGATCCGCCCGCCCAGGCCCGCGACGGCGGCTGCGTGCGCCCGGGAGCCGATGCCGAGCTGGACGCGCTGCACGCCTCGGCAGGCGCGGCTCGCGACTTCATCGCGTCGCTGGAGAGCAGGGAGCGCGAGCGCACCGGCATCCGCTCGCTCAAGGTCGGCTACAACCGGGTCTTCGGCTATTACCTCGAGGTTCCTCACGCGCATCGCGACCTGGTGCCCGGCGACTACGTGCGCAAGCAGACCCTTGTCGGCGCCGAGCGCTACATCACCCCCGAGCTCAAGGACAGCGAGACCGTGGTGCTCAACGCCCGCGAGCGCGCCGTGGCGAGGGAGCTGGAGCTCCTGGGCCGGGCGGCCGCGCTGGTCGCCGCCCACGCCGCGCCCCTTCTCGCCGCAGCGTCCGCCATCGCCGTCGCGGACGTGGCGCAGGCTCTCGCCGAGGTCGCGGAGCGGGAGGGCTGGGTCCGGCCCGAGGTGGACCTCTCCACGGTCACCGACATCGAGGAGGGCCGCCATCCGCTGGTGGAGCGCAGCCTCGGACCGGGGCGGTTCGTCGCCAACGACACGAGCCTCGACGCCGCCCAGCGCATCGTGGTCCTGACCGGTCCCAACATGGCGGGGAAGTCCACCCACCTCCGCCAGGTCGCTCTCATCACCCTGCTCGCCCAGGTGGGCAGCTTCGTTCCCGCCCGGCGGGCGCGCATCGGCGTCTGCGACCGGATCTTCACCCGCGTCGGGGCCCACGACGACCTCGCCGGGGGCCTCTCCACCTTCATGGTCGAGATGGCGGAGACCGCGGCCATCCTCCGCCAGGCCACGGCGAGATCCCTGCTCATCCTCGACGAGATCGGCAGGGGCACCTCAACGTACGACGGCCTCTCCATCGCCCAGGCGCTCGTGGAGCACATCCACGAGCAGCCGGCGCTCAACTGCCGCACCCTCTTCGCCACCCACTACCACGAGCTGACGGCGCTCGCGGACCGCCTTCCGCGGGTTGCCAACTACCGCGTCGAGGTGGTGGAGGAGGGGGAGAGCGTCACCTTCCTTCACCGCATCCGTCCCGGTGGAGCGGACCGCTCCTACGGGATCCAGGTCGCCCGCCTCGCCGGACTCCCGGCCAGCCTCCTCGCCCGAGCGCGCGAGATCCTCAGCGAGCTGGAGGAGCGGCGGCCTCTCGAGGCGGAGCGCCCGGCGCCGGCGCAGCTCGACCTGGGCCTCGCGGCGGTGCCCTTCGCCCACCCGGTGCTCGACGCCCTGGCGGAGCTGGACCTCGACGGCCTCACCCCCCGCCAGGCGCTGACCACCCTCGCCGAGCTGCAGGAGCGCGCGGCGCGGTGACGGCCGCCGGCGCCGCGATCCGCCTCCTCGCCCCGCAGGTGGCCGACGCCATCGCCGCGGGTGAGGTGGTGGAGCGCCCGGCGGCGGTGGTGAAGGAGCTGTGCGAGAACGCGCTCGACGCGGGCGCGACCCGCATCGACGTGGAGATGGAGGGGGGCGGCCTGGTCCGGATCGCGGTGAGCGACAACGGGGCGGGCATCCCGGGCGACCAGCTTCCGCTGGCGGTCGCCCGCCACGCCACGTCGAAGGTGACCTCGATCGACGACCTCGCCGCGGTGCGCAGCCTCGGCTTCCGCGGCGAGGCCCTGGCGAGCATCGCGGCGGTGAGCGAGCTGGTGCTGACGAGCCGCGTGGCCGACGGGGACTCCGGCTGGGAGCTCGTCTGCCGGGGCGGCGACGTCGTCGCGCACCGCCCGCGCCCGCGGGCGCCCGGAACGACCGCCGAGGCCCGCGACCTCTTCCACAACACGCCCGCGCGGCTCGCCTTCCTGCGTGCGGAGCGGAGCGAGGCCGCGGCCTGCGTTCGCGCCGTCTCCGACCTCGCCCTGACCCATCCCGCGGTGGCGTTCGCCTGCCGGACCGGGCGGCGCCTCGCGCTGCGCACCCCGGGGGGCACCCTGCGCGACGCGGCCGCCGCCGTGTACGGCGCGGATGCCGGGGAGCTGCTCGAGGTCGCGGCGGTGGGCGACATCGCGGTCGCCGGGCTCATCTCGGAGCCACGGGCCCACCGCGGCACCCGCGCCGGGCTGGTGCTCGTGCTCAACGCCCGGCGCGTCCACAACCGCGCCCTGGTCGCGGCCGTGGAGCAGGCGTACGCGGGGCTCCTGCCCACGGGCCGCCATCCCTTCGGGGTGGTGGCCGTCGAGCTGGACCCGAGCCGGGTCGACGTCAACGTCCACCCCACCAAGCGTGAGGTGCGGCTGCGCGACGAGGGCCGGGTGTTCCTGGCGGTGCAGAGAGCCTGCTGGTCGACGCTGCAGGACGCGCACCTGCGCGCCGCTCCGGCCCGCGCGGCGCTCGGGTCCCCCCCGGCGGGAGCCGCACAGGCGGCGGCCCTCGAGGTGCGCGACGGCTCCGGCGCGAGGCCCGCACCGGGGTGGGGACCACGCTCCACGGCACCTCCCGGGCACGGACCCGCGTGGCCCGCCGTCGCCGGCGGAGCGCCCGTCTGGCCCGTTCCCTGGGCCGGAGCGCCGGCGGTCCGGGAAGGGGGCGGTGACCTCGCCGGGGCGGACGGCCCGACCGGCTTCCCGGCGGCAGGTCCGGCTGACGGGGATCGCCGCCTGGCTGAGCTGGCTCCGCTGCTCCCCCTCACCCAGTCGGCGGACGGCTGGCTGGTCGCGGACTCGCCGCGCGGCCTGTGCCTCGTCGACCCACACGCCGCCCACGAGAGGGTCCTCTACGCGCTCCTCCTCGCGGCCGCCGAGGAGGCGGCCTCCCGGGCGAGCGCCGGCCCCAGCCAGCCGCTCCTCTTCGAGGCCACCGTGAGCGTCGAGCCCGCGGCGGCGGAGCGCGTGACCGGCAGCGCGGAGCTGCTCCGCGAGGTGGGATTCGACCTCGAGCCCTTCGGCCCCGGGCTGGTGCGCTGCCGCGCGGTGCCCGCCGCGGCCGGCCCTCGGGATCCTCAGAGACTGGTCCGCGAGCTCCTCGACGCCCTCGCCGAGCCCGAGGATGCCGCGGCTCGGCGGCACCGCCTGGCGGCGCTCACCGCCTGCCACGCGGCCGTCCGCCTCGGTGACCGTCTCGGGGTACGCGAGCAGGCCCGGCTCCTGGAGCGGCTGGTGGGCACGCCCGGCGGCCTCACCTGCCCACACGGGCGTCCCACCGTGCTGCTCCTCGACGACCGCTGGCTGCGCCGGGCCTTCGGCCGCCCGGCGGTGTAGCCGGGATCTCCACCGGGCCACGGGCTCGGGGCGGACCCGGAGCGCGGCGGCGCCGCCCGGGAGCTGGGGAACCCGCGCGGCCGGCGGCAGTCGCGTGCCCGGGAGGCCGCATCCGTGCGCAGCGCGTGTGGTATGTGCACACGGATGAGCGCACCCCCTCCCGGGCTCATCGCCCTGATCGGCCCCACCGCCACGGGGAAGACCGCTCTGGCGGTGCGCCTCGCGCTGCGCCTCGGCGCCGCTGAGCTGGTCAACGCCGACTCCCGCCAGGTGCTGCGCGGCCTCCGGGTCGGCACCGGCGCGCCGGCGCCGGAGGAGCTGAGCGGCGTCGCCTGCCACCTCCTGGGCATCGTGGATCCGGGGGAGCCGTTCTCGGTGGCCGACTGGGCGGGCGCGGCGCGCGAGCGTCTGGCCGAGATGGGGGAGAGGGGGGTCCGGCCGATCCTGGTGGGGGGCACGGGCCTCTACGTGCGCGCCCTTCTCGACGGATTCGATCTGTCGGGTCCCGCCCCCGACCCCTCGCGACGCCGTGCCCTCGCCACCGCGGCATCCACGCCGGAGGGCCTCGCGACGCTCGGCGAGGAGCTGCGGCGCCGCGACCCCGCCGGGGCGGAGCGCACCGACCTGCGCAACCCCCGCCGGGTCGTGCGAGCCCTGGAGACCATCGAGCGCCACGGCAGCCTGGCCGGCCGCCCCGCCCCGCTCCCATCCCTCCCGGCGCTCCGCATCGGTCTCGACGCCCCGCGCCCCCTCCACGACCGCTGGATCGCCGACCGCGCGCGCCTCATGCTGGAGGGGGGGCTGCTGGAGGAGACCCGGGCGGCGCTGGAGCGCGGCGTGGCGCGCGACGCCCTCGCCGCCGCGGGCATCGGCTATCGCGAGGCGCTCGCCGTCCTGGACGGGGCGCTGACCCCGGTCGAGGCGGCCGGCGAGATCGCCCGCCGCACCCGCCGTTACGCCAAGGCCCAGCGGACCTGGTTCCGCGCCGAGCCGGGGGTGGTCTGGCTTCGGCGCGAGGCCGACGGCGATCTCGACGCCATCGCCGCTCGCGTCCTCGAGGTGGCCGGCCGCACCGGCGCGCCGCCCCCGTGACGCCGGGGGCGGTCGCCCGACCCCGCCCTTCGCGGAACCTCCGTTCGGCACATCTGTTTGCAGAATCGTCGTCGCCGTGGTACAGTCCCGGTGCTCCCCCAGCCTGAGAGGTGACAGACCCCATGCCAGACGCCCTCAACCCGCGCCAGCGGCAGATCCTCGACTTCCTCCGTGAGCACGCACGCACGCACGCCTACCCGCCGACCGTCCGCGAGATCGGGCTGGCCGTGGGCCTGAGCTCCTCCTCGACGGTGCAGAACCACCTCAACTCCCTGGAGATGAAGGGCTACATCCACCGCGACCCGACGAAGTCGCGGACCGTCGAGGTCGTGGGTGCCGAGCCGGCCAGGGTGGTCCCGCTCCCGTCCCTCTCGCTGCCGGTGGTCGGCCGCGTCGCCGCCGGCACCCCCATCCTCGCCGAGGAGAACGTCGAGGATCACATCGTCGTGGGCTCGGAGCTCGCCGGCGGCGGCGACGCCTACGCCCTCACCGTCCATGGCAGCAGCATGGTCGGCGCCGGCATCCTCGACGGCGACATGGTCATCGTCACCCCCCGGCGCGATCCCCCGCCCAACGGGACCATCGTGGTGGCGCGCATCGAGAACCCGGTGACGGGCGAGGGCGAGGTCACCGTGAAGCGCTTCTTCCGGGAGCCGGGGCGTGTGCGTCTCCAACCGGAGAACCCCGACATGGACCCGCTCTACGTCTACGGTGACCTGACCCTTGAGGGAGTGGTGACCGCGGTGGTTCGCGTCCTCCGCTGATCAGCGCCGCCGCTCAGGCTCCGTCGATCCCCGGCGAGCTCGGGGGAGGCGGCGGGGAGGCCGCCGCTCCATCGCCGGAGGCATGGCTCCCGTTCACCGCCGACGGCAGCCCACCCAGGTAGCCGTCCAGGTACTCGGCCAGTTCCGCCGATGCCTGACCGTGGACGGTCACCCGGGTGCCCCCCTCGTCGTCGATCGCGCTGAGGGCCAGGTCGGGCCGATGGTCGAGCAGGAGAGGCACCGCGGGGAGCAGCGCCGCGGGCAGTCCCGCAAGGACCACGGGCGTGATCGCTGTGCAGATGAGGATGGCGAGCACGATGGCGATGCCCAGCGCCGCGGCCAGCTCCGCCCCATGGCGAAACCGCCGCTCGGGCCGGAGGAGCAGGTAGTGGGGACCGCGCTCCGCGACCACGATGCCGGGCACGCGGTCGAGGTCCACCTGATCGAGCACCTCGGTGGCGGACCAGGTGGTGAGCAGCGCCATCTGGTACGCGGTGATGGAGGGCGCGCTTCCGGTGTCTTGTCGGTTCACCCCTGTCTCCGCCGGGAGGCCGCTCCGGCTCGCGTGCTGATCACAGAAGGCGGCCCCTATCCTGCCGCATCCGGGACGCGGATGGGGGGGAAGCGCCACACCGTGACGCGCACCGTTCCACATGATGACGTCATGCGCAGGAGCGCGAACGGCCCTCCCGCCGCCGCTCGTTCCGATCATGGTGCCGGGCGGCGCTCGGCGGTCACCGCCGGCGGGCGCCGTCCACCCGCGGAGGTCAGCTCCGGGGCAGGACGAGGATCTCCCCGGGCTGGATCACCGCGGACCCGAGACCGTTGAGCGCCTCGATCTCGGCGATTCGGTGGTCCACGTTGTCCCCGGGGAAGTGGCTCTCCGCGATCGCCCAGAGGGTCTGGCCGGGACGCACCACCGCCGTCCCGGCCCCCACGGGCCGCGTCGTCTC
>JAJZNI010000157.1 GCA_021847925.1 bacterium
GAGGCCGTGACGATGCGCTCCAGGAGCCGGAGCGGCTTCTGGGTCGGGTACCCGGTCCGCTCCCGGCCCCCCGCCGGCACGATGGTCATCCACCAGACGTCGGTGGGGAGCTTCCCCCGCGCCGCCTTCTCGGGCCCGACCAGCCCCGGGGCGAGGTAGGGGATGCGGTCGATCGCCTCGCGGTTGAAGGTCCAGCGCTCGCCCCGCGCGTACCAGAGGATGTTGTCGTGCTTGCGTGGCCAGCGGTCGCGGCCGCGGCCCCCGTAGTCGTAGGCCCAGATGATCTCGTTGAGGAAGCGGTCGCGCCCGAAGATGGTGTCGAGGAGGAGACGGACGTGGTGCACCGCGTGGTGGTCGAGGTGGACGTAGATCGAGCCGTCGGCGGCCAGGACCCGGTGCATCTCGGCGAGGCGGGGCTCGAGGAAGGCGAGGTGCGAGGGGATGTCCAGGCCGTCCGCGTAGCTGTGGCTCGACACGGTGCGCCAGCGGTGGGTGCGCCCGCCGAACCCGGCGCGGGTGCGGTCACCCTCTCCGGTCCGGATGGCGTCGAGGCGGCGGGTGCGGCCGGTGCCGAACGGGGGGTCGACGTAGATGAGGTCCACGCATCCGGAGGGAAGGGAGCGCAGGACCTCGAGGTTGTCCCCGAGGACGACGCCCTCGCGAGGGACGGCTGGTGCGGGGGCCGCGCCCGGCGGGAGCGCTGTCACGGCCTGAGTATCACATCCGGCGCGCGGGATCGTGAGGATGGTTGACCGGGCAACCATTCCGGGTATACGCTGGTCGTCGCAGTCCGCTGCATCCTCGGAGAGAGCCCATGCCCGCCGTCACCGTCCCCGATCTTCTCGTGCTTCCCCGCGTCCCCACCCCCGACCGGGACCGCGAGGCGTCGCGCCCCGTGGTCTCCGTGACGACCGCCCCGAGCGGTCTGGAGGGGGAGGGGTTCCCGGTGCGCCGCGCCTTCGCCGGGGTCGACCTGGCTGACCTCGACCCCTTTGTCCACATGGACCAGATGGGGGAGGTCGAGTACGCGCCGGGTGAGCCCAGGGGCACCCCGTGGCACCCTCACCGCGGATTCGAGACCGTGACCTACATGATCGACGGGACGTTCCGGCACCGCGACTCGACCGGGGGCGGTGGGCTCATCAGCAACGGTGCGACCCAGTGGATGACGGCGGGCGCCGGCATCCTCCACATCGAGCAGCCCCCGGAGGAGCTGGTGGCGAGCGGCGGCCTCTTCCACGGCATCCAGCTCTGGGTCAACCTTCCCGCCGCCCAGAAGTGGGTGCCCCCGCGCTACCAGGACATCGGCGCTTCGCGCGTCACCCTGATGGCGTCGGCCGACGGAGCGAGCCTGGTGCGGGTCATAGCCGGCGAGGTCGCGGGCCGGAGCGGGCCCGGCATCACCCACACCCCGATCGCGGTGGTCCACGCCACGATCGCTCCCGATGCGGTCCTCGAGCTCCCCTGGCGGCGCGACTTCAACGCCCTGGTGTACGTCCTTGCCGGTCGGGGCACCGTGGGGGAGCGCCGCGCGCCGATCCAGGGCGGCCAGCTCGCGGTCCTGGGTCGCGGGGACTTCGTCACCGTCGCCGCGGCGAGGGACCAGGAGAGCCGGGCTCCCGAGCTCGAGCTCCTGGTCCTCGGGGGCGAGCCGATTCGCGAGCCGGTGGCCGCCTACGGCCCCTTCGTGATGAACCGCCGCGACGAGCTGGTCCAGGCCTTCGAGGACTACCGGGCCGGGCGGCTCGGCACCGTGCCCGCCGGCCAGATCGGCGGGTGAGGGCGGAGGGCGAGGCGGGAACGCCGGGCGGCGCGGCCCCGCCGGCCGCGCCCGGCCTCCGGGGCGGATCTCCGCCCGGCGCGCGGGCCGCGCGCCGCTGGCGGCTCAGCCCCCGAGCAGGTCGCCCACCCTCTGCTCCAGATCCGCCGACGCCGCCTCCAGCTCGCCGAGCATGGCGTCGCGGGTCGTCGCGTCCCACGACATCCACGCGAGGGTGATCAGCTCCAGCTGGGCGAGCACGCCCTGGGCCGCGGCCCTGACGTCGTGGCGTGCCATCCGGGTGCGGTCCGCCACGTCGCCGTCCCGGGGGCGGCGGGCGAGCGGGCTCGCCTCGAAGCGCCGGTAGACGGCCAGGGCGGCCGCCCCGGTGCGCGACACGCGCGCCACGGCCCCCGCGACACCGGCGGCGCCCGCCGCCACGGCGGCCGAGGCGCCGTCCACCGCCCGCTCCAGGTCGGCGACCTCGGACACCAGCCGATTGTGCCATCCCCCGTCCCGGATCCGGGCCGCGCGGCGCGACGCCGGCCTGCGGGGGGCCCCTCCCGCCTGTCGGCGGGCGCCGCGAAGCCCTACCCTACAGGCACGGCGGCGCAGGCACCGGCACGCGGAGACACCTTGCGGCGATGAACCTCTTCCCCTCCCGACGCAGGCGGCGGACGCCGCCGCCGGCGCCGTCCCCCGAGCCGTGGCACAGCGGGCGGGTGCGTCGCTGGCTGATCCCGGCCCTGGGTGCGGTCACGCCGACGGGCCTGATCGTGGTGAACATCGCCGTCTTCATCTACCGGCATCTCGACGCCTTCCGCTGGACCATCGCGATCCTCGCCTTCGTCAGCGGGATGATGCTCAACAGCTGGATCGGGCTCAAGATCTACCGCGTCCTGCAGCGCCGCTACCGCGAGAACTTCCTGGTCTCCGAGGTGAACCAGGACATGGTCCTCATCGGTGGCATGGCGGTGATCATCGGGGCCTCGTTCGTGACCGCCCTCTTCTGCTACCTGGGGCTCTCCAGCGCCAGGGACCTGCCCAACCCGATGACCTTCCTCACCGGGGTCTTCGCGATCCTGGTCCCGCTGGTGCTCCAGTTCATCTTCGAGCGCGTGCTCGGCGGCGGCCGCAGGAGCGGGGGCGACGCCGAGCGGCCCGTCAACCCCTTCGGCGGGAGCACCCTGCCACCGCCCCCACCGCCTCCACCGTTCTCGCGGGCGCCGGACCGCAGCGCCGAGCGGCAGCGGTAGCCGGCGGCTAGACGGGTGGGGGGCCGCCCAGCTCCCGCAGGGAGGACCGGATCGTCTCCGCGGCCGCGTCGAGCATCTCGGGGGCCGGATGCCACTCGCGGTGGGCGAAGTTGAGGTTGGCGAGGGTCTGGATCGGCACCAGGTGGATGTGCACGTGGGGCACCTCGAGGCCGGCCAGCAGCATCCCCACCTTCAGGGGGTGGAAGCCGTGCTGCAGGGCGCGGCCGAGGGTGTGCGCCACCCCGGTCAGGTGGGCGAGAAGGTCGGCGTCGAGGTCGATCCAGTGGTCGACCTCGCGGCGCGGCACGAGCAGCGTGTGGCCGGGGCGCAGCGGATGCGCGTCCAGGAAGGCCACGCAGCGCTCGTCCGTCCACACCATGCGCGCCGGGACCTCCCCGGCGATGATCCGGCTGAAGACGCTGGGCACGAGGTGGACGCTGCCTCGGGTCGCCGCGCGGCCCGCTACGCGGAGGGCTGCTGCTGCTGCCGGGACTTCCTGGCGTCAGCCCGCTTCTGCGCCTTGCGGGTGGAGGGGGCGCGGGGCTTCTTCTCCTGCCGTCGCGGGGCGCCCCTGCTCTTCTCTCCAGCCATGCTCGGGAGTCTACTCGCCTCTGCGGAGGTCAGCCGCCACGGCGCGCGCGGATGCCATGATGGGCGCGGCGGAGTCCGCGGAGGCCGGGCCGCACCGCTGCGGTGAGCGATGGAGCTGAGACGCCAGACCCACACGGGCGAGATCCTCGATCCGCTGCACGGCTTCGAGCCGCTGCGCACCTCGGTCGAGGTGCGCTGGGACCCGCTGGTCGGTTACGCGTCCCGGCTGGTCCGCGGCCGCGCCCCGCTCCTCTCACCGACCGGCGCCGACCTGGCGGAGCTGGCCGCGCGCACCCGGGAGGGGTGCCCCTTCTGCACCGAGCGGGTCATGACCGTGACCCCCCGGCTCCCGGTCCGGGTGCATCCCTCGGGCCGGATCCGGCGGGGCGAGGCGCTGCTCTTTCCCAACGTGCTGACGTACTGGCAGCACAGCGCCGTCTCGATCTACTCGCCGGAGCGCCATCTGCTGCCCCTCGACGAGATGGACGCGACGCTCGTGTCCGACAACCTCGGCACCCAGGTGGACTTCATCCGGGCGGTGGCGGCCTCCGACCCGGCCGCGAGCTGGGCGTCGATCAATGCGAACCAGCTCCCACCCTCGGGGAGCTCGCTCTTCCATCCCCACCTGCAGGGCGGCGCCGACCCCCAGCCGTCGACGCTCCAGGCGCTGTTCGCGGAGGTCACCGCCGAGCGCTTCGAGGAGTACCTGCGCACCGAGCGGCGCATCGGTGAGCGGTTCATCGCCTCCACCGGGCGGGTTCGCTGGCTGGCCAGCTTCGCCCCCATCGGCTTCCACGAGGTCCGCGCGGTGGTCGCGGGGGCGGCCTCCCCGGCGCAGCTCGACGATCCGGCGGTCGGGGAGCTGGGGTGGGGGATCGCCGCCATCCTCAACCTCTACGCCGAGCTCGGCCACCAGAGCTTCAACATGGCGCTCTTCGGCGCGCCGGCCGGTCACGACACGCTGCTCAACCTCCGCATGGTGTGCCGTTCGAACCTCGGCGACGCCTACCGCTCCGACGTCATGTACTCGGAGAGGCTGCACTGGCAGGCGATGGTGGACACCTCGCCCGAGGAGCTCGCGGAGCGCGCTCGGGCGCGCTTCGCCGGGTAGCCCGCGTCACCTCACGCTGGGCGCGCCGTCTGGCGGGCGTGCCGCCCCCGCCTGCGGGGGATCGGCGCCGCGGCCCCCATCCCGGTGTGCCGGCGCAAGCAGCCACCGCGCGAGCGGGGCCACGGTCCCGCCCTGGACCACGATGGTGACCAGGACGACGCCGTAGACGAGCGTGCGCACCTGGGCGATGCCGGGCACCCCGGACGGGAGGCTCAGGATCAGGGCGATGGCGACCGCTCCGCGCATGCCGCTCCACACCACGAGATGCCGCCACCGCCAGGGCAGGGCCCGGCGGCGTGACCCGGCCGGCAGGAGGAGGTACACGGAGGCGGCCCGTGCCACCAGGGTGATGGCCGCGGCGGCCATGACGGGACCGAGGTTCCGGAGGATGTCGGGAATGGGCTCGCTCAGGCCGATGAGAAGGAAGATCAGCGAGTTGAGGAGGAAGGCCGCGTAGCCCCACACCACGTCGACCGCGGCCCGGGTGCGCTCCGACATGCCGTGGGAGCGCCCGTAGTTGCCGAGCACGATCGCGGCCGCGACCACCGCGAGGATCCCGGAGACCTGCAGCGCGTCGGCGAGCACGTAGGTGCCGTAGGCGCCGATGGCCGTGTAGGTGAGCTCCACCTGCTGGTCGTCGATCCTCCGGGTGAGGCGGGAGAGAACGACCCCGATGGCGAACCCGAGGGCGATGCCTCCGCCGGCAAGGCGGACGAAGGAGAGGACGGCATCACCGACGCCCAGGCCCCCGCCGGTCACGGCGGCCAGCGCGATGCCGAAGGCCACGACCCCGGTGCCGTCGTTGAGGAGGCTCTCGGCCTCGACCAGCGTGGCGAGCCGGCGGGGGACGCCCAGGCGGCGGAACACCGCCACCACCGCCACCGGGTCGGTGGGCGCGACCGCGGCGCCCAGCAGGATGGCGAGGGGGATGCCGAGACCCAGCCACTCGTGCCCGAGAAGGGCGATCACCGCCATGGTCACGGCGACGCCCGCCGTCGCCAGCAGCACCACCGGCACCAGGTCGCGGCGCAGGCGACCCCAGTCGAGGGTGAAGGCGGATTCGAAGAGGAGCCCGGGCAGGACGATGAACAGGATCAGCGAGGAGGTGACGTGGGGGCGGAGCTGGGAGCCGATGGTCCCCAGCGCCGCCCCGGCGATGGCCAGCGCGGTCACGTAGGGGACCGGGAGCCGGCGCACCAGGAGCGACACGACGACCGCCGCCACCAGCAGCGCCGCGAAGGTGATCACCCCCACGTCCAGCGGCTCCTCGGCGCTGGGGCCCCCGAGCCCGAGGAGCGCCAGGTGGCCACCGTGGTGGAGGAGCCGGGTCATCTCTCCCTGCCTGCGCCGTCAGGCGGTTCGCCGGCGTGGCGAGGCGGGATGCGCGCCGCCCGGACCGGGTCGCCGCCGGTTATAGCAGCGGGGGGAGAGCCCCCGCGGGGAGAGCTCCCCGCCACTCGGGCGCCGGCGCGGTGGCGGGCCGGCTCAGACCTCCTTGAACTCGGCGTCGACCACGTCGTCACCGCCGGGGGCGCCGCCCGGGGCCCCCTCGCCAGCGGGCTGCGGACCGCCGTCCGGGCCGGGGGCGGCGCCGCCCCCGCCGCCGCCTGCCGACGACGCGTAGACGGCCTCCCCGATCCTCTGGATGGAGGCCTGGAGGGCGTCGTGGGCGGACTTGATGGCGTCGTCGTCGTTCTTCGCGACGGCCTCGCGCACCGCCGTCACCTTGCCCTCGATGTCCGTGCGGAGATCGCCGGGCACCTTCTCCCCGGCGTCGGCGAGCGCCTTCTCGGCCTGGTGCGCCAGCCGCTCGGCGCGGTTCTTGAGCTCGATCGCCTCGGCCCTCCGGCGGTCCTCCTCGGCGTGGGATTCCGCCTCCTTCACCATCCGGTCCACCTCGTCCTTGTTGAGCGTCGTGGAGCCGGTGATGGTCACCTTGTTCTGCTTGCCGGTGCCCCTGTCGTGGGCGGTGACGTTGAGGATGCCGTTGGCGTCGATGTCGAAGGTCACCTCGATCTGGGGCACGCCGCGCGGCGCCGGCGGGATCCCGTCCAGGGTGAAGGTCCCGAGGATGCGGTTGTCGCGGGCCATCGGACGCTCGCCCTGCAGGACCACGATCTCGACGCTGGGCTGCGCGTCGGCGGCGGTGGAGAAGACCTGCGACTTGGCGGTCGGGATCGTGGTGTTGCGCTCGATCAGCTTGGTGTTGACCTCTCCCTCGGTCATGATCCCGAGCGAGAGCGGGGTGACGTCGAGGAGGAGGACATCCTTGACCTCACCCTTGAGGACGCCCGCCTGGATGGCGGCTCCGACCGCCACCACCTCGTCGGGGTTGACCCCGCGATTGGCATCCTTGCCGGTCAGCTCCTTGACCAGCGCCTGGATGACGGGCATGCGTGTCGAGCCCCCGACCAGGATGACCTCGTCGAGGTCGGACACCTTCATGCCCGCATCGGCCAGCGCATCCTGGAAGGGCTTGCGGCAGCGGTTGGTGAGGTCCTCGGTGAGCTGCTCGAACTTGGAGCGGGTGAGGGTGATGTCCAGGTGCTTGGGCCCCGAGGCGTCGGCGGTGATGAAGGGCAGGTTGACCTGGGTCTCCATCCGCTGGGACAGCTCGATCTTGGCCTTCTCGGCGGCCTCGGTCAGGCGCTGCAGGGCCTGGGGGTCGCCGCGCAGGTCGATGCCCTGGTCGCGCTTGAACTCGTCGGCCAGGTGGTCGACCACCCGCCGGTCGTAGTCGTCGCCGCCCAGGTGGGTGTCGCCGTTGGTGGACTTGACCTCGAAGACACCCTCGCCGACCTCGAGGATGGAGACGTCGAAGGTGCCGCCGCCCAGGTCGAAGACGAGGATCTTCTCGTTCTCCTTCTTCTCCAGCCCGTAGGCGAGCGACGCGGCGGTCGGCTCGTTGATGATGCGCAGGACGTTGAGCCCGGCGATCTGACCCGCGTTCTTGGTGGCCTGGCGCTGGGCATCGTTGAAGTACGCGGGAACCGTGATCACCGCGTCGGTCACCTTCTCGCCCAGGTACGCCTCGGCGTCGGTCTTGAGCTTCTGCAGCACCATCGCCGAGATCTGCTCGGGCGTGTAGCGGTCCGTGCCGACCTCGACCTCGGCGCGGCCGTCCTTGCCGGCGACCACCTTGTACGGGACCTGCTTGGCCTCGTTGCTGACCTCGCTGAGCAGCCGGCCCATGAACCGCTTGATCGAGTAGACGGTGTTGTGGGGGTTGACCGCCGCCTGGCGCCGCGCGAGGGTGCCCACGAGGCGCTCGCCTCCGCGGGTGAAGGCGACGACGGAGGGGGTGGTGCGGCCGCCCTCGGCGTTGGCGATGACGGTGGGCTCACCGCCCTCCATCACGGCCACCACGCTGTTGGTGGTGCCGAGATCGATGCCGACGGTCTTGGCCATGGGTGGGGTACCTCCAGAAGGGGCTCGCCGGGTGACGCGGGCGGGGATCCCGCCCTGCGATGCGGGATGTACCGCAGACGGTGCTCATGCTAAACGCTCCCCATGCGGCGGGTCGTTCGGAGCGCGCGCCGCCGGTCAGCCGTCCCGGCGCGGGGGGGCGTACGCGTCCGCGCCGATGAGGGGGACGAAGCGGCAGGGTCCGAGGTCCTCGGTCAACCACGCTGCCGCCCGGACGCGCAGCCGCACCAGGTTCTCCCCCGCCGGCCCGGCGTGGATGGGGACGACGAGGCGGCCACCCTCGCCGAGCTGCCGCGCCAGGACGGCGGGGAGGTGGGGCGCCGCCGCTCCCACCGCGATCGCGTTGAACGGAGCACGATCGGGAAGGCCGAGGCTTCCGTCTCCGGCGATCACCTCGACGGCGCAGCCGAGACGGCGCAGTCGCTCGGCGGCCGCGCGGGCGAGGCCGGGGAGCCGCTCGACGCTGACCACCCGCGCCCCGCAGGCCGCCATCACCGCCGCCTGGTACCCGCTCCCGGTGCCGATGTCCAGCGCGAGGTCCCCGGGGCGCAGCTCGAGGGCCTCGACGATCAGCGCGACCATCAGGGGTTGGGAGATGGTCTGCCCCTCGCCGATGGGCAGCGCGCGGTCCGCGTAGGCCTGCTCGCGATCCGCCGCGAGGACGAACTCCTCGCGCGGCACCGCGGCCATGGCGGCCAGCACCCGAGGATCGCGGACACCGCCGCTGCGGACCCGCTCCATCATGGCCTGGGCCGTGCTCACGCCTCCCGTGGTACCACCGGGAGGCGGGGATCACCAGTGCCGTCGCACCCCGCGAGACCGGTCAGCGCGGGGCCAGGTCGAGGTCGGGCGGCGGGCTGCCGGGGAGGCGCCAGACGATGAACCCCTTGGCCCAGCGCCGGTGCCACTCGTTGGCCGCGTCGATCGCCTGCGCCAGACGCGACTCGAATGCGGGGAGGTCCTCCGAGGCCACGGCGGCGAGGAGGGGCTCCACGTCGTCGTGCAGGTACTCGGCCAGGTCGTCCGCGTACCTGGGACGCGTGATGGTGCACAGGGAGAAGAGCTTGCGCATCTCGGCGAGCTGCCAGCGGGCCAGCGGCCAGTTGCCCGCGCGGGCGCCGTAGGCGGCGCGCCAGAGGCGGTTGGCGATCTCCGGCATGAGCCGGGCGAGGCCGGGCTGGAGGCGGGGGAGGTCCTCGGAGCTCAGGCTCTCGGGGTTGGCGGGTCCGGCCACGCTGCCGGAGTGTATCGGGAGGGGAGGGCCGGAAGGGGAGGGCGATCAGGATCGCGAGGGTGCCCGCGCGGCAGCGCCCGTGCGTGGCCGGCGAGCCTCGCCCGGCGCACCGGTCACCCCGGCCGGTGGCGGCGGGGACCCGCACCCCCGGCCGGGTGTGCTTGGATCGCCACGTGCACGCCGCCGGCTTCCGCATCGAGCAGCTCGGTGATCCGGGGGATCGGGAGGTTCACCGCCTCCTGGTGGCGCTGGCCCTCGAGGAGCAGGAGGCATACGACCATCCCCGGGAGAGCGCCGCGGAGCTCGACACGCGCACCGGGCCGGTGCGCCCCCGCTTCACCGGGGAGAGCATCGTCCTGGTGGCCCGGGACGGGGAGGGCCGCGCGGCGGGCCTCTGCTGGTGCGTCCTCTTCGACCCCGGCACCGGCCTGGAGGGGGAGGTCGCGGAGCTGTACGTGGCCCCGCCGGCGCGCGGGCGGGGGCTGGCGACCGCCCTGGTGGGCGAGGCGATGCGCCTCTTCCGGGAGCGGGGGGTGACCTTCGCCCAGGTCTGGACCCATCCAGGCAACGCCGCCGCGCTCGCCGTCTACCGCCGC
>JAJZNI010000055.1 GCA_021847925.1 bacterium
CGCACCCCGGAGGCGGGGCCTGCCGGCGGCGGCGCGGGTCGCGCCCACCGCGGCCGGAGGCGCGACGGGCTCCGCCGTGGCCACCACGGCCGCGGGCGCTCGGGAGGTTCCCGAGGGCGGCGGCGCGACGACCGCGGCCGGGGCTCCCGCGGGGGTCGACCGGCGGGGTGCGGGAAGGCCGCGCAGCTCGATGCGCGGATGGTCGGAGATCACCTCGGCCATCTCCTCGGCGCTCATGGTCTCGGCCTCGAGGAGGCGGGAGGCGAGGGCCTCCAGCACCCCGCGGCGCTCCAGGAGGATCCGGCGCGCCCGCTGCAGCGTGTCGGTGAGGAGCCGGTCGACCTCCGCGTCGACCCGGCGGGCCAGGTCGTCCGACGGCGGCCGCCCCGCGTCCCCGGGCTCGCCGCTCTCGACCACGCGCACCCCGAGGGGCGACATCCCGAGCTCGGAGACCATCTGGCGGGCCAGCCGCGTCGCCTTCAGGAGGTCGTCGGCGGCGCCGGTCGTCACGTCGTCGGGGCCGAGCAGCAGCTCCTCCGCGGCCCGCCCTCCGAGAAGGCCGCAGAGGCGGGCGGTGAGCTGCGAGCGGGTGCCCAGGACGCGGTCGTCCTCGGGGACGGTGAGCGTCCACCCCAGGGAGCGCCCGCGGCCCACCAGGCTCACCCGCCGCACCGGGTCCGTGCCCGGCAGGGAGGCCAGGACCAGCGCGTGCCCCATCTCGTGGTGCGCGATGATGCGGCGCTCCTCGAGGCTCACCAGCCGTCCCTTGCGCTCCGGGCCGGCGAGCACCCGGTCGACCGCCCGTTCCAGGTGGTCCATCCCGATCGCCGCGGCGCGGTCGCGGGCGGCGAGGAGCGCGGCCTCGTTGGCCAGGTTGGCGAGGTCGGCCCCCGTGAAGCCGGGGGTGCGCCGGGCCAGCAGGGCAAGGTCCGCGGTGGCGGCGAGCGGCTTGCCGCGCGTGTGCAGCTCCAGGATCGCCCGGCGCCCGCTCACGTCGGGCGCGTCCACGCTCACCGTGCGGTCGAAGCGCCCCGGCCGGAGCAGTGCCTCGTCGAGGACGTCGGGGCGGTTGGTCGCGGCGATGACCACGATGCGCGCGGCCTGGTCGAAGCCATCCATCTCCACCAGGAGCTGGTTCAGGGTCTGCTCGCGCTCCTCGTGGCCGGCGTGCGGCGACGCGGCTCCGCGGCGCCGCCCCACGGCGTCGATCTCGTCGAGGAAGACGATGCTGGGGGCGGACCTGCGAGCGCGGGCAAAGAGGTCGCGCACCCGCGCCGCCCCCACCCCGACGAACATCTCCACGAACTCGGAGCCGGAGAGGGCCAGGAAGGCGCACTCCGCCTCGCCGGCGACGGCGCGGGCGAGCAGGGTCTTGCCCGTCCCCGGCGGACCGACCAGCAGGACTCCGCGGGGGACGCGCGCCCCCAGCGCCCGGTACCGGCCGGGGTCGCGCAGGAAGTCGACCACCTCCCCCAGCTCGAGCTTCGCCTCGTCGCAGCCCGCCACGTCGGAGAAGCGGGTGGCGGGCCGATCCTGCGTGCCGCGCCGGCCGGGCCAGCGGAGCAGCCGCGCCACCCCCGAGGTGCCACCGCGCCAGTACAGGATGACGATGACCATGACCACGATCAGGGTGGGGACGATGATCAGGAGCAGGGTCTGCAGCGGGACCCCGGTGTCGGCCGTGAAGTTCCGGTAGCCGTCCTGCCAGAAGATGCCGAGGACCAGGCTCTGGTCGTTGATGGGCGTGCGGTGCTCGCCGCCCGCCGCGTCCCACCATGTCACCGACCCGGTGCCGACGATGGTCGGATGGGCGGGGTCGGTGCTGAGCCGCTGCTGGGGGGCGCCGGTCCCGTCGCTGGTGTCGGCCGCCGCCGCGAAGAGGGTGCCCAGGGTCGCTGCCGGTGGCTGGGGCCGCTTGACCCAGACGACGATGCCCGCCGCCATCGCGCAGAGCGCTGCCCAGGCGACGAGGAGTGCGATCTGCCGGCGCAGGGACATCACGGGTGCGCCGACGTGGCGGCCGGCCCGGCCGGGGCTCCCGGGTGGGACATCACCGGAACCGCTCCCTCCTCCCCGCTCGTCCTACGCGCACCAATATACGCAGATGCACCCGGTTCCGTCAGGGGCGGGCGCGCGGGCCGCCGGGGCTGGAGCCGCCGGCCCGCGCATCCCGCCTCAGGCCGTCTCTCAGCCCGAGGTGGCGCTCGGCGCGGGCCCCTGCCGGGAGGCGGCCACCCGGGCGATCTCCTGGTAGTAGTTGCGCCAGACCAGGCGGTGCACCGGCACCCAGCGCGGGATGTCGCGCAGCCCGGGGATGAGCGGAAGCAGCATGAGCACGATCGAGAGCACGCCCATGATGATCACCACGATCAGGTCGGCGTTGGTGGCGGTCAGGAAGGGCGGGATCTGGTACCAGAAGGTGTACAGCCAGAGCCATGCCTGGCCGGGATAGCTCCCGGTCTCGTTCATCATCCCCCACTGGTTGCCCTCCATCTTGTACTGGTGGGCGAGCCCGGCGAGGTAGCCGCCGCTCGCCATGAACATGAGCGGCAGGCTGTAGTCGGTCTGGTAGAAGTGCTGGCCGCTGAGGAGCAGGCCGTCCATGGCGCCGGAGCGTCCCAGCTCCAGCATGGCGTCCATCATGGTGGGCAGCGGCCCGTAGTGACCCTGCGGCACGTTGACGGTGTCGCCGCTGACGGTCGCCTTGCCCAGGGCCGCCGTGTACGCGGTGAGCCAGCTCTGCTGCTGCGCGTGGCTCGCGCTCCGGTACTCGGTGAGCGCCGCCGCGAGCTGGGGATCGCCCGGGGACGACTCGGAGAGGGGTTGCAGGACGTAATCGGTCGCGGCGTTGATGGGCACGTGGACGCCGAACCAGATCTGGGGCGCGAACGGCCCGATGGCCTGCACGTCGTCGCCCTGATGGTGCTGGTCGTAGGGGGGGCCGTAGGCAGCGCTCTCGGCCGTCCCGGCCAGCTCCGCGGTCGCCGTGGTCACGTAGTCCAATGGTGCGGCCTTGGCCCAGCTCTGCACGGTCACCGAGGGCTCGTCCGGCGACGAGAGCACCGCGGCCAGGACCAGGACCACGACCAGCATCACACCGGTCGCGATCGCCAGCTCCTTGATGAGGTCGTAGGGGAGCATCTGGACCCCCCGGTAGTACTCCTTCTTGCTGATCTGCCGGTGATGGCGCATCTTCGTCCTAGGCCTCCAGCCTGCCTTCCGGCGTGTCGCCACCCGTCTCCGGGGTGGGCGTGTACGGGTCCCCGATGGGGCGGACCACGCCCCGGGTGCGCACCTGCAGGATGTGGAGCACCACCAGCAGGGTGACCACGATCGGCATCAGCATCACGTGGATGCCGTACATCTGCCCGAAGTTGAGGACGTTGAAGAAGCCTCCGAGGCCGGTGGCGTTGATCGCGTCCTTGGCGTTCACCGCGATCCACTGGGAGTCGAAGTTCTCCTGGATCAGGTAGCCGGTGAAGGCGGTCACGATGCTGGCCAGGAAGATCACGACGCCCACCGCCCAGGTGGCGGCGCGCCCGTCGCGCCAGCTCGCCATCCAGAACTTGCCCCACAGGTGCAGCACCATGAAGAGGAAGAACATCTGCGCGCCCCAGAAGTGCACGCTGTTGACGAAGTGGCCGAGCGCCGAGGTGTGCCACCAGGCGGACCCCATGAAGGCCAGGATGGTGCCGCTGGCGATGGTCCAGACCAGGGCGGCGATGGTCGTGACCCCGAAGACGTAGACCCAGGAGCCGACGTAGGCCGGCTGCGTGCTGGGGAGCAGCTCGGTGAGCGGCATCCTCCGGGCGAGGTTTCGCCGGACCGCCGCCGTCCAGCCCGGCTCCTCGACCATGCCCCCGGCCGCGTCCGGCGCCGCCGGCGTGGGCGCCGCCGCGTCCCGCCGGGCCGCCAGCTGCTCAGTCACGTCGATCACTCCGATCGTGTCGAATCCGGTGCGGGAACGGGGCGATCAGCGCCACCGCGAAGAGGACCAGCATGAAGACGATCAGGAAGAGGTTCGACAGCGATATGAGGATGAAGCCGACGTGCAGGAAGGGGGCGGGAGAGTTCATCTGGATGGAGGGCCCTCACGAGATGACCACCGGGACGATGGCCCCTATGATGCCGCGCCCGATCCTGCGGCCGACAGGGCCGGAGGTCTACGCCGCGTGGGACCACGGACCCGCGATCGGAGGGACGTCCACCCCTCGAACGCCGGGACCACCTGCCTGCGGGGACCGGGCTCAATGGCCGATGACGGCCGGGAAGGGGGACGCGTAGAGGAGACCGCCCATGGCCAGGGCCAGGCCCATCGCCACCGACGCTGCGACCCAGGCCCGCCGGCGCTCCCGTCCGGGAACCGCGGGCTGGCCGGCCGCGTCGCGCGCGGCCAGGATGGGCCCGTCCGCCATGTGCCCCACCACGTGGACCGCCATGGCGCAGAACCAGAGGACGAAGCTCCCCTGGTGGAGGGTGAGCCAGACGCTCCCGTAGCGATAGCCGAAGAGCCACAGCTCCACTCCGGTGGCGAAGAGGATCGCGGTGAGGACCACCACGACCGGCCCGAGAAGCCGGAGCAGCGCGGCGGGCGGGCCGGCGGCCCGGTAGCGGAGGTCACCGAGGTAGTAGCCGCCGAAGCGGCGCAGGACGCTCGCCAGCTTGAGGAGCACGACCGGGACGAGGAGCAGCCCGAGGAAGATGTGGATGACCAGGAAGCGGTGGATGACGAGAAGGCTCGCACCCTCGGCGGCCAGGAGGACCAGCAGGACCATCCCGAGGGTGGCGCTGAGCCGCGCGTTCGCCTCCACGGCACCGACCATGCGGCGCACCCGGTGCGAGCCCGTCACCAGCTCGGCGATCGGGGTCAGGTTGTCGCGGATCCACCCCTCGGCGGCGGACGGCTCCGAGCCGAGCAGCTCGCCGCGGGGGCCCAGACCCCTCCAGGCCCCCCTCAACGCACCAGCACCGCGTCCAGACCCGGGGTCCACACGCTGCGCCGGTCGCGCGTCACGGCGAACGCGTCGTAGCCGCGGCGCTCCGGCACCCACGCCGCCCCCGCCTCGCCCATCACGAAGGCCGCGGTCGCGAGGGCGTCGGCGTAGGTGAGGCTCGGCCCCGTCACGGTCATGCTGAGCAGGTCTCCGTTCGCGGGCAGGCCGCTGCGGGGGTCGATGATGTGGGCGCCGCGCTCGTAGGCGCCGCTCGTGGCCACCGCGAGGTCGGACACGGCGAGCACCGCCGCCACCCGGTCGCCGCGCTCCGGATGCCGGATGCCGACCCGCCATGGCCGGCCGGGCGCGGCCCCGCCCGCGGCCACCACGTCCCCGCCCGCGGCGATGAAGAAGTGGCGGGCGCCCGCCCGTCGCAGCATGGCTGCTGCGCGCTCCACCGACCACCCCTTGACGAGGGCCGAGGGATCGAGCCGTCCGCCGGCCCGGATGTCGAAGCAGCCGCGGCTCGTCGCCGCCACCTCGGCGCAGAGCGCGAGCACCTCCCGGACGTCGGCGTCGCACTCCGCCTCGCCGATCTCGCCCCTGCCGAGGCGGCTGACCTGGCTGTCCGGACGGAAGGTGCTGAAGACGGCGTCCACGCGGTGGAACCACGCCACCACCAGGTCCATGGCCGCCGACCACTCCCCGGGATCGCGGACGTCGACGCTCACCACGGTGCCCATGACGGGCTCCACCCGGACCGCGCGCGTCGTCGCCTCCGGCTCGACGCCGGCCCCGCGCCCGGACGGTGCACGGAGGGCGAGCTCAGGCATGGGCCTGGTCCAGCGCGGATTGGACCGACTGCGCGTAGCTCTCGCTGTCGTAGGTCGCGCCGGTGATGATGTTGATCCGTGCGCTCTGCGCCTTCAGCACCTCCTGGCGGAGCATCGGCATGGCAACCGACGCGATGTAGGAGGACTGCGGGTTGTCGTTGGGCTGCTGCAGGGTCCTGACGTCCGTGATCCGCCCGCCCGAGACCACCACCTGCACCTGCACCGGCCCGAAGAAGTTGGCCGCGTTCTGGCCGGTGAAGGTGCCGTTCCTGAGGCCGCTCCCCCCGGCTGCCGGCGTGGGCGAGGCCCCGGCGGCACCCGACGGCGATGCTCCCGGCGTGCTCGCCGGCGTGGGACGCACCGAGCCCGCCGGGGCGGGCGGCGCGGTGGCGGCGGCGGGTGCGGACGGCGGCGTGCGGAAGCTGACCAGCAGGGTCAGCCCGACGCCGGTCCCGGCGACGAGGAGAGAGGCTCGGAGGGGAGTCATGGGCACCTCACGCGCTGAGCAGGGCGAAGCGCTCGACGTGGATCTGGCGAGGCGGGACGCGGAGCGCGCGCAGCGATCCCACCACCTCGTCCACCATCTCGCGCGGTCCACACACGAAGACGTCGCGCTGGCGGGCGTCGGGCACCGCGGCGTTCAGGAAGCGGGGCGCGAAGGGGTGGCGGTCGACCTCGACGCCGCGCCGGCCGATGATGTAGTGGATGGAGCCGCCGCGAGCCGCCACGAGCTGGTCCAGCTCGTCGCGCAGCGCCACCTCCGACCACGAGCGCGCCCGGTAGAGGAGGGTCATCGACCCCTTCCGCTGCGGCATCTCCTCGATCAGCGCGCGCAGCGGGGTGACGCCGATGCCCCCGGCGATCAGCAGCGCCCGGGGCTGGTGGCGGCGGACCGCGGTGAAGACCCCGTACGGTCCCTCGAGGAGGACGGTGGTTCCCGGCCGGATCGCCGCCAGGCGGGTGGTGAAGTCCCCGACCCGCTTGATGGTGATGCGCATCCACTGCCCGTTGGGTGCCGCGGAGAGGGAGAAGGGGTGCACCTGCCACCACAGCCCGCGGCTGAGGAAGCGGAACTTGAAGAACTGCCCGGCCCGCATCGGCAGCCGGTCGAGGTCGCGCCCTCCGATGTAGATCGAGGTGGAGGTCGGGGTCTCCTGGACCACGCGCAGGACGCGCAGGCGGTGCCGCCGCGCCAGCCGGACCGGGATCACGAGGCGGAAGGTGACGACCAGGGCCGCCGCGACGACGTAGAGCGCGATCCAGTAGCCGGCCGCCACGCGATCGTCGATGAAGTCCGTGCCGGTGGTCAGCTGATGGCCGAAGGAGAGCACGATCGCCAGGTAGACGTAGAAGTGGATCAGATGCCAGGTCTCGTGGGAGAGGCGCCGGCGCGCCGCCCGGACCGATGTCACGGCGATGACGATGAAGAGGGCGGCGCCGACGTAGGCCATCAGCATGTAGGGGTAGGTGGAGAGGAACACCTGGGTCTGGGCCACGAAGGAGCGACCGTCGGCCATCGCGTAGCCGAAGGTGGTCATGAGCACGTGCCCCGCGATCAGGATGACGGTGGCGAACCCCAGCCACCGGTGCCACGCCGCGATGCGGTGGATCCCGAAGGTGCTGTCGAGCCAGGGGCTGCGCGACATCAGCACCACCTGCACCAGGGCCGCGTACGTGCCCAGCAGCGCGGCCAGGGAGCCCGCCGCGGTGAGGTCCGCCGCCGGGCTGGTGAGGAGCTGGCCGTGACGGATCCACATGGCCACGATGAGCAGGGCGTTGCCGGCGACGGCGTAGACGGCGTCACCGGGGCGCAGTCCCCAGGTGCGGGGCACCGCCAGGACGCGGCGGCCGGGAGGCGGCGCGGCGCTGCGTCCCGGTGGGCGGCGGGCAGCCGTGGCGGAGGAGAGGCGCGCGGGCATCGGGGGGCCATGCTACTGAGCACGTCCTGACGGGATCCTGACGGCGCCGCGCGCGGTCAGCTTTCCGTCAGGCCCTCTCCCCACCATCGCCTCCGTGCTTCGCGCCTCCCCGCGGCCCGCCGATCCCCTGCTCTGGAGCGCTACGGTGGCGGGAATGCGTCTCCTGGTCGCCGAGGACGATCGTCCTCTGCTCGCCGTGCTCCGGCGGGGGCTGCTCCAGGCCGGCTATCTGGTCGACACCGCCGAGAGGGGGGACGACGCCCTGCACATGCTGACCACCGGCGACTACGCGGCGGCCATCCTCGACTGGCGCATGCCCGGGCTCGATGGCGCCGAGGTGATCGCGGCGGCGCGGCGGCAGGGAACTCGCCTCCCGCTCATGCTCCTCACCGCGCGGGACACCACCCAGGACCGGGTGGCGGGGCTGGACACCGGTGCCGACGACTACCTGGTGAAGCCGTTCGACTTCGATGAGCTGCTGGCACGGATCCGGGCCCTGCTGCGCCGGGGGGGACCGGCCAGCGAGCCGGCCCTGCGCGTGGCCGGCGTGCGGCTGGACCCGGCGACCCGCGAGGTGACGAGCGGCGGGCGCGCGGTGACCCTGACGCCTCGGGAGCACGCCATCCTCGAGCTGCTCATGCGCCGCGCCGGGCGGGTGGTCCCCCGCCAGACCATCGCCGAGCAGGTCTGGCCCGACGCCGACGCCAGCTGGAACGCGATGGAGGCCCACATGGCCCGGCTCCGCGCCAAGCTCGGAGGTGAGGCGGGGGTCTCCATCGTCGCCGTGCGCGGCGCGGGCTACCGCCTGGTGGGCGAATGAGCCCGGGCTCCAGCCCCCTGAACCGGCACGCGCTGCGCACGGCCGCCGCGGCCGCGGCCCTCGTGGCGCTGGCGCTCGCCGCGGTGCTCGCGGCCACCGACCTCCTGGTCGCGCACAACCTCACGGCGTCGGTCGACCAGCGGCTGGGCCAGTGGCTCGACGCCGTGGCGCGGAGCACCGGGACGGGTCTGATCAGCGAGGGCGCCCCGGACAGCGACTTCGACGAGCCCCTCCTGACCTGGCAGGCGCCGCCGGGGGACGGCTGCCGCCCGGTCGGGACGGCCCCCCCTCTCCCCGCGGCGCTCTGCGCCCCCGGAGGCCCGGCCGGCGCGACCGTGCACGGCGTGCCGTTCCGCCTTCTCGGGCGGCGGCTGCCCGATGGCGGCGTGGTGGTCGCGGGAGAGAGCATGGCGCCCGTGGCCCACGCGACCGGCGAGCTGGTGCTGGCGGAGCTGGTGGTCGGTCCGGTGCTCCTCATCCTGGTCTTCCTGGGCTCGCTCGCCATCGGCCGCCGGGTGGGCGGATCGGTCGAGCGGATGAGGCGGCGCCAGCTCGCCTTCACCGCTGACGCGTCCCACGAGCTCCGCACCCCCCTGAGCGTCATGCAGGCTGAGGCGGACGTCGCCCTCGCCGGCCGCGATCGCGACCTCCGCCCCGCTCTCGGCCGGGTGAGCGGCGAGATCGGCAGGATGCGCCGTCTGGTCGATGACCTCCTCTGGCTCGCCCGCTTCGACTCCGAGCCGGCGCCGCCGGCGCCCGCCGAGCTCGACCTGGTCACCGCGGCCCGGCTCACCGCGGAGCGTTTCTCCGCCGTGGCCTCGGGGCGCTCCCTCCAGCTCGTCATCGAGGCCCCGGACACGGTGCTGCCGATCACCATCGCCCCGGAATGGCTCGACCGCCTCGGAGGGGTCCTGGTCGACAACGCGTGCCGTCACGCCGCCTCCCGGGTCACCGTGGCGGTCAGCCCTCGCTCCGGACGCCGCGTCGCGCTGTCGGTGGCCAACGACGGGGAGGGGATACCCGAGAGCGACCTCCCCCTCATCTTTGACCGCTTCCACCGGGCCACCAGCCGCGGGGAGGGGGCGGGGCTGGGCCTCGCCATCGCCGACTCGAT
>JAJZNI010000165.1:0-7634 GCA_021847925.1 bacterium
GGAGACCGCCATGGACAGGCATCTCGGAACGGTCGGCGTGTGCCCGACCGCCCCCGGCACCCCCCCGGCATCGGCTTCGCGCGCCCACCGCCGCCTGCTCTCCCTGCTCGCCGTCCCCGTGCTCGGGGCCGGGCTGGGTGTGGGCGGCGCCGCGGCGATCATGGTCCCCACCGCGTCGCTCTGCGCGGCGGCCGCGCAGAGCGGCCATGTCGCCCTGGTGGTGGAGACGAGCAGCGGGAGCACCACGGCGCGCTGCGTCGGCTTCAGCAGCACGAGCGTCACCGCCGAGCAGGTCATCAAGGCGAGCGGCGTCGAGTACGCGGTGCAGAGCTACGGGGCGCTGGGCGACGCCCTCTGCCAGGTGGAGAACGAGCCGGCGAGCTACACGAAGTGCCTGCCCTCGAGCGGCGACTACTGGGCGCTCTTCGTGTCCCGCTCGGGAGGCGCCTGGAAGTCGGCGAGCAAGGGCATCGGCGAGGAGACCCTCCAGTCCGGCGACGCCGTGGGCCTGCGCTACGACCCGCTGACCGGGGCGGACCCGCCCCCCGCGCGTTCCCCGGCGGGCGTCTGCGCCGCAGCCGAGCACAGCACGGCCGTGGCCGGGACCGCGGTCGGGGCCACCTCGTCGAACGGCCCCAGCGCGGGGCTCATCGCCGGCATCGCGGTCGCCGCCGCCCTGGTCGTGCTCCTCGTGGTGCAGCTCACGCTCCGACGCCGGAGGACGTGAACCCGCGCGCCCTCGCCACCTGGTCGGCGGCGGGGCTCGCCATCTCGCTGTCGACCGGCAACCCGGTGTACCGGGTGATCGTCGTCCTCTGCGGGCTCTCCCTGGTCGTGGCTCGGGGGCGGCGCGGCCCGGGGGCCAGGGCGCTCGTGGCCGGGATCGGCGCCGCCTCCCTGATCGCGACCCTCGTGACCGCACTGCTCAGCCACACGGGCGCCCACGTCCTGGTCCGGCTCCCCGGCGGCATCCCCGCCGTCGGCGGAGCGATCACCCTGGAGGCCGTGGTCTTCGGGCTGGCGACCGGACTGGGGATCGCGGCGGCGATGCTCTCCGTGGCACCTCTGAGCCTGGTCTGCGCGCCGCACGAGCTGGTGGACGCCCTCCCCCCGGCCCTGGCGCGCACCGGAGCCGCGGTCGGCGCGGCCCTCAACCTCATCCCCGGAACCGTGCGCAGCGCGATCGAGATCCGCGACGCGCAGCGGATGCGCGGGTGGCGGGCGCGCCACGTCGCCGATTGGCCGGCCGTCGCCGTGCCCGTGGTGCTCACCGCCATCGAGGGCTCCGTGACCCTCGCGGAGGCGATGGAGGCCCGCGGCTACGGGAGCGGCGTGCGAACGCACATGAGCCAGGGGCGGTGGAGCCGCTTCGACAGCCTGGTGACCGTGAGCGCCGCCGCCGCGGGTGTCGTCTTCCTGGTCCTCACCCTGACCGGCGCGGCGCCGGCCTGGTATCCGTTCCCCACCCTGCAGGCGCCCGCGGTGAGCCTCCCGGCCGTGCTCTGCTGCGCCGTGCTCCTCGTGCCCGCGCTCGGCCGCCGCGATCCATGAGCGTCCTCTCCCTCTCCCGGCTCAGCTACTCCTATCCCGACCAGTCGGGCCGCGCCCTGGACGGAGCCGGGCTGGAGCTGGACGGAGGGCTGACGCTGCTCACCGGCGCGTCGGGCAGCGGGAAGTCGACGCTGCTCCGGGTGTGCAACGGCCTGATCCCCCACTTCCACGGAGGGGTCATCGGCGGGGTGGCACGCGTCATGGGCAGGGAGGTGGCGCTCACGCCCACCCGCGAGCTGGCCCGCGACGTCGGCTTCGTCTTCCAGGACCCGGAGCTGCAGGCCGTCTACGCGACCGTCGAGCGCGACGCCGCCTTCGGGCTGGAGAACCTCGGAGTCCCGCGCCCGGAGATGCTGCGGCGGGTCGAGGAGGCACTGGAGACGTGCGGCATCGCGCACCTGCGGGGTCGGGCGGTGGCGACCCTATCGGGGGGGGAGCGGCAGCGCCTCGCCCTGGCGGGCGTGCTGGCCATGCGGCCGAGACTCCTCGTCCTCGACGAGCCGCTCTCCCAGCTCGACCCAGAGGGGGCGTCGGCGCTCCTCGCCGCGCTGGGGAGGGCGGTGCGCGGTGGGACGGCGGTGCTGCTCGCCGAGCACCGCCAGGCACTCGCTCGGCCACTGGCGCAGCGGGTGCTGCGGATGCACGGGGGCCGTCCCCACGACGCCACCGCGCCGGAGCCCTCGCCGGGCACGCCGGCCGTTGCGGCCCCGGCCGCCCCGGCGCTCCTCCGTAACCTCCCACGCGCCCCGGCGGAGACCTGGCGGCTCCGCGGCGTGACCGCCGGGCACGGGCGCAACCCCGTGCTCCACGACCTCTGGCTCAGCGCCGGGAGCGGTGAGGTGGTCGCCGTCGTCGGCCCCAACGGCAGCGGGAAGAGCACGCTGCTGCGCACCATCGCCGGCCTCCTGCCCCCCCTCGCCGGCCGCGTGGAGCGTGCCCCGGGACGGGTCGCCTACCTGCCCCAGAACCCGTCGATGCTCCTGCATCGGCCGACGGTGCGCAGCGAGGTCGAGTGGACCCTGCGCCGCTCCCGCTCGCGCGAGAGCGCCGATCGGGTGCTCCTTGGCCTCGGCGCGGGTGGCGTCGCCGAACGCGATCCCCGTGACCTGAGCAGCGGGGAGCGCCAGCGGGCGGCGCTCGCGGCGGTGCTCGCGGGCGGCCCGCGCCTCGCCCTCCTCGACGAACCCACGCGCGGGATGGACGCGGCGGCGCGGAGCGCCCTGGTGGCAGCGGTGGAAGGGATCGCGGCGTCGGGCGGCTGCGTCGTGATCGCGACCCACGACGAGGAGCTGGCCATGGCCCTCGCCAGCCGCCTCGTGCTGCTGGACCGCGGCACGGCGGGCGAGCGCGGCTCCCCGCGGGCGGGGCACGCATGATCCTGGCCGCGGCCTCGGTGGCCGGCGCGCTGCTCTTCCTCTGGCCGTTCGTGCTGGCCGGCGCGCCCGCGCCGGTGGCGTCCGTCTCCCTGGCCCTGGGCAGCGTGGCGGTGCTGGCGGCGGTGGAGACGGCGGCCCGGCGCCTCGACGCCCGCCGCTTCGCCCTGCTCGCCGCCATCGCCGGCATCGACACCGCCCTGCGCCTTGTGCTCGTCACCGGGATCGGGGGCTTCAGCCCGGTGTTCTTCCTGATCCTCGCGAGCGGCTACGTCTTCGGGCCCTCCTTCGGCTTCCTCTGCGGGACCACCTCCCTGCTCGCCTCGGCGGTGGGCACGGGCGGCATCGGACCGTGGCTCCCGTACGAGATGTTCGGGTGCGGGTGGATGGGGCTGGCGGCGGGAGCCGCCGGGCTGCGCCGCCGGGGAGCCCCCGGCATCGCGGACGTCGCCGTGCTCATCGTGGTGAGCCTGGTCACCGGCTATGTGTACGGGGCGCTCCTCGACGTCTGGGACTGGACCGTGTTCTACCGGGGGACGCCCGGGTTCGGTTTCCTTCCGGGGGCGCCGACCCCGGTGCTGCTGGGGCGCTTCGCCCGCTTCTACCTCGCCACCTCGGTCACCTGGGACAGCTTCCGGGCGGTCGGCGACGCCGCCGCCGTGGCCGTCCTCGGCGCCCCGGTCCTGGCCGGCCTCGCCCGGCTGCGCAGCCGGCTCACCTTCGCCGTCATCCCGGGATCCCCGGCGGCCTCGGGTGGCCCCGCCGCCGCCGCGGCCGCGGCCCCGCCCGACGGCCGTCCCGTCGCCGCAGCCCGCGGCCGGCTTCCCGGTTCGCCGGCCGGCCCGCCGGGCTCGTGAGCGCGGCGATCCCCTCGTGGCATGCTTGCGCCCCATGAGCGCGGAGCCTCGACCCCGCTATGCGTACCTGGGCCCCGAGGGGACGTTCGCCGAGGTCGCCGCGCGCAGCCTGGAGGTGGAGGGCGGCGTCGAGCTGGTCCCCGCGGACACCGTGGCGGACGCGGTCGCGGCGGTGCGCGAGGGTGCGGTGGCGGGGGCGGTGGTCCCCTTCGAGAACTCCGTCGAGGGATCGGTCTCGGTCACCCTCGACGAGCTGAGCGGCGGCTCACCACTTCACATCGCGCGGGAGATCCTGGTGCCGGTGCGCCTTCTCCTCCTGGGGCGCCCGGGAACCGCCCTCGGCGACGTGCGCGCGGTGGCCTCCCATCCGCACGCGACCGCCCAGTGCCGGCACTGGCTCCGCGCCCACCTCCCGGCGGCGCGGATCATCTCCACCAGCTCCACGGCCGAGGCCGCCGCGGGCGTCGCCGCCGGGCGGGACGGGATCGACGCCGCCGTGGGCTCGGCGGGGGCGGCTCGGCGCTACGGGCTCAGCGAGCTGGCCGCCGACATCGGCGACCACCGCCAGGCGGTGACCCGATTCGTCCTCCTGGTGCCACCGGGCCCGGCCGCGGAGCCGACGGGCTCCGATCGGACCACCCTGGTGACCTTCATCCGCGAGGACCACCCCGGGGCGCTGCTCGAGCTGCTCACCGAGTTCGCGGTGCGCGGCGTGAACCTCACGAGGATCGAGTCCCGCCCGACCGGCCACGGGCTGGGGCGCTACTGCTTCTCCATCGACTGCGAGGGTCACATCCGCGACGCCCGGGTGGGTGACGCGCTCGCCGCCCTGCACCGTTTCTGCGAGGAGGTCCGCTTCTGCGGCTCCTACCCCCGCGCCGAGGGGGAGACCTCGCCCTCGCGTCCCGGGACCGGGGACGCCGACTTCCAGGAGTCCGCGGGCTGGCTGGAGAGGGTCCGGCAGGGGCGCGAGTAGCCGGACGGGGATGCCCGCCCGCGCTCCGGGGAGTGGCACCGGCGCGATTCGGCGTTACCCGCCTGTGTCAGGACCCCCGGGGTTTTCGCGAAACCCGCCCCGCTAGGCTCATCAGCAGCGAGTAGTGCATTTGCACTAATAGCGAAATCCGCACCGTTGGAGCAGATCATGGACAGGCGGCGGCAGGGGCGGCGGCGGCGCCCGCGACGCATGCTTCGGGTGGCGCTGGCGCTCGGGGCGACGATCGCCGCGACGGCGGCGGTCGGGTACGGAGGCCTGGCCGCGTGGCAGGCCTACACCGACAACCCCAACTCGGTCGCCGCCCAGAGCCTGGGCCACACCAACACCGCCTCCGGCCTCACCTGCACCTCGGTGACCTCGACCGCGCAGCTCAACCAGTCGGGCAACACCTGCTCCGACGTGATCAGCATCGGCCAGGGCAGCGGCGCCGTGTCGCCGAGCTCCCCGTCGACCCTGGCCACCGGGACGGTGGCCATCGCCAGCACCGGGCTGCTGCCGAGCACCTTCGAGCTCAGCATGCTCAACCCGCCGGCCGTGTCGCCCACCCCGGGCGGCAACCTCTGCGCCGACATGATCCTCACGGTCTCGGACGCGACCACCACCTACTGGAGCCAGCCGGCGAGCACGCAGATCGTCGCCTCCAGCAACGTGGGGCTCGACGACAGCGCGGGGGCGGCGACCTGGCCGGGGACCTCGCCGGGCCCCGCCGGCCACAACACCTTCACGGTGACGCTCACCAAGGGCCCCAACTTCAACACCGACAGCCAGGACGAGGGCAACGTCTGCAGCTTCGACCTCCTCTTCACGCAGCAGAGCGCGTGAGCGGGCCTCCGGGGGGCGCGGGAGCGGAGGGCTCGCCGTCAGCGTGCCGGCGCAGCGCCACCGCCGCCACCACCAGGGCGATCCCCACCAGCTCCACGGGGCGGGGCACCTGCCCCAGCAGGAGCAGGCCCATCAGCGTGGCGGTGGCGGGGAGCAGGCTGAGCAGCACCGCGTAGACGCCCCGGGAGAGGCGGCGCAGGAGGACCTGGTCGAGAGCGTACGGGAGGACGCTGGAGAGCACCCCGACCGCCGCCGCGAGGGCCAGGGCCGCCCCGTGCCCCGCGCTCTCCACCGCGGCCGGTGCGGCCCAGGGTGCGATGGCGACCACCCCGACCGCCATGGCCGCGGCGAGCCCGGTGGTCCCCAGGCCGCGCCGCGCGCATCGGTGCGCCAGCACGATGTAGCCGGCCCAGAGCAGCCCTGCCGCAACCGCGAACCCGACCCCCGCCGGGTTGCCGGGAAGGCTGACCCGGCTCAGGATGGCCACCCCACCCACCGCGAGCGCCAGCGCCGCGAGGTTGCGCGGCCCCCGCGCCGCGACCGCCGCGACGAGCACCGGACCGATGAACTCGATGGCGACCGCGGTGCCGAGCGGGAGCCGGGAGAGGGCCAGGTAGAAGGTGAGGTTCATGGCCGCGAGCGCGACCCCGAACGCCACCACCAGGGCCGCCGTGCCGCCGCGGAGCAGGCGGGCATCACGCCAGGGGCGGCGCCAGGCGCAGAGCACGACGGCCCCGGTCACGACGCGGACCCACGCGACCCCCTCGGCGGGCATCAGGGCGAAGGCCCTGACGGCGATCGACGCACCCAGATACTGGGAGATCCCGCTCAGGACGAAGAGCGCGGGGGCGAGGGGGCCCCGCCGGCGCCGGGATGCGCCGCCCGGGTGCGGGGCGGCGGGCTCTGCGGCGACCTACGCGCTCTCCAGCTCGGCGCGAAGGCGGATCTCGACGCCGGTCAGCGCCTTGGACACGGGACAGCCGGACTTGGCCGCCTCCGCCGCCTGCCGGAAGGCCTCCGCGCCCGCGCCGGGGACGCGGCCGCGCACCGCGAGCTCGACGGTCGTGATCGCCGCACCGTCGGGGCGTCCGGTCTCGAACGAGACCACGGCGGTGACGTCGAGACGCTCCGCCGGGTGGCCCGCCTTGGCGAGCTCATTGGAGAGGGCCATGGAGAAGCAGCCGGCGTGAGCGGCGGCGATCAGCTCCTCGGGGCTGGTCGTGCCCTCCTGGCGACCGGTCCTCCCCGCCCAGGTGAGGGCCAGCTCGGGGAACGCCGCGCTCTGCGGCCGGACCGTGCCACGGCCTCCCACCAGGTCCCCGGCCCACGTGGCCTCGGCGCTGCTGCGGGCTATAGCCATCTTCCGACCTCCTTGGACGCGTCTGCCTGGCGCACGGGAGACAGATTACCCGCCGGGCGCGGCACGCCGCTAAGATGACATCGCCACCAGGGGAAAATCATCCGTGTGTCAGGTTGGGTTATCCACCCCGGCCGGGTCGGTGGCCGGGCCGTGTCGCTGATGGCGGGGCCCGGCTCCCGCACGACCGGGGGTCCGCAGGCCGCCGCTCGCCTCCGAGACCTCCTCGACCTCGCCGTGGAGGAGGTGGGAAGCTCGCTCGACCCGCGCCGGGTGGTGGGAGCGATCCTCACCGGGGGGCTGCGCATCGCCGCCGCCGAGCGTGCGGCCCTGTCCAGCTGGCACCGCGAGACGCTCACCGTCGACGCGTGGGTGAGCGGGGTCGATGGCGCGGAGGTGCAGTGGGCCCCCGGGGCCGCCGTCCGGGACTGGCTCGAGCGGCAGCCGGGGCTGGCGAGGGAGCTCATCGAGCGGCGCGTGGTCCTCGACGACGGCCCCGCCCCGGGGCAGGCGCCGCCCGCGCTCCGGGGCGCGCTGGCCGGCGTGCGGCACCTCGCCACGGTGCCGATCCTGTGTGGCGGCGAGGTCGGGGGGCTGCTCCTCCTCGGACGTCGTGACGGCCCCGGGTTCACGGGCGAGGAGGGCGAGGCGCTCGCCGCGCTGGGCGCCGTCGCCGG
>JAJZNI010000165.1:7644-9602 GCA_021847925.1 bacterium
GGATGGCGCTGCGCAACGCCCACGAGCACCAGGTGGCCACCGACACCGTGCGGCGCCTGGGCGATGCCGCCCGGACCAAGTCGGAGCTCCTGGACATCGCCGTGCACGAGCTGCGCTCGCCGCTCACCGTCATCCAGGGGTACGCCTCGCTGCTGGAGGCGGGCGACCTGGGCGGGCTCGACGCGAGTGGCGCGCGCGCGGTGCGCGCCGTCACCACCAAGGCCCGCGAGGCCCAGGAGATCGTGACCACGCTGCTCACCGTGGCGCGCCTCGAGGCCGATGAGCTGAGCATCGAGCGGACCCCCGTGGCGCTCGCGCCGCTGCTGCACCGCGTCAGGGAGCGCGCCCGGGCCCGCCTGGAGCTCACCGGGGCGACCCTCACCGTGAGCTGCCCCGCGGAGCTGCGCGCGATCGGCGACGAGGTCCTGGTGTCCCGGATCATGGACAACCTCGTGAGCAACGCGCTCACCTACTCGGACCCGCCGGCCGAGGTGGCGGTGGTCGCGGCGCGCGAGGGGAGCCAGGTGACGCTGCGGATCAGCGATCGGGGCCCGGGTATCGCGGAGGAGGAGCGGGAGCGGATCTTCGAGCGGTTCGTCCGCGGGCGCGGAGCCGAGCGCGCGTCGGGGACCGGCCTGGGGCTCTATGTGAGCCGGGAGTGCGCGCGCCGGATGGGGGGTGACCTGCTGCTCGAGGGCGACCGCCCCGGCGGGGGCAGCACCTTCACCGTCCGCCTTCCCGGCGTCTGAGGCGGGGCCGCCGCCGCCCGGAGGGGGTCCCGCGGGGCTTCGCCGGCGGCCGGCTCAGCTGAGACGCACGCGTGGGTCCAGGACCGCGTACAGGCTGTCCACGACGACGTTGGCGAAGACGATGAACGCCGCGGCGACCAGGACGATGCCCTGGATGACGGGGAGATCCTCGCGGTCCACCGCCTGAACCACGTTGAGGCCGAGACCGGGAAGGCCGAAGACCGTCTCGGTGATGATGGCCCCCCCGAGGATCGTGGCCAGGTCGATGCCGAACTGGGTGACGACGGGGGTGAGGGCGGCCCGCAGCGCGTGGCGGAACACGACGCGGCGCTCCGACAGTCCCTTGGCCCGGGCGGTGCGGATGTAGTCCTCGCCGAGCGTGTCGAGCAGCGAGCTGCGCGACAGCCGCGCATAGGTCGCCGCCGTGATGAGGGCGAGCGTGATCCACGGGAGAATCAGCGCCCGCGCCCACTGGAGCGGGTTCTGGGTGAGGGGCACCCAGCTGCCGGCGCTCGGGAAGATGCCGATGCCGTGGGTCGTGAGGATGTAGAAGAAGACGTAGAGGAGAAGGAGCCCGAGGATGAAGGTCGGCATGGAGAGCCCCGTGAGCACGAACACCGTGGCCCCGCGATCCAGCAGGCTGCGGGGGTGGCGGGCGGCGATGATCCCGACGCTCAGGCCCAGGATCAGCCAGAGGACGGCGGCGCCCACGGCCAGCGAGATGTCGACCTGCACCCACTGCCCGATGAGCTGGCTGACCGGCTCGCGCAGCTTGTAGGACTCGCCGAGGTTGCCGTGCAGCAGCCGCCCGAAGTAGCCGAGGTACTGCTGCCACATGGGGGCGTTGAGCCCCAGCGATGCCCTGATCTGGGCCACCTGGGCCGGTGTCGCCGCCTTCCCGGCGAGGAGGCGCGCGGGGTCCTCGGGGACCAGGTAGTAGAGGATCCAGACCAGCGACACGACCACCCAGAGGGTGGCGATCCCCTGGACCAACCTGCGGATGAGGAAGCGCGTCATGTCTGGGATGCGTCGCCCGTGGCCTGGTCGGGTGCCGCCTCCCGGAAGGTCTCCGGCTCCCCCCGGCGCTGCCTCCTGCGCCGCATCGCGAAGATGCGCTCGGTGCGCGGGTCCATCGCGTCGCGGATCGAGTCCCCGAGGATGTTGAAGCCGAGGGTCGTGATCAGCAGGACGATGGAGGGGAAGATCCAG
>JAJZNI010000126.1:0-9262 GCA_021847925.1 bacterium
CCCGCCCTCGCCGCCACCGGCGGGGGGGGCCGCCGGCGGGGGCAGCGGGCCGGCCGCCAGCGCGGAGCCCGCCCCCACGTCCAGGTGAAAGGAGAGCGCGGGCGGAGCCGCGGGAGGGGGCGGAGACCCTGCGGAGCCCGGGGGAAGCGCCCCAGGGCGGAGCTTCAGCCAGTCCGGAGGGGCCGGGGGGGCGACCTTCTCGCGCGGGATCGCGGCCCAGGTGTCGGGGGGAGCCTCGGGCGCCAGGCTGGGAGTGAGGCGCAGCGCCGGCCAGCCCTCGGCTCCGCCCGGTCCGCGGGCGCCGGCGGCGGCAGGCCGGGGGGCGGACTCGTACGCGACCTGATCCGTGACGCTCGGTGGCGGTTCGAGGGCGGCACCGCAGCCGCGGCACGCCGGGGCGCCGGGCGGGTTGGGGGTGGCGCAGGCGGGACAGAGCTGCGGGGAGATCACCGGAACCGCTTCCTCCAACGCGGGATGGCTGCGAGGCTTCTGCCAGCCTAGGGGCCGTGGTCTGACGCGCTCGAGGTCATCGGCGAGATGCTGCCACCGCGTTACCGCTGTCACAGCCCGCCTCGGATGCGCCGCGTGGATCGGTCACTCCAGCTCAGCGGTAGTCGTGAGCCGGCGGGGCCGGCCAGGCGACCGTCGCGGTTGCGCCGTCCGGGGCCGGCGGGCGGCCGTCCCCATCCAGGGCGACGAGGGCATCCACCACAAGGTTGCGCCTCCCGGCGCTCACCTCCAGGCTGCCCTCGGCCATCAGCAGGGGGCTGGAACCGGCCACCCCCCGAGTGCGCCGGGCCACCTCGGGGCGGAGCACCAGGTCCAGGTGAGCCCCCTCGTCGGCAAGGGTGAAGAAGCGGAATCCGCGCGCGGAGACCGGAGCCTGGCGGGCGATGACCAGGCCGGCGACCCGCAGCGGCGCCCGGTCGGGAAGTTCGCGGACGCGGGCCAGCGGAGTGCAGCCGAGGGCGTCGAGCACGGGGCGCAGGTACGTGACCAGGTGGGGCCCGGTGGTGAGGCCGTTGACCGCGTACTCCTCCGCGGCGCGCTCCCGGCCGGTCGCCGCCGGCAACGCGGGGGAGGGCGCGGGGAGGTCGAGGAGGAGCCCCGGGGGCGGAGCCGGCCCGGAGGGCGGGGGCCCGACCCGGCCCCGCCCCCGGGGCGGGCCGGGCGCGGAGGGCGCAGCACGCGGGGCCGAGAGGGCGGAGCCGGCCGGCGCACCCGCCGCGCCGGGGGCGTCCCCCGCCCCCGGCGGCGCACCCGCCCGCGTCCTCCGCCCTCCGCGGCGCGAGGGCAGGGAGCCCTCCGCCTCCACCAGCTCCCACAGCAGCTCGCGGCGGGGCCTGCCCCCGCTGAGGCGATCAAAGGCACCGCAGCGGACCAGGCCCTCCATCGCCGGCCGGTCGAGACCGGCGTGACGCCAGAACTCGGTGATCGAGTGGGTGGCGCCGGCGGTGACCGCCGCCTCGCACGCCGCCCTCCCGGCCGGCCCCAGACGGGCCACGTAGTTGAAGCCCAGGCGCACCGCCCACGGGGCCGGTCGGGGCGCGGCGCCCGGAGACGGCGCCGGGGCACCACCGCGCAGGTCGGGCGAACCCCCCGCACCCATCGCCCTGCGCGCCGCGGACACGGCAGCCCGCTCCGCCTCGGTGAGACCGGGATCGCCCGGGTCCACCCCTTCGACCGTGCAGCGGGACCGGCTCCGGATCACGTCGACAGGGAGGGTGAGGACGCCGTGGCGCCTGGCGTCGTCGACCAGCACGGAGGGGTGGTAGAAGCCCATCGGCTGGGCGTTGAGCAGAGCGCACAGCCAGTGCGCGGGGTGGTTCCGGCGCAGCCAGGCGGTCTCGTAGACGGTGCGGGCGAATGCCGCCGCGTGCGACTTGCAGAAGCCGAACTCGGCGAACCCCGCCACGCTGCGGAACAGCTGCTCGGCCACCTCGCGGTCGAGACCGCCGTGCTCTGCGCAACGGGTGATGAACTCGCCGTGCAACGACGCCATCTCCAGCCGGGAGCGGTGCCGGTTCATGGCTCTGCGGAAGCGGTCGGCCTCAGCGGCACTGTAGCCCGCGACGTCCATGACGATGCGCAGGATCTGCTCCTGGTAGAGGATGACCCCGAGTGTTTCTGACAGGATGGGCTCCAAGCTGGGATGCAGGTAGCTGACCGGTTCCAGACCCTGGCGGCGGCGCAGGTAGGGATTGACCGCGTTCCCCTGGATGGGGCCGGGACGGATGATCGCGACCTGGACGATGAGGTCGTTGAAGTCCCGTGGCTGGGACTGGAACAGCGCCTGCTGCTGCGCTCGCGACTCGATCTGGAAGAGGCCGATGGTGTCGACGGCACGGATCATGGCGTAGACCCGGGGATCGTCGAGACTGAGGGCGTCGAGGTCGGGGCGGGCGCCGTGGGTGGCCTCGATGAGGTCCAGGCACTCGGCGACGGCGGAGAGGGTGCGCAGACCCAGGAGGTCCATCTTGATGAGGCCGAGGTCCTCGACGTCGTCCTTGTCGAGCTGGACCACCACGCGGCCCTCCATGGCGGCCCGCTCCACCGGGACGACGTCGCTGAGCGGCTCACCGGTGACCAGCATCCCGCCGACGTGGATGGAGAGGTGGCGCGGGGTGCCCTCGATCGCCTTCACGATGTCGAGGAACCGCCGCCACGGCAGCGCCGTCGCGGTGGCGCTCGAGCCCAGCCCGGCGGTCTCCAGGGCGTCCTCGACGTCACCCTCGTGCCAGGCGTCCAGGGACCGGGAGAGGCGGTCGATGATGGTCGTGGGGAACCCCATCGCCTCCCCCACCTCGCGTACCGCCAGCCGGGGCCGGAAGGTGACCACGTTGGCCACCATGCCGGTGCGCTCCGCGCCGTACCTCTCGTACACGTGCTGGATCACCTGCTCGCGATGATCGGTGGAGAAGTCGATGTCGATGTCGGGGGTGCCCCGGTGGTCGACGTGCAGGAAGCGCTCGAAGAGCAGGTTGTGGGCGATGGGGTCGACACGGGTGATGCCGAGCAGGTGGGCGACCAGGGAGTCCGCGGCACTGCCCCGCCCCTGTCCGGGGATGCCGTGCTCGCGAGCCCACTCCATGATCTCGTGGACGATCAGGAAGAACTCGGCGAGCCCGGTGCGCTCGATGACGTCCAGCTCGGTCTGGAGGCGGCGCGCGACCTCGGGGGTGAGCGGCCGGTAGCGGCGGCGCACCGCCTCCTGGCAGAGGCCGTAGAGAACCGAGAAGGGCGTCTCGCCCTCCGGGACGGGGAAGCCCGGGAAGCGGGCCTCGCTGAGATCGAGGTCGAGGGCGCACTGCGAGGCGATCCGGGAGGCCTGGTCGAATGCCTCGGGGTGCCCGCCGATCCGGCGCCGCAGGGCGGCCTCCCCGAGCAGGCGGTGCTCGGTGTTGGGGAGGAGCAGACCGTGGGCGGCCGCCCGGTCGAGGGTGGTGCGGTGGCGGATGGCGGTGAGGACGTCGAGCAGCGGCTTGTCGTCGCGGGTGGCGTGGACCGGGGTGTTGGAGGCGACCAGCGGCATCCCGGCGGCCGCGGCCAGCTCGGCGACCTCACCGACCAGCCAGCGGTCCGCGGGATGGAGGTGATTCGTGAGGAGCAGGCCGGCACGGTCGGCCCCGAAGCCCTCGCGAAGCCGGGCGGCGAGCTCCCGGGCGGCACGCCGGTCACCGGCGATGAGCGCCTCCACGATCGCGCTCTCCGGCCCGCCGGCGAGGGCGACGCAGTCGTCGAGGTCGGCGGGGTCGACCACCGCGGGTGGGGCCTCCACCAGCTCCCGGGTCGAGGGCAGGGACGGCCAGCCCTCCGGAAAGGGGCCGGCGGTGGAGCGGAGAGCCCGGGGACGGGATGGGGGCTGCACGTACCGCCGCCGGAGGCGCGGCGAGGGCTGGGGGGGCGATGAGGAGGGGGCGAGGCCGGCGATGCGCAGGCGGGGCTGGCCCTTGGCGCCGGCGAGCTGGGCGGCGCTGATGGTGCGGCAGAGCTGGTGGTAGCCGCGCCGGCTCCGGGCGAGGAGGCGGATGCGGCCGGCGTCCACGGTGTCCAGCTCCACCCCCACCACCGGGTGGACGCCGGCACGGCGAGCGGCCGCCAGGAAGGCGACGGCCCCGTAGAGGCCGTTGCGGTCGCAGAGACCGAGGCTCGCGATCCCCAGGCGAGCGGCCTCCTCCGCCAGGGTGCGGGGCGACGCCGATCCCTCCAGGAAGGAGTGGTGGGAGCGCACGGCGAGCTCGGCGAAGGACATGCTTGACAACCACTACGGGTATGTGCAACTATCCTGATCTGTGTTTCTTCTGAAGCATGTGATCGGTACCCTGGGCCGCCGGCCCCCTCGCCGGCGGCCCCCCACCCCCATCTGATCGGACGGACCCGGCGCCGCGGCGGACATCCTGGGCACCGGCATCAGTCGTAGCGGCGCGACCAGTGCCACGTGCCGGAGTCCAGGTCGCAGAAGAGCTCGACGCACTCGCCGTCTCCGCCGCCCGGGGCATGGCCCCCCGGTGACAGGAGCAGGCGGAGGTAGAGACGCCGCACCGGGGTGCTCCACCAGCCCGTCTCCACCACCCAGCGGTTGGTGACCCGGCTGACAGCCCACCACCGCCCGGCGACGCGGACCTCCCCGGGAACGCCGGTCCTCACACCGGCGCGGACCTCGGCGGTGCCCTGCAGCAGCTCGGTCATGAGGCCCCCTCACCGCCGCAGCGCGGGAATGGCCGGGACCGGTGCCGGAGCGCGTCCGTCCACCCGGTGGCCGCCACGGGCCGGCGCCGGATCGCCGCGACCGGGGGCCGTCACCGCCACCGGCTCCGGCTCCGCCCAGCGGAAGCGCCGCTCCGGCAGGTCCCCGGGGTCATCGGCCAGCTCCGCGGTGCGCACCGCCCCAGGGCCGAAGCGGGCGCGCAGCCGCGCGGCGGCGCCCTCGATCGCCTCGGTGGCGGTGTCCCCACGCCAGAGGTCGGCCTGGCGCCCTGCCCCCCGCTCCAGCCCCTCCACCTCCAGGCGGATCGCGACCACCGGGGCGGGGAGGCGCAGACCGGCGAGCAGCTCCAGGGCCACCGGCCACAGCTCGGCGCCGCTCCCCGGCGGATGCGAGGGGAGGATGCGCAGCCCCACCGGCGCCGCGGCCTCGAGCTCGCAGCTCAGGACCACCGCCGCCGCCCGGCAGCCCCGCTCCCGCAGCCGCTCCCCGATCTCCCCGGCGGCGCGGTGAACCGCGAAGCGCAGCGCCTCGAGATCGCCCACCCCGCCCTCCAGGAGGATTCGCTCCCCCAGCCGCCGGCTCCCCGTCCGCACTCCGGCCCCCTCCATGCCCGCCCGCGGACCCGCTGTCCGCTCGTCCGCGGGCCGGGCCGGGCCGCCCCCCGGAGCCCGGTGGGGAGGCGGGGCCGCTGCCGGGAGAGCGGGCCACGTGCCCTCGGGGCCATCGATCCTCCCCTCCCCCACCCCGTCCTCGCCGCGGACGCGGTGCCACAGCTCGATCCCCGCCGGCCCGAACTGGCGCTGCAGGTCGGCGGCCGCGAGGCTGGCGACCGCCCCGACACAGTCCAGGCCCATGGCGGCCAGGCGGGCCGCGATCCCCGGGTCGACGGGGATGGAGCTGAGCGGCAGGGGTGCGAGGTAGGCCGCCTCCTCCCCCGCCGCGATGCGCCGGATGCGGCGGGGCGGCGCGTGCGCGGCGGCGATGCCGGCCGCGAGGCGGGAGCCGGCGACCCCCACGGAGACCGCGGCTCCGTCCAGGAGCCCGGCCACGCCCCGGGCCACGGCCATGGCCCAGGCGGCCTCGTCCCGGTATGCGGCGTGGCGGCCGCTGAGGTCGCACCAGGCGGTGTGGTCCGCGACCTCGGCACGGGGGGCAAGGGTGCAGAGCAGGGCCAGCAGCTCCTCCCGGAGGGCGTCCGCGGCCGGTCCGTCCGAGGGGAGGACGGCCGCCGCGGGACAGCGCTGCTGGGCCTCGCGGAGCGGCTGCCCGGGCCGGACGCCCGCCGCCGCCGCCGGCTCCGACGCGGCAACCACCGGGAGACGGAGGTCCGGGGCGCCGGACGGGGCTCCCCGAGGCCCCTCCTGCGCCACCGTGACCACCACCGGCTCGCCGCACAGCTCGGGGTGGCGCCGCCAGACGGCGATGAGCGCCAGGTGGGGATACCGGGCGCAGAGGATGCGGGGCGCTGCACGGCGCACGGGCCCGCTCACCCCGCCACCCTCCGCAGCCGGGTGGCGGCCGGCTCCGCCTCACCGCCCGTGAGCTCCACCACCACCGGACGGGTCACCACCTCGGCGGCCGCGAAGGGCCGCGGGTAGCGGAGGAGCAGATCCACCCGCTCCCCGGACGCCCCCACCCTGCTCTTCTCGACGGTGAGGCGGACGCGCAGGCCGAGCACGTCGCCGTGAACCTCATGCCAGCCGGCGGCGGCGCACCGGATCGTGAGGGAGGCGGCGTGGCGCAGGGCCGCGGGCGGCCGCGCCGCGGCGACGAGGCAGACGGCCCGGCGCACCGCCACGGCCTCGGCGAGGCCGATGAGACGACGCTCCCAGCCGGTGTCCGCGACGCGGGTCGCGGGGGCAGCCGCCGCAACCGGCCGGACGCCGTCCCCGGGGAGCGCGACGGCGAGCCAGGTGGCCCCTGCCGCCACCAGGCGCCGGGCCATGGCGAGGCCGTCTCCCAACCGGCCGGACGGTGGGGTGACGACGAGGAGCGAGGCGAGGCGGGCTCCGAGATCGGCGAGGTAACCGGGGTCGAGGCTGCCGGCGAGGTCGAGGTAGACGGCCGTCCGCTCCCGGCTGGCGATGGCGGCAAGAAGCTGGAGCAGGGTGAGCCGCCCGCTCGCCATGCCCGGCGGCGCGGCGGAGAGCAGGCTGATCCTCCCGATCGGAATCCCACCGGGGGTGAGCCGGCGGTCGAGGCTCGGCAGGCCGGTGGGCCAGGCCTCGCCCCCGCCCAGGACGCTGCCCAGGCGGATGACGGCATCGCCGTGACGGCGGCGCAGCTCCGCGAGGGCCTGGGAGAGCTGGATGGACATCGCTCCTTCGCCTTCGTGCTTCCCGGTCGTGGGGCGGACGGGAGGGGGAGCGCGGCCGGGAGGCCAGTTTATCGAACCCATGTTCGATCGGCAAGCGCCTCCCGGCTCGCCTCCCGGAGCCGGGGCGCCGGGGTCAGCCGCCGACCGCGGGCGCCCCCGCCAGGTGACCGCGAACGTGAGCGGCCAGCCGCTCCAGCTCGTCCGCGTAGATGGAGCGCAGCGCCGGTGGCGCGAAGCGTCGCTCAAAGAGGCCGCCCATGCCCGAGGATCCCTGCCAGGTCGTGGTGATCCGGACGTGCGCGGCATCCCCCTCGGGGTCGACGGTGAACGTCGTGACGAGGCTGGAGCCGGTATCGGTCTCGCGCAGCACCCGGCCGGGCTCGGGTTCGTCCACCCTCATCCGGTAGGCGCGGCTGCGCGGCCCGGCGGTGATGGTGAACCGGGTGACGGTCCCGGCGCCCACCCCACCCGACTCGACCTCGAAGCCGGAGAAGGCCGGGGGCAGGAACCGGGGGTGGTGATCCCGCATGTCGGCGAGGCACGCGTAGACCAGAGCGGCGGGCGCCTCCACCCGCCGCTCCGCCGTGACCTCGATGACTCCCATGGACGTTCTCCCAGCGGCGGTTTTCTCGACACCAGGCTAGCGCCCCCGCCGGCCCCGCCGCGGACCACGCTTCCCCATCGCACGAGCAGCGCCTAAACTGTCAAGGCGGCCATCGAGCGGCAGAGACCGCGCGCAGCGGAGACCGCGAGAGAGGACCGATCCATGGCGCTCGCGCAGACACCCCCACCCGGCCGTCCCGAGTCCCCGGACGTCCGCCGCGGCGCGGAGGTCTGCCGGGAGCACGGCTGCGCCTCACCCGCAACCCTCCGCTGCGAGTACGTCGACAGCCACGGTCAGCCCTGCGGAACGCGGTGGTGCGCCGACCACGCGCGGGGGATGGGCGAGCACCGCTACTGCCGGCGCCACGCGGCCACGGTGACGGCCCTCGGGGCCAAGGGTGGCGATCCACGCGCCCTGCCGTCCGTGGGCAACCGGGGGGTGTCGCTGGTGAGCTGGATCTTCACCGAGGGGCACTCGACGCTGAACGCCGCCGTCACCGCCCGGCTGCGCCCCGGAGAGGTCCTCTTCGAGGATGGCGCGGTCAATGTCAGCCGGCACCTCGGCGGGGCGCGCTGCTGGGAGCAGGGTTGGCGTGTCGGCAATCGCGACGGCATCGTCCGCAGGGTCGCGCTGAGGGTCGACGAGAACGACGACACCATGGTGAGCGTGGTGGACGGCCACACGGTGGTCGGCAGGCATGTCCCCCCCTGGATCCCACGCCAGCGCGGGGGAGACCAGGTCACCGCGGCCGCCGGAGCCTCGGATCGGAGCCGGTTCTACGCGCTCCTGGCGAGCTCCGTCCGCCGAGCGCTCGCCGGGCCGGGCCTGGCGGAGCGGGGCCGGGGCGCCGAGGCGGACGCCGGAGCCCACCTCACTCCCAGCGGAATCGCCAGGCGGCGACGCTGAGCGTCGCCACCGCCCACGCGCCGGCGCGGCAAGACGGTGGTCCTCACGACGCACTTCGGGCCGGAGTTCAACAGCCTACTAGACCCGCTCCATGCCGAAGCTCGCCATCAGCGCCATCTCCTCTTCCGGAGTCGGGACCCGCCCGCCGCTCCAGAGATCGTGCAGCGCGGCGAAATACGCGTCCAGCGCCGGAGCATGGATCACGAGCAGCCGCGCCGTCTCGACGCCGGCGTTGCCGAAGGTGTGCGGGGCACCTCTCGGCACGAGCACGAAGCCCTCGGGCCCCGCGCTCACCTCCTCATCGCCGAGGCGCACGGAGACGGTGCCCTCGAGCACGAAGTAGGCCTCGGTACAGGCCGTGTGGCGGTGAGCCGGCGGTCGGCGCCCCCCAGGGGGGAGGGTGCGCTCCATGAGCGAGAGATCACCCCCATCCTCGGCCGCCAGCGCCTTGAAGAACATGACGCTGCCGCGTGCCGTGTAGCGCGCGCGCCCCTCGCCGGGCCCCAGGACGGCCCCATCCATGCTGGAGCATGGTGGCGCAGTCGCCACAGGACTGCGCGGAGCCTCGAACCGAGTGCGTCCGCTCGCCTCAGCCGGCGGGCCCGATCGCGACCTCCCCGGCGGAGCGCCCGGCCGCCTCCACGCAGCCGTCGATCACCGCGGTCATCACCCGCGCCACCGCCTGGGGGTCGAGCCGCGGCACCCGCGCCGCCACGTGCTCCACCAC
>JAJZNI010000126.1:9272-9595 GCA_021847925.1 bacterium
GCAGCCCGCTGCGCCGCTTGTCGCGCTGCACGGCGTCGACGGCGGCGGCCCGGCTCTGCAGCACCGCCCCCAGCGCCAGGTCGAGCGAATCGATGATCCGCCGGTGCTCCGCCAGCTCGTGCGCCTGGTGGCCGCGGAGCATGGGAGCCAGCACGGCCACCCCCGCGATGATCGCCTCCAGCGCCTCGGGGGTGATCGCCTGCGCCGCGTCGCTGTAGGACTCCGCGGGGACGGGGTGGGATTCGATCAGGAGGCCGTCGGCGCCGGCCGACACCGCCGCCAGCGCCAGCGGGGTCACCCAGTCCGCCCTTCCCGCCGCGTGG
>JAJZNI010000026.1 GCA_021847925.1 bacterium
GGTGTCCATCCCGGACTCCACCTCCACCCCACCGGAGCGGCTGACAAGGACCACGGGGCACTGCAGCGCGGCATCGACGGCGATCGCCAGGTACAGCTCGTCAACCGGCACCCGCCACGCCTCGATCCTGGCCCGGGAGGCCACCAGGCCGTCGACCGCCACCGACGTCACCCGGGTGAACGCGTCCCGCGCCTCGACCCCGGTCCGAGCGCGAGCGATGGCCCCGGCCTTGCCGCGCCCGCCCGCCGGCACCTGAGCCTTGACCGCGACCGGGAATCCCACCCGCTCGGCGGCGTCCACCGCCTCGTCCGGCGAAGCGGCGAGCGCGCCCGCACCGCAGGGGATGCCGAACTCCGCCAGCAGGAGCTTGGACGCGTGCTCAACGAGGAACACTCATCGCCCCTGCCAGCGCGGTGGGCGCTTCTCGAGCCAGGCGCGGATCCCCTCCTTGCGATCCTCGCTGAGATAGGGATTCGGGCCCACCGAGAGCCGCAGCGCACTCCAGAGCGGGACCTCCAAGCCCTTGATCGCCTTCTCCTTCATGCTCCTCACGGAGAGCGGGGCGTTGGCGGCGATGCGCTCGGCGAGCTGCATCGTCTCCTCCATCAGCCGCTCCCGTGGCACCACCCGGTTCACCAGGCCCCAGCGGGCGGCCTCCTCGGCCGTGATGTACCTGCCGGTGAAGAGCATCTCGACGGCGATGCCGTAGGGGATCCTCTTCGGCAGGACCACGGACCCGAAGTTCGCTCCCATGCCCACCGTGGCCTCGGGCAGCCCGAGCCGGACGCCCTCGGCGGCGATCCGGATGTCGCAGGAGAGCGCGAGCTCGAACCCGCCCGCCACCGCCGCACCGTTCAGGGCCGCGATCGTCGGCTTGAAGGTCTCGGTCATGACCTCGAAGACCTGTCGCTCGACGTTGCCCATGGGCGCCCGGAATCCCTCCCCACGCCTGTCGATCTCCCCGATCTCCTTGAGGTCCGCCCCGGCGCAGAACGCCCTCTCTCCCGCACCCGTGACCACGATCACGCGCACCTCGTCGTCCTCGGCCGCGCGCAGCAGCTCCTCGACGAGACCCCTCTGGAGGGTGCTGCTCAGGGCGTTGCTCCGCTCCGGGCGGTTGAGCGTGAGCTTGTGTATGTGTCCGATCCTCTCCGATAGGTATTCCGCGTCTGCAGCACCCACGTCATGCGCCTCCCTACACCTCGGTTCGACAAGGGCCGGCCGTCCCACGGCGCCCCTGCGGACACCTCATCTCAGCGCGCGGCGCCTCATTGCGACGCGCCGGCCATCAGGGGGGTGAGCTCGCCCACCCGTGGGACGCCATCCAGCGCCAGGAGCCGGTCGCACAGGACGGCCGCGGGCCCAGCCCCCAGCACCGGTCCCATCAGGTCGAGCGACTTCTCCCGCACCTCCGCGACGCTCATGGGGATCGCCGCCGTCCCCCGCACGTGGGTGACCTCGTGCTCGAGCACCTCCACCCGTCCGGCCACGCGCCGGGTGACCCTGAGCCGAGCCGCCCGCGTCCCTCTGATCGTCTCATCGGGTGCGAGCACGGTGCGCGAGAGCAGGCTCACCACGTCGTCGCGCCGCATCCGCTGGGTGTCGTGCGCCATCTCGAAGCTGAACCGCCCATCCTGCAGCGTCCCCACGACCAGGTACTGGCAGTTGATGCTCGGCATGTCCCGCCCGTCGACGATGAAGTAGCTGTCGCTCGGGAGGGAGATCTCGATGCCCTCGACCTCGGATGCCTGGAGGGAGTGGTCCCGGACCAGCTCGACCATCGCCTCCACCGCGGCCTGCGCCGGCGAGCCCACCGAGTACTTCTTGAGCGTGGTGCGCATGACCTCGTAGCGAGAGCCCAGCTCGGCGACGAGCGCCTCCCTGTCCGGGGTGACGGGAAGGCCGTCCAGCCAGTTGGGCCGGCCGCTGAAGGCGTCCTCGACACCGCCGCCGCCCGCGCGCACCAGGGTGGTCGCCAGCAGGCCCTGGCTTGCGGGCATCCCGCCGAAGACGAAGGCCTTCTCGACGTGGTGGGGATCCCGCATCCAGGTCAGCGTGCCGGAGCAGAGCTGAGTGGCGTACGACAGCGAATGGCGGACCTGCGTGGCGTCCAGCCCCAGCGCCACCGCCGCCGCGGCGGTCGCGCCGAAGGCCCCCACCATCGCATGGCTGCTCGGCCCGCCCCTGCTCACGTCCCGCTCCTTGAGGGGAGCCGCGCGCCCGACGCGGCCTCCGATGTCGTATCCGGCCGCGACGCTGCGGAGGAGGAGGCTGCCGGAGCCGCCGACCGCCTCCACCCCGGCGAGGGCCGCCGGCACGACCGCGCAGCCGGGGTGGCTCAGCGAATCGGGGTGGGAGTCGTCCGTCTCGTCCGCGTGCGCCGCCATCCCGTTGCAGAGGGCGGCGACCACGGGGCTGGTCCGCTCCCCCATGCCGACGATGGTCGCGGCCTCCCCTCCCGAGAAGCGGCCCTGGCTGTGCGCCCACGCCCGGGCGACGCGTGCCGCCGGGAGCCGCGACCCGGAGACCATCGCCGCCACCGTGTCCAGCAGGTGGAGCGCAGCGCGCTCCCGCACCTCCCCGGGAAGCTCCGTCGCGCCGGCCCGCGCCAGGTACCCGGCCACCTCCTCGATGACGCTCATCGCCTCCGTCCTCCCGCCACACCAGCGCTGCGCATGTCCTGCCGTCCGTCCTCAACCGCCCTAGCCGACGAAGAGGCCTTCGACATCCGACCGCTCGACGAGGGCCGAGCAGGCATCGTGGGCCGCCACCTGGCCGTCCACGAGCACGTAGCCCACGTCCGAGTGGCTCAGCGCCTGGGCCACGTTCTGCTCGACCGCGAAGATGCCGATGCCGCTGGCCCTGATCCGGTCGACGGCATCCCACATCCTGTCCACGTAGGCGGGCGACATCCCCGCCGTCGGCTCGTCCAGGAGCAGCATCTTGGCGTTCCCCATCAGCGCCCTCCCGATCCCGAGCATCGCCTGCTGGCCGCCGGAGAGGACGCCCGCCTGCCGGCGCCGATCCCGCTTCAGGTCCGGGAACAGCGTGAACACCCGCTCGAACTGCTCGGAGAGGCTGCCCTTCACCGCGTAGGCCCCCATCTCCAGGTTCTCGGTGACGCTGAGGGTGGGGAAGACGCGCTGGAGCTGGGGCACATAACCGAGGCCCTGCTTGATCCGCTCGTGAGCGGGCAGGTCCGTCATCTCGAGGTCATCGAAGAAGATCTGCCCCGAGGTCAGCGGCAGCTCCCCGAAGATGGCCTTCATCAGAGTGGACTTCCCGGCGCCGTTGGGCCCGAGGGCCACGACCACCTCGCCGTCCTGAACGTCGATGTCGACGCCGCGGACGATGGGGTCGCCCCCGTAGCCCGCGACCAGAGCACGTGCCTTGAGCACCTCAGGCCACCACCACATTCATGCCGAGGTACGACTTCGCGACGCGGGGGTCGGCGCGCACCTCGTCGAGCGTCCCGCTCGTGAGGATCCGTCCCTGGTCCATGACGATCACCCTCTTGCACAATCGCTCGATGAAGCTCAGGTTGTGCTCCACGATGAGGAGCGTGACCCCGGCCTCCTGGAAGGCCCGCAGCACCGACACCATGTCGTCGCGGAGCCGCGGGTTGACACCGGCCACCGGCTCGTCGAGGACGAGCATCCGCGGCTCCCCGACCGCCGCCCGCGCCAGCTCCAGGAGCTTGCGCTGCCCGCCGGACAGGACGCCGGCCATCTGGGTGAGCTTCTCCTGGAGGGTCACCACGGTCACCGTCCGCTCCGCCGCCGTCGCGATCTCGATCTCCTGATCCCACCACAGCCTCGGGAAGAACGACCGCCAGAGGCGCTCGCCCCTCTGGGGCCGGCGCGCCAGCATGGCGTTCTCCATCACCGCGGTGTCGGTCATCAGCCGCGCCATCTGGAAGGTGCGCACCACCCCCAGACGTGCGATCTGCCAGCGCGCTGCATGGGAGATGTCCACGCCGCCGAAGAGGATGCGCCCCGTCGCCGGATGCCGGCCTCCGCAGATCATCTCCCCGACCGTCGTCTTCCCCGCCCCGTTGGGGCCGATCAGGCCCAGGGTCTCGCCCTCGTGGACGGTGAAGCTGCAGCCCGCGAGCGCCTGCACCCCACCGAAGTGGTAGCTGACGTCCTGCACGTCGAGGAGCACGTCGCCGATGCTCATCGGGAGTCCCCCACGCCGACCGGGCCGGGAGCGGGCGGAGCCAGGGGCCTCGCCAGCGCCATCCGGCTGCGCAGTCGCCGGTACAGCCGCAGGTTCGGCTCCGGGAAGAGGCCCTGGGGCCGGAAGCGCAGCGTGACGATGAGGAGCAGCCCGATGGTGGCCTGGCGCAGCCCGCCCACCAGGTCGGGGTTGAGGCTGCTCGGCAGGTAGCGAGTCCCCTCGCTGATCACGATGAAGACGACGATCGCTCCGACGACCGCCCCGAAGGGGCTGGAGGTCCCGCCCACGATCAGCGCCGCCAGGATCAGGAAGGTCTCGAGGGGCAGGAACGCGTTGGGGTTGTACGCCCCCGTGTTCATGGCCAGCAGCCCCCCCCCGACGCCCGCGATGAAGCTGCCGATGCAGAAGGCGGTCAGCCGGGCCGCCAGCACCCGCCGCCCGAAGGTCTCCGCGATCACGCCGTCCTCGCGCACGGCGCGGAGCACGCGGCCCAGGGGTGACTTGTAGAGGCGCGACGCCGCGAAGAAGGTGCCCACCGCGACCACGATGCCGATCGCCATGAAGACCAGGTCCCCGGCGAGCCCCCCGGAGGCGATCCCGAGGTTGGAGTAAGGGCGCGGGATGTTGGCCAGCCCGGTCCAGCCGTTGACCAGGCTGGTCTGGTTGCCGGCGACGGTCCAGATGATCTCTCCCACGCCGATCAACGAGATCGCGAGGTAGTCGCTGCGCAGCCGCTGCATCACGAGGAAGGAGAGCAGCAGCGCCGCGACGACGCAGACCGCCCCGCTGACGAGCAGGGCCACGGGCCAGGGCAGGGACAACCCCACGATGTACGACTGCGGGAACGTCTGCGTCTGATGCGATCCCAGGGTGGTCACCGCGGTGGTGTAGGCGCCGATCGCGACGAAGGTGATGTAGGAGAAGTTCAGCACCCCGGCGAACCCGAACTGGATGTTGAACCCCAGGACGAGGATCGTCTCGATCGCCGCCACCGTCACTAACGTTACAATGTAGTATTCCACGTGCAGATCCGCCTTCTCTCTTGACTCTTTCCTAGGCCGCTCGACCCTGCCCTAATGCCGCGCCCGCGCGGCGAAGAGCCCCTGCGGCCTCACCATCAGGGCGACCACCAGCACCCCGAAGGCGAGCGCGATGGAGTACCCGGAGTTGAGGTAGGCCCCACTCACCTCCAGCACCATCCCCATGAGCACCGCGGCGAGGATGGTCCCCATGGGCTTGCCGATCCCGCCCATGATCACGGGCGCCATGACGATGAAGAGGTAGGTGAGGCCGGTGGTGGGGGTCAGCACGCCCACCTGGAGGATGAGCACGACGCCCGAGATCCCCGACAACGCGCCCGCGATGGCCCAGGTCAGCCTGGTCAGCGTCCGCACGTTGATCGCCGAGGCCTGCGCCAGCTCCATGTTGTCGGACATCGCCCGCAGCGCCTTCCCAACCTTGGTGAAGCGGAGCAGCATCTCCAATCCCCCCAGCACCACCACGGCGCACCCGATGATGATGAGCTGCTCGGTGGTGAAGATGAAGGGGCCCACGTTGTACGACCGCGGGGTGGGAAGCCCGTAGGTCTTGAAGAGGGATCCGAAGACGGCCTGGAGGATCCCGCTGATCATCAGGGACAGACCGAGGGTGACCACGGTCATGGTCACGACCTTCGGCTTCTTGCGCATGAAGGGGGTGAACACGATCTTGTCCAGGGCGACGGCCAGGATGGCCGTCGCGATCGCGGCCGCGATCAGCCCCAAGAAGAGGTTCTGATGGAGGGTGGCGACGACGAGGAACGCCATGTACGCGCCGAAGGTCATGAAGTCCCCGTAGGCGAAGTTGATGAAGTTGGTGATCCCGACCTGAAGCGTGGCGCCAACAGCCCCGATTGCCAGCACGCTGGCCGTCACCAGCCCGAAGCCAACCGACTGCAAGAACACGTCCACTGCTGACTACGCTCCCATCTTGCGTCTGATCATTGCGTTCACTCGCCGCCGCTCAACCTCACATTCCGTGGATGGCTACCCGACCGAGTACGGCTTCAGCACGCTGGCCGGGTACTGGGTGATGGTCTTGGTGGAGCCGCCCGACTGGAACTGCAGGATCGCGAACGGCCCGAAGACGTTGTGGTACTGGTTGAAGCCTCCCGCGCTGGCCGAGAAGGCGAATTGCACGGGCTTGTGCTCCTTGATCAGCTTGACGGCCTCGGCGTAGCTGGCGGTCAGCGTCCCGGGCCCGTTGGCGATCTCCGGAAGCGCCTTGATGATCGCCTGCGAGTTGGTCGATCCGGCCTTGTCGATCGCCAGCGCCAGGGCCATCGCGGAGTCGTAGGAGTTGTTGGCGTTGTTGGCGAAGTTGTTGGTGTGGTAGGTCGCCTCGTACTCCTTGGCGAAGGTGGTGGCGCCGATGCCCGTCACCGAGATCGACTGCGCCGCGGAGATCAGCCCGTCGGTGGCGATGGACGACCCCACCGCCTGGTAGAACTGGGTCGTGTCAGCGGTGTTGGTCATCACCCAGGGCACGTTCATCAGGCCCAGCGACTGGATCTCGGGGAAGAGGACGCCGGCGGTGGTCGGGTCCACCTGGGAGAAGATGACCTGCGGGTGCATGGCGTAGATCTTCTCGATCGCGCTGCGGTACGAGGTCTGCGCCACGGCCAGGTTGACCGTGCCCAGCATGGTGCCGCCGTGGGCCTTGTAGGTCTGGGCCAGCGGGCCCTCGACGCTGGTGGCGGCGGGCTGCTCGACGAAGACGTTCACCGCGCGGGTCCACCCCTTGGAGAGGGCGTACTTGACCATGGCTCCCGCCATGACGCCGTCGGAGACCGTGAGCCGGAAGAAGTACGGCGAGGTCTCGTGGTCGAAGGCGGTCGAGCCGCCCGCCACGATGTCGACCTCCTTGGCGGCGATGGCCTCGGGCAGGGAGGCGCCGGCCGTGATGGTGGTCGGGCCCAGCAGGGCGACCGCGTTGTCGACGTGGATGGCCTTGCTCACCGCCGTCACCGCGTCGCCGGGGTCACCGGCGGTGTCCTCGGTGATGTAGCTCAGCGGCCGGCCGAGCACGCCGCCCGCGGCGTTGATGACGTTCAGCGCGAGGTTGTAGCCCTGCATCGCGGCGGGCCCGATGAACCCCTCCGGACCCGTGAAGGGCAGGATCACCGCCACCTTGATCGCCCCCTTGCCGCTCGACGACCCCGAGGGGCTCGACGAGGTCGACGCGGACGCCCCACAGGCGGCCACCAGACTGACCGCTGCTGCCCCGAGGAGCGTCCGGAACCAGACGCCTCTACTGCTCATCCCAACCAGCCCTCCAAAGTGATACGTGACGTTGGATCGACGTGCATCTGACGTGAGTCATGTCCAGCTTTCCCAGCCACTGCTCATACCTCCGTGCCTGACGGTGCCCTCCTGGCCTGCGTTCGCTGACGCTGCTCGCGAGTGCAGAGGCCGATGAGCCGGGTGATGTCCGGCGCCGCGGCCAGCTCGCGGGTTGCCTGCACGATGCTGTCCACCGCCGCCGCACCCAGCGACGGCGTGACGTTCGCCCGGAACTTGCCGAGGAGCTCGTCCGGGGTGGCGGGGTGGCGCGGCCCGCCGCGCTGCTCCATGACGTCGGACTCGTAGACCCGACCCTCCGCCACCTCGACGCGCACCCGGGCGGGGAAGCCCTCGGGGGGCAGGGCGGGGTCGCCGGTGCACCTCACCCGCCGCGCGAACGCGGCGACCCGGGGGTCGCGCCGGACCTCCTCGGAGTAGTCGTCGACCCCGGCCCGCCCGAGGACCGCGAGGATCGCCACCGAGTAGGGCAGGCTGAACTTCATGTGGTAGGGGCTCGTCGGGCGCAGCTTCTCGTCGCGCGGCTCGGCGACGATGGGGATGCATTCCGCGGGGACGACGCACTCCACGCCCTCCACCTGGTCCGCGCTCAGCCCATGGGTGGCCATGATCTCCGCGAGGGCGTCCATGGACGCGTGGTTCCACGCGCCGCTCGGGTATGGCTTGTAGACCGCCTCGGGGTACAGCCAGTGCCGTCCCAGGGCGTCCAGGGCGCGGTCCAGGTCGATCGGCTCGTCGCGCCCAAGGAAGGCGTTGTAGAAGCCGAAGGTGCCCTCCAGCGCCTCGGCGGGTCCGGTCACGCCCTCGGCGGCCAGGCGGGCCGCGGTGATGCCCGCCTGGACCGCCCAGCCGGGGTGCAGCTGCTTCACCTGCGAGCCGTCGATCAACCCCTGCAGCAATCCGGCCGACTGGCTGCACGCCAGGGCGATGGCGTGGGCGGTCCGGGCGGCATCCAGCCCCAGCATCCGCGCCGCGAGCGCGGCCACGCCGATCGGGCCGACCATGGACGTCGCATGCAGACCGCGCCGGTGAAAGGCGTGCGAGGGGGCGGCCATGCCCACCGTCAGCGCCACCTCCGCCCCCGCCACCATCGAGGTGAGGACCTCGCGCCCATCCGACCCGGTGGCCTCGGCCATGGCGAGCGCGGCGGGCACCACCAGGTTGCTGATGTGCACGGCGGCCCCGCTGTGGGTGTCGTCGTAGTCCGGTCCGTGGCCGACGGCGGCATTCACGAACCCGGCGAGCGCGGCGGGAAGACGCCGGCCCCAGGGAAGCGTGGTCGCCTCCTCCACGCCCCCCATCTGCGAGGCCACCCGCGCGATCGGGGAGGCGGCCTCCAGCCGCGAGCCCGCGATGACGACGCCGATCATGTCCAGCAGGCGCCACCTGGCGTTCTCCACCACGGCCTCGGGGAGGTCCTGGAAGGAGAGGTCGGAGACGAAGCCGGCCAGCCGCTGCACCGCGGTGGCGGAGGCCTCGGGCTGCCGGAGAGCGCTCACTGTCAGGCCTCTCCGGCCACCGGAGCCCGGTAGGGGCCCAGCGCGCGAGCGGGCCCGGCCTCGAGCAGCGCGGAGTCCGCGTGCCCCACCAGGGCCTTAGCGCGTGCGCCCTCGGCGAGCAGCGCGCCAAGGTCGATGCCCGTGCGCACGCCCATCGCCTCCAGCATGTGGACGCAGTCCTCGCTGGAGATGTTGCCGCTGGCCCCCGGAGCGTAGGGGCATCCCCCCAGCCCCGCGATCGACGCGTCGAAGTTGGTGACCCCCGCCTCCAGACCGGCCAGCACGTTGGCCAGGCCCATCCCGCGGGTGTCGTGAAGATGCAGGGAGAAGGTCACTCCGGCGAAGGTCCCGATGAGGCGCCGCATGAACCCGTGCACCCGCTGCGGGTCGGCCATCCCCACGGTGTCGGCGATGTTGACGTGCCGAGCGCCCAGGGTCTCGACCGCGGCACCCACCAGCCTCTCCACGCGCTCATAGGGCGGGAAGCCCTCGAAGGGGCAGCCCAGCGCCGTGGCGAAACCCACCCTCACCTCGACGTTCGCCTCCGCGCCCAGCCTCGCGACCCCGCGGGCCCGCTGCATGGCCTGGTCCGTGGTCATGCGCGTGTTGGCGAGGCAGTGGGAGTCGGTGGCCGAGACCACGAGATCGATCGCGTCCACACCGGCCGCGACGGCGCGGGCGGCGCCGCGCTCGTTGGGGACGAGAGCCGTGTAGCGCACACCCGGCCTGCGGGCGATGCCGCTGATGACCTCCTCGGCATCCGCCATCTGCGGCACCGCGCTGGGGTGCACGAAGGAGGTCGCCTGGATCTCACCGATCCCGGTGGCCGACAACCCGTCGATCAGCGCGACCTTCGCGGCCGTCGGGATGAAGGTCTTCTCCATCTGGAGACCGTCGCGCGGCCCCACCTCGCAGATGGTGACGCCGGCGGGGAGCGCGAGGCCGGTTCGCGGGTCCGGCGGGGGCGCGATGGGATGGGGCATCTCGCCTGGCCTCAGTACGAGCGGGGAAGGCCGAGCACGTGTTCCGCCACGAAGCTCAGCACGAGGTTGTTCGACACCGGCGCCACCAGGGAGAGCCGCGCCTCACGGAACTTGCGCTCGACGTCGTACTCCACCGCGAGGCCGTAGCCGCCGAAGGTGGTCATGGCGGCGTTGGCCGCCTCCCAGGCGGCCTCGGAGGAGAGGTACTTGGCCATGTTGGCCTCGGCCCCCCTCTGGTCGCCCTGGTCGAACCTGGTTGCGGCGACGTCCCGCATCACGCGCGCCCCCTCCAGGAGCATGAACGCCTTGGCGAGCGGGAACTGGATGCCCTGGTTCTGGCCGATGGGCCGGCGGAAGACAACCCGGTCCCGGGCGTAGGCGGTGGCGCGATCGATGAAGTAGTAGCCGTCCCCGAGCGCCTCCGACGCCACCAGGACGCGCTCCGCGTTCATCCCCGAGAGGATGTAGCGGAACCCCCTTCCCTCCTCTCCGATGCGGTTCTCCTCGGGGACCCACAGCCGGTCGAAGACCACCTCGTTGGTCTCGTGGTTGACCATGGTCCTGATGGGGTTGACCGACAGCCGCCCCCCGGCCTCCCGGAGATCGACGAGGAAGACGCTCAGCCCGTCGGTCCGGCGCTGGACCTCCTCGAGCGCGGTGGTGCGGGCCAGCAGCAGCATGAGGTCGGAGTGCTGCACGCGCGACGTGAAGACCTTGCGACCGGTGACCTCGTAGCCGCCATCCCTGCGGGCGGCGAAGGTGCTGATGCTGGTGGTGTCGGACCCGGCGTCGGGCTCGGTCACGCCGAAGGACTGGAGGCGCAGCTCACCCGCAGCGATGGCGGGGAGATAGCGACGCTTCTGCTCCGCGCTCCCGTGGCGCAGGAGCGAGCCCATCGTGTACATCTGCGCGTGGCACGCCGTCGCGCTGCCGCCGGAGCGGTTGATCTCCTCGAGGATCAGCGCGCCCTCGAGCACCCCGAGACCGGCCCCACCGTACTCCTCGGGGATGAGGGCCCCGAGCCAGCCGGCCTCGGTGAGCGCGCGGACGAACTCCTCCGGATAGGCGCGCGCCTCGTCCGCCTCTCGCCAGTAGGAGAGCGGAAACCGCTCGCAGAGCTGGCGCACCGCACGGCGGATCTCCTCCTGCTCGGGGGAGTAGCCCGTGCCCGGCCCTCCCTCCGCGGAGGGCGAGCGGGGCTGGCCGTCGCGCACGAACGTGCTCATGACCGCGCGAGCGCTCCGGAGATCGTGAGACCAGTGTCCATGGGCCCTCGTATGCAGATGTATACGGATAGCCGACAGGTGTATCGGTTGCACGGCCACTTGTCAACCCCCCGTCGGGGTGAGATCCACGAACCCGGCCGGGTCGATCTCGATTGGATCTAACGTATCTAACACGCCGCACGGGACATGCCACCCCCGCTCACCGGCGTGAGCGGCCTCTCCCCTGCTGCGGCGCCCTTCCCCTCCAACCCCTCCTATGTGGCGTGCTCGGCATCCGCTGGGGCGGTCGCGCCGGCCTGGTGCGCGTCGATGGCGAGCCCCTCGTCGGTGGCTCCCAGATCCGGCCCGGCGCCCCTCGACGCGAAGTGAGGGATGACGTGCCGGCCGATCAGATCGATGCAGCGGAGCACCTTGCTCTGCTCCAGCGAGCCGTCCGGTCCCGGCCACTGCATGCGCAGCAGCATGTGGTTGACGTGCACGGTGTCCCGGATGCGCTCCAGCTGGCGGATCACCTCCCCCGGATCCCCGATGACGAAGCGATCGCCCTGGAGCGTCTCGAAGGGGAGGTCGAGGTCATCCTCGTTGCGCGGCAGCGCCTTCTGCTGCCCCCACCGGACATAGGTGCGGTACTTGTCCTCGAGGAACGGCCGTGCGTCCCTGAGCGCCTCCTCGGTCGTCTCGGCGCAGTAGACCTCCTTCAGCATCGGGACGACCGGCGCCGCCGGCTTGCCGAGGCGCAGCCGCTCGGACTGGTACAGCTCCATCTGGCGGGAGAGGACCGACAACTTCGCATGGGGGTTGATCAACCAGGCGTCGGCCAGGCGCGCCGCACGCAGGATGGCGGGATCGTTGTTGGCGGCGACCCAGATGGGGGGGCGCGGCCGGCGGGTGGGCTCCGCGCAGAATGCCGCACCGGCGAGATCGACCCGCCCGCTGTGGTGGCTGACCCTCCGCTCGCGCCAGAGGGCGGGAACGAGCGTGAGCGCCTCCTCCAGGTAGGCCACGCGCTGACCGCGCGGCACTCCGAACGCCTTGAACTCGACGTCGCGGTAGCCGAGACCGAGGCCCAGGATGAAGCGGCCGTGGCAGATGGCATCCATGGTGGTCGCGAGCTCGGCGATCTCCACGGGATTGTGAAGAGGGGCGAGCAGCACCGCGGTGCCGACGAACATCTCTCCCGCCTCGGCGGCGACGCGCGCCAGAAGGGGCACCGGCTGAAGCATCTGGTAGGGATCGGAGAGGTAGTGCTGCCCCGACATGACCGACACGAAGCCGGCGTCGCGCGCCCGGCGCACCTGCTCGAGGTGCTCGTCGAGGCGCGCGGCCAGGGGGCCGTGCACGTGCTGCGGGGCCAGAAACAGGCCGAAGCTCAGGCCGGTCGCCGCGACGGATGGAGCGGGGCCCGACTCAGGCATGCGACGCGCCTCCGCTGGGGACGGGCGGAGCGAGCCTCCCTCCCCGGGCCTGGCTGGCCACCAGAAGCCGGCGCCCGACGACGATCACCCCCGCCCCCGACAGGGCGGCGCCCGCGGACACGAGCCAGCCCACCGCGTAGTCCGTGTGGCTCACCACCATCCCGAAGATGGTGGGACCGAGGACCCCCGCGAGACGTCCGCCCGTCTGGGTGACGCCGGTGGCCCGGGCGGGGGCGTCGCGGTGGCTGCGCGTGATCGCGAAGTTGAAGAGCCCGTTCCATCCCCACCCCGCCCCGTAGGCGATGACCGCGCCGATCACGAGGAGGGCGCCGGTGCGCGTGAGCGACCCGAGGCCCAGGGCCGCATACCCCACCACCCCCACCATCAGCATGACGGAGACCATCGGGAGGTGGGAATGGCCGCGCCGGTCCGCCACGTATCCGACCGCGATCCGGACCGCCGCGGAGGTGGCGGCGGCCAGCGCCGCGACCAGGCCGGCGCCGGCCTGGCCCACCCCCACGGCCACGGCCGAGAGCACCAGGAAGGTCGTGAGACCGGTGGTGGCGAGGACGCCGAGCCCGAAGCCGGCCGCCAGCACGACGAGCGCCCTCGTGTCCCGGGATCCCGCGGAGGGTGCGGGCGCGCGACGCCGCGCCTCGGCACGCGCCAGGCGAGGCACGGGGGCCAGGACGGCGGCTGCGAGGGCGATGCAGGCGCCCACGACGAAGGCCCAGCGCCACCCGACCGTGAGGCCGATGGTCGGCACCGCCAGACCGCCGAGGAGGGTGGCGAGCGGCACCGAGGCCTGCTTGATGCCGAACGCGAGGCCCTGCCGGCTCGCGGGGACGCGCCGGATCAGAAAGCGGTTGGTGGCCGGCTGCATCGCCGAGCTGGCCAGGCCGGCCAGGAGCATCAGTGCGCAGAGCGATGCCCAGGAGACGGCCAGGAGGGAGATGAGCAGGAGAGCGGCCGCGGCCCCGAGGGCTGCGCCCCTCATGGTCCGCGCACCGCCCAGCCTGTCGGTCACCCGACCCGCCGGGACCGAGCCGGCCGCGGCGCCGAGGAAGTAGGCTCCGACCGCCGAGCCGACACCCGTGAGGCTCAGGTGCAGGGACGCCCGCAGCTCGACGGCGAGGGCTCCGACCAGGAAGGCCGCGAGCGACCCCGAGGTGGAGCAGAGGACGGTCCTGGCCACGTCCCGGGCGATGTGGGCGGGGGGCTCCGGCGCATCCACGCCGGCACCCGCCGCAGGCGAGACGACCGTCCCAGGCATCCCGCGACTGTACGCCGCGACGGGCCGTGCACCCCGTGCGCCGCCGCTCGGGAGCTGCCCTCCCGGCAAGGGACCCGGACCCGGGAGACCGGCCGGCGGGTGTGCCATGCGCTCGAGGTCCCCCGGGGCAGGTGACCAACCGCCCTACCCGCGCCGCTCACCCGGCTCCAGACTCGCGGCATGAACGTGGGCATCGAGATCCCCCGGGACTCGGGCGAGACGCTCCGCTGCCAGGGTCCCGGACCGGGTGGTCGCTGCCCCTTCCAGGTGTGGAGGCTCTGGGGGCCGCCGGAACCGGCGGTTCCGTGCGCGGGGCGCACCGTCACCGTCACCGGCCTGGGGCGGCCCCATCTCTGGCAGGTCGCGCCGGGTGCGACCGTCTGCTTCGTGGCGGAGCTCCTCACCTCGACGTGGTGGGGCTGGACCGACACCCGGGTCGCCTGAGGTCACGGGGCTCCAACCGGGAGGTCCCCCGGAGGCACGTGTAACAGGGCGACGCCCGTCCGACCAATTTGTGTTACATAAGGCGGGTGAGCACTCGAGCCCGGCGGTGCCGCCCCGCAGCGGCGGGGGGACCGTGAGCGCGGACGGGGACCTCCCCGCCGTGGTGGCGGGAGCCGGGCCCGTCGGGCTGGCGGCGGCTCTCGCCCTGCGCCGCCTCGGCCACGAGGTGATCGTGCTCGAGGCTGAGCCGCGGGAGCGGCCGCGTGCCGGGAGCCGCGCCATCTACGTGCACGGTGCGACGCTGCGGCTGCTGGAGGGGGTCTCCCCCGGGCTCGGCCACGCAATGGCCGAGCGGGGGGTGGTGTGGAGCGGCAAGCGCACCTTCTGGAAGGGCCGGCAGATCTACGGGAGGCACTACGCGCCGCCCGCGCCGGGACGTCTCCCCCATTTCACCAGCCTGCCCCAGGTCGTGAGCGACCGGCTGCTCCTCGACGCGTGTGAAGCGATGCGGGTGCAGATCGCCTGGTCCACTCCACTGCGGTCGCTGACGGCCGACCGCGACGGCGTCACCGTGCTCGGCGCCGGCCGGGAGTGGCGGGCGCGCTACGTGGTGGGCGCCGACGGGGCCCGGTCGGCGGTGCGCCAGGCGATCGGGGTGAGCCTGTCCGGGCCGCGGCCACGCAACGCCTACGTGGTCGTGGACGTGGCCGACGACCCGTCGCATCCGCTGCCGTGCGAGCGGGTCTTCCACTATCTCCATCCCGGGGTCGGGCACAGGAACGTGCTCCTGGTCCCGTTCGCGGGCGGCTGGCGCGTCGACCTTCAGTGCCGTGTCGACGACGATCTCGATCACCTCGCGACACCGGACGGGGTGCGCTCGTGGCTGGTCGAGGTGCTGCTCCCGGGCCACTCGCTCGACGTCACCTGGGTGTCGACCTATCGCTTCCTCCAGGTGGTGGCCGAGAGGTTCACGGACGAGCACCGGCGGGTCCTGCTGGCCGGTGAGGCAGCGCACCTCTTCGCCCCGTTCGGCGCGCGCGGCATGAACTCCGGGATCGCGGACGCGGTGGCGGCGGCTCGGGCCATCCACCTCGCGCTCCAGGAGGGCGACCCGCAATCGCGACGCCGCGTCATCGACGGGCTCTCCGGCGACCGGCGCGCGTCGGCCCTCTACAACCGCGACGCGGCGGGCAAGGCACTGCGCCACATGCAGGCGAGCGACCCGTGGATCCGCGTCACCCGGGCGGTCGCCGCCCGCCTGGCCCGCCGCTCATGTCGGGTCGGAGCGTGGATGGACTCGGCCCCCTATGGGCCGCGCCGGGGGAGGGTCGGGATGACCTCTGCCAAGTACTAGCCGCCGGTGTGATGGTTGTGTTGGTGAGGAGAGCCCGATGACGGACCAGGCGCTGAGCCCCCCGGTCGATGCGGTGGAGGTCAGCTACGAGGAGCTGTGTGGAGCTCTCGCCGCCAAGAACCTGAGCCCGCTCTGGAAGGTCAACCGCGAGCTCATGCCGCTGGAGCATCGGTCCAGCACGCTCCCGTGGCTGTGGAGGTGGCGGAGCCTGCTGCCGATGGCCCGCCGCTGCGGCGAGCTGATCACCATCGATCGCGGCGGGGACCGCCGGGTGCTCGCCCTGGCCAACCCCGGGCTGCAGGGCCGGCCCTACACCAGCACGACCCTCTGGGGCGCCATCCAGTACCTCGGTCCGCACGAGTCCGCTCCCGCGCACCGCCACACACCGAATGCGATCCGCTTCGTCATCGAGGGAGAGGGGGTATGGACGACGGTCAACGGCGATGCCTGTGACATGCTCCCCGGGGATCTCATCCTGACCCCGAGCTGGCACTGGCACGATCACAACAACAGCGCAGACCGTCCGATGCTGTGGTTCGACGGGCTCGACCTCCCCCTGGTCGGCGTGCTCGAGGCGGTCTTCTTTGAGCTGTACCCGGATGAGACCCAGCCCGTCGTGTCGCGCAACCTCTCCGAGCTGCTCTACGGAAAGGGCATCGCACCCCACGAACCCCGCCCGGGGAGCGTCCGTGACGGCAGCGCAGGCACGGCCCGCGCGCCCGCCGGCGGTCTCGCCTCACCACTGCTGCGGTATCCGTACACCACGACGGACGCGCAGCTCGAGGCGATGCTGGCCGGCACACGGTCCGACGTCGCCACCGTGCACTTCGTGAACCCGGCAAACGGCCGATCCGCGCTCCCCACCCTCGGGCTCAGCATGGTGCGTCTCCTCGCCGGCGCGGCCACCGCCCCGGTGCGCCGCGCCGGGAGCAGCATCGTCGTCGTCTTCCGCGGCAGCGGCTACACGGTGATGAACGGTACCCGGTTCGACTGGGGGGAGAAGGACATCTTCGTGGTCCCATCCTGGGTTGCCGCGGAGCACCACGCGCTCGAGCGCTCCGACCTCTTCGTGACCAGCGACCGGCCCGTCCTCGAGGCGCTGGGCTTGTATCGCGAGGAGATGCTCGATGAAGAGCAGAGCGTCTCCGCCAGGTTCGTTCCCCTCTGACCCATGCGGCTCCTCACCCTCCGCCTCGACGAAGGCACACGCGCCGGCCGCATCGACGGCGACCTCGTGACCGAGCTGCCCTTCTCCGACGTCGGATCCCTGCTCGCCCACCCGGAGTGGAGGGAACTGGCCGGCGGGCGTGGCACGCGAGCGCGCCGCCTCGAGGAGGTCGACCTGGCGCCTCTGGTCCCGCATCCCTCCAAGATCTTCTGCGTGGGGCACAACTACACGAGCCACATCCTCGAGATGGGCCACGAGCTCCCGAGCCATCCGACCCTCTTCGCGAAGTTCGCCCGCACCCTCACCGGACCCGCCGACCCCATCGTCCTGCCGGCCGCGTCCGAGCGGGTGGACTGGGAGGCGGAGCTCGCCCTGGTGATCGGCCGTCGCGTTCGCCACGCCAGCCTCGAGACCGCGCTGGCGGCGATCGCGGGGTACACGGTGGTCAACGACATCTCGGCCAGGGACTATCAGTGGCGCACACCGCAATGGCTCCAGGGCAAGTGCTTCGAGCAGACGACCCCGCTCGGCCCGGCCCTGGTCACCCCGGACGAGGTCGACCATGCGAGGGACCTGGAGATCCGGTGCGAGGTCGACGGGGTCACCATGCAGCGGGCAAGGACGAGCGACATGCTCTTCCGCCCGGAGGCCATCGTGGCCTACGTGAGCCAGATCATCACCCTCGACCCCGGGGATGTGGTCGCGACCGGGACCCCGGCCGGCGTGGGGGACTCGCGCAGGCCGAGCGTCTACCTGCATGAGGGTCAGGTGGTGCGCACGTCGATCGAGGGCGTGGGCACGCTCATCAACCGGTGCGTCAGGGAGGCGTCATGAGCCGGCCACCCGGGGGCCCCGGAACGGCCGCGAGCGTTCGCGCCGCCAATCGAACCCTGGATGAGGAGCTGCGCGCCGTGATGAGCCGGGTGACGGACGCACAGCTGCACCTCAGGACGGCGCCCGACGAGTGGACGGTGGCCGAGCAGCTCGGGCACATCAGCGAGTTCCCCGTGTGCTTCGCGACCCAGCTGCGCGCGTGGCGCCGCGACCGCTCGGTGCCGGTGGGACGGACGCATGAGAGCGCCGACCGCCTGGCCGGGGTGGCTCGAGCAGCGGGCCGTGACGCCGGCGCGCTGCACGGCGAGGCCACGGCCGCGCTTGCCGAGCTGGAGGAGGCCCTGGCCGAGCTGACGGACCGGGATCTCGCCTCCCCGACCCGCAACGTGAAGTACGGGGACGAGCCTCTCTCCGCCTTCCTCGAGAGGTATGTCATCGGCCACAAGCGCGCCCACGCCGCGCAGCTCCGCGCCACGCTGGGACGATGAGACCCCGCTCGGTCATCTTCGACGTCTATGGCCAGTACCTGCGGCACCGCGGCTCCGAGGCGTCGCTGCAGCAGCTCAGCCGCCTGCTGGGATGCTTCGGCATCCTCCCGGCGACCGTGCGCGTCACCCTCACCCGCATGCGGTCGGAGGGATGGCTGCGCAGCCGGCGGCTGGGGCGGAGCAGCCTCTACGCCCTGACCGACCGCGCCACCACCCTCTTGAACGAGGGGCAGTCCCGCATCTTCCACCGCCGAACCGCCCCCTGGTGTGGCAGCTGGCAGATGGTCGTCCACCCGGCCGCCGAAGCGTCCCGCCGAGACCGGGAGAGCGTGCGACGTCAGCTGGCCTGGCTCGGGTTCGCCCAGCTGGCGGCCGACACGTGGATCGCCCCCGACCCGCGCAGGGCGGACACGCTGAGCTCCCTCCCCCATCGGCTCCCCGGCGCCGCCGTCTTCTCGGCCCGCTCGTCAGGCCTCGCGGCCGACCGCCTGCTTGCCGCCCGGTGCTGGGACCTCGCGCGGATCGACGCCGGGTATCGGGAGTTCGTGCAGCGCCACGCCCCGACCCCCCCGGTCTGTGAGGGGCCTCCCGGGGAGGGCTCGCGCGCATTCGTCGAGCGCACTCGCCTGGTCAACGAGTACCGGCGATTCCCGTTCCAGGACCCCGACCTGCCCCATGAGCTTCTCCCGCCATCATGGGCAGGGCATGACGCGCACGCGCTCTTCCTGCGCCTCTATCAGGAGCTGAGGGAGCCCGCGTGGAGCTACGTCGACGCCGTGCTGGAGACCTCCGCACGCGACCGGACGCTCCCCGACGACGTCTGAGATCCTGCGCATGCCGTGAGAGCCCCACGCGACACCCGCGCTCCGGCGCATGCGCGCCGAGGCCTCCGTCCCGCGCGATGCCCGCCGCCAGCCCGCGCCGGGTCAGCTTCCAGAAGGAGTGTGCAGCCGGTCATGAGCAGTCAGGCTTCTCTCGAGACCCGTCCCGTCGGCTTCATCGGAGCCGGATCCATGGGCGAGCCCATGATTCGCAACCTCGCCCGCAGCGGGGTTGCCACCCACGTCGTCGACACCGACCGCCGCAGACTGGAGGCGCTCGCCGCCGAGCCCGGCGTCGTGACCCACGGCTCCCTCGGCGACCTCGCCACCTGCGCGACCGCCATCTGCATGCTCCCCAACAGCGAGGCGGTGGCGGAGGTCGTGGCCGGCCCGGGGGGCCTCCTGCGCGTGCTGCCAGCCGGCTCCGTCATCATCGACATGGGTTCCTCACGGCCGAGCAGCACCGTCGCCCTTGCCGAGCAGGCTCGGGAGGCGGGCATGGACCTGGTCGACGCGCCGGTGTCGGGCGGCGTCTCACGTGCCCGCTCGGCGACGCTCACCATCATGTTCGGCGGCGCCCGCGAGCAGCTGGACGCGTGCGCGCCGCTGCTGGAGCGCCTGGGGAGCAAGGTCGTCCACGTGGGGCCGGTCGGCGCAGGACACGCGATGAAGGCTCTCAACAATGTCTCGTCCGCCATCAGCCTCACCGCGGCGGTGGAGATCCTCCGTGTCGGGCGCTCGCTGGGACTTGATGCCGAGGTCATGCTGGACGTGCTCAACGAGTCGACGGGGCGGACGTACGCCACGGAGCACAAGGTGCGCGAGTTCATCCTGAGCGGCACGTACGCATCCGGGTTCGCCTTCCACCTCATGGTGAAGGACCTGGACACGGCCATGGACATGGCTCGCAACGCGGGGGTTCCCGTCGGGCTCGGCGAGCGCTGCTGGGAGCTGTGGAAGGCGGCCGCGCCGGCGCTCCCCGAGAGCGCCGATCACACCGAGATCGCGCGCTTCATCCAGGGGCCGGACCTGACCTCGGAGGGACGCTGAGGGCCGGCGCCGAGCGCGCGACGCGGCGAGCCGCCAACGACCCGGTCCAGGCCGCCCACCCGGAGTCCCGGGCCCCGAACCGGCCGACGGGGCGGGGAACGCCTAGGCCCCGGGCAGCTCCTCGCCGGGATCGCCGTCGACGAGCATCGCGATCCGGATCCTCTCCGCGATCTGCATGTGCTCTCGGGCGAGGCTCTCCGCGCGCTCCGTGTCGTGGCTCAGGATCGCGTTTATGATCTCGGCGTGCTGGGCCACCGCCTGGTCCCCCCGACCCGGATAGGACAGCGTCGTCGACGGGAAGCGGGTGAGCCACTCGTGCAGCTCCTGGACGAAGCGGTTCAGCAGGTGATTGCCGGTGGATGCGGCGATCGCGGCGTGAAAGGCCAGGTTGTCCCTGGCCATGGCGACGAAGTCGCCGCGCTGCACGTCCTCCGTGCAGGCCGCGTTCAGCTGCTGCAGCCGGCCTATGGACACGGGGGAGGCCACCCGGGCGGCGGTCCCCGCGGCGAAGCCCTCGAGAACGACGCGCACCGCATACACCTCGAGGATCTGCTCGCCGGTGACGGAGCTCACCCTCAGCAGGCCGCGGCTGTCGCGGACCACGAGCTGAGAGGTGGCCAGTCGCAGGAGCGCCTCGCGGACCGGGGTCCGGCTCACCCCGAAGAGAGCCGCGAGATGCTCCTCGCCGAGCCGCACGCCGGGGAGCAGGTCGCGTGCCACGATCGCGTCCGAGAGCACCGAGTGGATCGCGGCCGAGCTGGAGTCGGACCGCGTGTCCGCCCCGGTCGCCTTCCAGCGCTGGAGGAGCTTGGCCTCCCAGGAGTCGGGGGCCGGGCGCAGCTTGGGCATTGAAGCGCTTGACAGCTTGACACAGGTGTGGCGGCGTCCGCTATTGTATACAGCACCATACAGAACGAACAGCTGTCCGACCCTTCACCTGAGAGCTCAGACCGTTTGGGAGGTTCACGGCATCATCGGGCCCTTCGCTCGGCAGCTGCGGACGGCCGGCCCGGCCGCCGACCCGACGGTCGCCGAGGACACCCCGGCCCCGGCCCCGGCCCCGGGGGACGCCGCCCGCGTCCCCCTGCTCCAAGCGGCCAGCGCGCCGTGGGATGTCGTGGTGGTGGGTGGGGGCAACGCCGCCCTCGTCGCCGCCATCACAGCCGCCGAGCGCGGGCGCAGCGTGGCGCTTCTCGAGGCCGCACCGCGCCACCTGCGCGCGGGCAACACGCGACACACCCGGAATATTCGGTGTGTTCACACCGAGTCTGATCGGTTCATGCCCGGAACCTACCTGGCGGAGGAGCTGTTCGCCGACCTGGCGAGCGTGGGGCGGGGGGCGACGCGCCCCGAGCTCGCACGGATCGCCGTCGGTCGTTCCGCCGAGGCCGTGGCCTGGATGGACCAGCACGGTGTCAGCTGGCAGCGTCCCCTCCGCGGCACCCTCGGCCTGGCACGGACCAACCGCTTCTTCCTGGGTGGCGGGACCGCGCTCGCCAACCACTACTACACGGTGGCCCAGCGAGCCGGGGTGAACCTCGTCTACGAGGCTCGGGTGGCCGACCTCGAGCTGGAGGATGCGAGCTTCGTCACCGTCGTCGTCGCCCTCGGCGGCGAGGAGGTCCGGATCCGCGCCCGGGCCGTCGTCGTGGCGTGCGGTGGGTTCGAGGCCAACCTTCCCTGGCTCAGACGCTACTGGGGTGCCGCAGCCGACCAGTACATCGTGAGAGGCACGCCCCACAACGACGGAGCGGTGCTGGCCCGCCTGCTCGACCTCGGGGCCGCGACCTGCGGCGACGCGCGCGGCTTCCACGCCATCGCCGTCGACGCAAGGTCGCCCAAGTTCGACGGGGGCATCGCCACCCGCCTCGACTGCCTCCCCTTCGGCATCGTCGTGAACCGGGAGGGCAGACGCTTCTCCGACGAGGGCGCCGACATCTGGCCCAAGCGGTATGCCTCGTGGGGCGGGCTCATCGCGCGCCAGCCCGGCCAGATCGCCTACGCGATCGTCGACGCGAGCATGACGGGACGCTTCATCCAGCCCCTCTATCCCCCCATCACAGCCGGCACCCTCCCCGATCTGGCCCGGGCCCTGGAGCTCGACCCCGACACGCTCGAGAGGACCGTCACGGAGTTCAACGCCCACTGCGACGGACGCTCGCCGCTTGACCTGTCGCAGCTCGATCACGTGGCGACCTCCGACCTCGACCCGCCGAAGACCAACTGGGCGCGGCCCCTGGACCATCCGCCCTATTCGGCTTTCCCGCTCCGGCCGGGAATCACGTTCACGTTCATGGGGGTGGCCATCAACGAAAGAGCACAGATCCTCACCCAAGCCGGCTCACCTTTCGCCAGGCTCTTCGCCGCCGGAGAGATCATGGCGGGCAACGTCCTGACCGATGGCTATCTGGCTGGGCTCGGACTGACCATCGGCACCGTGTTCGGCCGCATCGCCGGCCATGAGGCGTCACAAGTTGCCGACTGAGACCTTCCTCGAATCCGCCCAACGGCAGCTGAACATCTGCAATGCCTGCCGCTACTGCGAGGGATACTGCGCGGTCTTCCCCGCGCTGGAGCTTCGCTCCACCTTCACCGAAGCCGACGTGACCTATCTCGCCAACCTGTGCCATGACTGCCGGGCGTGCCTCGATGCGTGCATGTACGCGCCTCCCCACGAGTTCGGAGTGGACATCCCGGCGACCCTGCGCACGGCGCGGGATGCCGGCTACGTGCGCTACGCGTGGCCGCACCGCCTCGCCACCCTGCTGTGGCACCATCCGCGCGCCTCGGTCGCCGTCGCCACGCTGGGCGGCTTCGTCGCCGCCCTGGTCGCGGAGTCGGCCAACGGCCGCTCGCTCGTCGCCGGCCGCTCCGGTCCCGGCTCCTTCTACACGGTCATCCCCTGGCTGGGGATGGTGCTCGCGTTCGGGCTCGCGGCCCTCTTCATCATCGCCGTCGTCTCCGGGGCGATCGTGACGTTCTGGCGCTCGGGGACAGTGCGCCCCGGGAAGGCGTCCTGGGGTGCGGCCTGGCGCGGGGTCATCGCCGACGTCGTCCCCCTCCGGTATCTGGGCGGAGGAGGGCCGGGCTGCCCCTACCCCGACCCGGACCGACCGTCCCACGGGCGCCGCCTGCTGCACCAGGCGGTCCTCTACGGGTTCCTGCTGGACTTCGCGTCCACGTGCGTGGCCGCGATCTACCAGGACATCCTCCACCGGATGCCTCCCTACCCCGTCACCTCCCTGCCGGTGCTGCTGGGCATCATCGGAGGCGTGGGGGTCATCGCCGGCTGCACCGGCCTGCTCCACCTCAGGTACGCGGCGTGGCGGCTTCGCCACGAGCGGCCGGCTCCCCAGGACGTGAGCTTCGTCGCGGTCCTCAACCTCGTGGCGATCACCGGGATGATCCTCCTGATCCTGCGCGCCACCCCCGCCATGCCCATCCTGCTCGACCTCCACCTGGCGTCGGTCTTCGCGCTCTTCCTCACCCTTCCCTACAGCAGGTTCGTGCACGCCGCGTACCGCGTTGCCGCCCTGCTCCGCAATCGCCTCGAGGAGGCGGCTCAGCCCCAGCTCGGCGCCGAGGACGAGGGCGTCGCCGCGTGACCCGCGCCGAGGGCCGCGCTCCCGAGCGGGGCGCCCCTCCGCAAGACCGCTCCGCGTGACCCCGGCATCGGGCCTGGATCGCGTGCTCCGGCAGGCGGTGGACGCCGGTGCCGTGGCCGGCGTCGTCGCGGCAGCCGCCACCGATGCCGGGGTGGTCTATGCCGGCGCCCAGGGCGCCCGGTCGCTGGGTCAGGACCAGGCCATGACCACGGACACCGTGTTCCTGATCGCCTCCATGACGAAGACCGTCACCACCGTCGCCGCGCTGCAGCAGGTGGAGCGGCGGCGGCTCCACCTCGATGAGCCCCTGGTCGACGTCGTGCCCGAGCTCGCCGCCGTGCCCGTCCTCGAGGGCTTCGGAGGGGACGGCACGCCGAGGCTGCGGCCGCCGGCGCGTCCCATCACGCTGCGCAGGCTTCTGACCCACACCGCCGGATTCGCCTACGACCGGTGGAACGCCACCATCCGGCGCTATGCGACGGAGAGGGGCATCCCCGACGTGTCCGAGGGGCGCCTCGAGACGCTGTGGAGGACGCCGCTCGTGAGCGACCCCGGGGAGAGGTGGGAGTACAGCAGCCTGGATTGGGTGGGCATTGCCGTCGAGAGGGTGTGTGGCGAGCGACTGAGCGCCTGCATCCGCAGGGAGATCACAGAGCCGCTGGGGATGACCTCCACCGGCTTCGAGCTCACCGCGGAGATGCGGTCGCGCATCGCGGGCCGGCATCGGCGGCTTGCGGGCGGCGACCTGGAGACCCTGCCGGAACGGCCCGCGGGCGCGCGCGAGTTCGACCGCGGGGGCGGCGGGCTGTACTCGACCGCCGGGGATTACCTGACCTTCCTGCGCATGCTGATGAACGGAGGCACGATCGACGGCGTCCGCATCCTCCGCGCGGAGACGGTGGCGGAGATGGAGCGCAATCAGATCGGCGACCTGGCCGTCACCCGGATGGTGAGCGCCAGGCCCGATCTCACGCGTGACGTCGAGATGTTCCCCGGCATCCCCAAGAAATGGGGGCTGGGGCACATGATCACCATGGAGGCGGTCCCCTCCCGCCGCAGCGCCGGCAGCCTCACCTGGGCCGGGTTGAACAACACCTACTACTGGCTGGACCGCGCGCGCCGCCTCGCCGCCGTGGTGTGCACCCAGGTGCTGCCGTTCGCGGATCCCCAGGTGCTGAAGCTCGTCGCGGCCTTCGAGACGGCCCTCTACGGCAGCCTTGCCGGCTGAGGGACCGGGGTGCTCCAGGCGACCCCCAATCCCGCATCGCAATCCGCCGCTCTGTATACTGGCGTATGCGCCCGACCTCGAACATCCCTGGCGCCGGAGAGCTCGGCTGGGAGAGCTTCGTGATGGAAGAACGGCGGGGCCTGAACCGATCCACCCGTCGCGGAGTCGCGGGTGCGCGCCCACGCGGGTCGCACCCGCATGCAGGCCGGGGACAGGACGCGTAGCGCGTGGCGTCCGCCGATGCCGCCCCGCCCCCCGCGCCCTCTCTGGATGATCGCTACCTCGTCGAGAACGGCCGCGTCCTGCTGACCGGGATCCAGGCCCTCGTTCGCCTGCCCATCGACCAGGCGCGCCGCGATGGCGCCGCCGGGCGCCGGATCGGGACCTTCATATCGGGGTATCCGGGGTCACCGCTCGCCGCCTACGACCGGTCGCTGCAAGCAGCCTCCACGATAACGGGCCGGTTCGGCATCGTGCATCAGCCCGGCCAGAACGAGGAGCTGGCCAGCACCGCCGTCACCGGGACACAGCTCCTGGACCTCTATCCCCATGAGCGCTATGACGGTGTTGTCGGCATCTGGTACGGCAAGGGCCCGGGCATGGACCGCTCCCTGGACGCCATGCGCCACGGCAACTACATGGGGACCAGCGCTCGGGGCGCGGTCGTCGTGCTCAGCGGAGAGGACCACGAGGCGGTGTCCTCGACGCTGCCGATCCAGCAGGAGTACGCCTTCGCCCACTGCGGCATTCCCCTCCTCTATCCGTCGTCCGTGCAGGAGATCCTCGAGCTCGGCCTGCACGCGGTGGCCATGTCGCGGCACTCCGGTTGCTGGGTGGGATTGAAGCTGGTCACGCAGCTGTGCGACAGCGCGCAGGTCTGCGAGGTGTCGCCGGACGCGCCCGTGCCGGTGATCCCCGAGCCGGAGGACCCCGCCCAGCGGAGTGGAAGGGCACAGTACTTCCGGTTCCTCCCCGGCGAGACGGTCGCCAACGAGCGGGCTCTCTACACGCAGCGTCACCCGGCCGCCCTCGCCTACGTCGCCGCCAACCGGCTCAATGAGGCCGTGCTCACGTCCTCCTCCGACCGCGTCGCCGTGGTCGCCGCCGGCAAGAGCTGGGCCGACCTCCGCCACGCGCTCGCCGACATGAGCGTCGACGACGCCGCGCTGTCGCATGCGGGGGTGCGGCTCGTGAAGCTCGCATGCCTGTACCCTGCCGACCTCTCCTTCCTGCGATCCGCGCTGCTCGGGCTCGAGGAGGTCATCGTGATCGAGGAGAAGCGTGGCTTCCTGGAGGAGCAGGTGTGCGCCGCGCTGGCCGGGCTCCCCGGCGCTCCCCGCGTCCACGGCAAGCGGGACCGCGAGGGGCGCGAGTGGTTCCCCGCGTGGGGCGGGCTCGACGCCGACGCCATCACGCGCCTCCTGGGGCCGCGCCTCGCCGAGCTGCTCCCCGGCCCGACCCGGATCTCGGCCCGGATCGAGGAGATCACGGCGGCCCGCGAACGCCGCCACGAGCTCCTCCCCCTCCGGCTTCCCAACTACTGCTCCGGCTGCCCGCACAACTTCTCCACGCGGCTGCTTCCCGGCCAGACGGCGTGGTCGGCTCCGGGGTGTCACGTGTTCGCGACCGTCATCGACCAGCCGGAGCGTCACACCGACGTGGTCACGCAGTACGGCGGCGACGGCCTGGCCTGGATCGGGCTCGCCCCCTTCACCGACCGGCAGCACATGATCGTCAACACCGGTGACGGCAGCCTCTTCCACTCCAGCTACCAGAACATCCGCTTCGCGATCGCGGCGGGTGTCACCATGACCTTCAAGATCCTCTACAACGGGGCGATCGCCAACACGGGCGCGCAGAAGCCCGTCGGCCAGATCGAGGTGCCGCGCCTCGCCAGGCTGCTCGCGCTGGAGGGGGTGGCCAAGATGGCGATCGTCGCCAAGGACCCCCACGTGTACAGGGGCGTCCGCTGGCCCTCCAACTGCCGGCTCGAGGGGCCCGAGGGCTATGAGGCGCTCATGACCGACCTCGAGCGCACCGCCGGCGTCACGGTGTTCCTGTACGACGGTGAATGCTCGAATGAGCGGCGCCGCAAGCAGAGGCGGGGCCTGGCGCCACGCCCATCCCGGTACCTCGTCATCAACGAGGACGTGTGCGAGAGCTGCGGCGACTGCGGCCGGGCCGCGAACTGCATGTCGCTGCAGTCGGTGGCCACGGAGTTCGGCCCCAAGACCCGGATCCAGCAGTCCTCGTGCAACCAGGACCACCTCTGCGTCACCGGCGACTGCCCGTCCTTCATGACGGTTGACGCCAAGCCGGGGTCCGGGCGCGTGAGGCGCACCCCCCCGGAGCTCGATGCGGACGCCGTGCCCGACGTGGCCCGTCCGAGCTGCCTTGACCCGTACCGGATCCACATCACCGGCGTGGGCGGGACCGGGGTGCTGACGCTCAACGCCATCCTGAGCTGGGCGGGCACCCTCGAGGGCAGGCGGATCGCCAGCTACGACCAGACCGGGGCCGCCCAGAAATGGGGGGCCGTGGTCAGCTCGATCGCCATCTGGGAGCGGGGACCCGCCGCCAGCAGCCGGGTGGGATGCGCGCAGGCCGACCTCTACCTCGCCCTCGACCTGATGGCCGGCTCCGACGCCCGCAACCTCGAGCGCTGCGGGCCCGGTCGGACGGCCGCGGTCCTCAACACCACCCTCCTCCCCGACGGACGGACGATCCGCGACCCCCGGGTGCAGCCTCCACGCGACGCCTTCGTGAGGGCCATCGAGGCCTGCACCGACCCGGGCAGGACGGTGACCGTCGAGGCCGGCCTCCTCGCCGACACCCTCTTCGACGATCACATGACGACCAACCTGATCGCCCTGGGATCGGCCTACCAGGCGGGACTCCTGCCCATCGGCGCCGATGCGCTCGAGGCCGCAATCCGGCTGAACGGCGTCGCCGTCGAGCGCAACGTCCAGGCCTTCCGCTACGGGCGCCTGGCCCGGCACGACCCGGCTCGCGTCGCGGAGCTGAGCGCGGCGCCACCCACACCCCTCCCCGCCGGACGCCTCGAGCGCGCGGCCGACCTCTGGCGCCGGCATCCCGCCCTGAGCGGGCTCGTCGACCGCGCGAAGGGCCTCGACGACGCCACCCGCAGCCTGCTCCGGATCCGCGGGGGTGACCTCATCGACTATCAGTCATCCCGCTACGCCACCTCCTACGTGACGTTCGTCCTGAGCTGCGCGGAGCGCGAGCGTGCCCGCCTTGGCGAGGCCTCCGACCTCGCTCTCACCCGCGAGGTCGCGCGCTCGCTGCACAAGCTGATGGCCTACAAGGACGAGTACGAGGTGGCCCGCCTGCACCACCGCGCCCGGGCCCGGGTCCGCGCGGGATCGGGGCTCGAGGCGCCGGCGGCGATCGGGTACCTGCTCCACCCCCCCCTGCTGCGGGCCATGGGATTGCGGCGCAAGGTTCGTCTCGGTGGCTGGTTCGACCCGGCGTTCACGGCGCTGCACGCGCTCCGCCGGGTCCGCGGCACGTGGGCCGACATCTTCCGATGGCCGGAGGTGCGCCGCATCGAGCGCGAGCTCCCGGGCTGGTACCGGGCGACCGTGGCGCAGGTGCTGGAGGTCCTGACCCCGGAGAACCGGGAAATCGCGCTCCAGGTCGCGGGCCTTCCGGACATGATCCGCGGCTACGAGCAGATCAAGGTCGCCAGCGCCACGCGCGCCAGGCAGCAGGGTGCGACGCTGCTCGCGCGTCTCACGGGCTAGGGCTGTGCAGACGACCGCAACTCCTGGAGGTCACGAATGGTAGCAGACGCGGCAACCGTACCCGAGGCTCAGAGCATCCGCTGGAACCCGACCCCGGATGAGCTCCGTGAGCTGACCGAGCGAATGCCGAACGCCCGGCTGACCAACTTCGGCAACCTGAACGTGCAGACCCGGGTCACGGCTCGGAGCAGCGCCAGCACCTACGTGGTCACCGACAACCCCGAGGCGCACAGCGACCAGACCCTGAGCCGGAGGGAGGGCGCGCGCCTGGCCGATCTCCAGGATGCCTACATCCGCGGCCAGGAGATGGTGGTGATCGACGGCCACATCGGCAACGACCCCGCCGAACGGGTCCGCGCGCGGCTGTACATCGAAGCGGCCAACGCCAACATCGCCGGCATGCAGCACTGGCTGTACTTCGACGCAGACCGTCCCGGCCCCGGCTTCGAACCGCAGCTCGTGGTCATCTACACGCCGAATCTGAGCGTGCCCGGGTACCCGAACCAGAGGGTGATCACCGTCGACCTCGAGGCCGGGGTCACCCGGGTGATGAACTCCGACTACTTCGGAGAGTCCAAGAAGGGCGGCCTGCGGATGTGGAACGCGCTGGTCGACGCCCGCGGGGGGCTCGCCATGCACGCGGGCTGCAAGGTGGTGCCCACTCCGCGGGGCGACCGGACGATCCTCATCGTCGGGCTCTCCGGCACGGGGAAGACCACCACGACATTCACTCGCCAGAACGGCTCCAGCCCGGTGCAGGACGACTTCATCGCCCTCTACCCCGACGGCCGGGTGGTGGGGACGGAGAATGGCTGCTTCGCCAAGACCTTCAGCCTCGACCCCAAGTTCGAACCGACCATATACGGCGCGGTGCGCAGGCCGGACACCTACCTCGAGAACGTCTCGCAGAACGCGGACGGCGAGGTCGACTTCTTCGACACCTCCTACACGCAGAACGGGCGCGCGGTGTTTCGCATGGAGGCCCTTGGAGGCACGCATCGCGACGTGCGTGAGATCCCCAGGGTCCACCATCTGCTGATCCTCAATCGCAACGAGAGCATCATCCCCGGGGTCGCGCGCCTCGATCCGCTCCATGCGGCGGCCTATTTCATGCTCGGCGAGACCCAGGGCACGAGCGCCGGCGGCAACGACGAGGAGGGCAAGTTCCTGCGCGTGCCCGGGACCAACCCCTTCTTTCCCCTGCGCCACGAGCAGCAGGGCAACCGCTTCCTCGAGCTCCAGTCCAGCTGCGGCTTCGAGGCCTTTCTGATGAACACCGGGCGGATCGGCGGGGGCGATACCGACCCGCGCAGCGTCAAGGTGAGCATCGACCACTCCAGCGCCATCGTGAAGGCCATCGCGGAGGGGACCATCTCCTGGCACCGGGACCCGGACTTCGGCTATGAGCTTGCGGATTCCGTCCCCGGGATCGACGACCCGGAGATCCTCGAGCCGCGGCACCTCTACGAACGGCAGGGGCGCGCTGGCGAGTACCGCGACCTGGTCGCGCGTCTCAAGGAGGGCCGCCGCGCCTACATGCGCAGATGGGACGGCCTCCTGCCGGACATCGCGAGCGCCGCCGGGTGATCGACGGGGAGCGGCGGTCGCGGCCGTGAGGACGGCCGGGGCCCCGCCACGCGCGCCGGCCTGCGTGCAGGCCGGCGCGCTCCCAGCGGGAAGGGTCATCCGCGAGCTGGTGCGGCACTCCCGAGCGTCGCGTTCGCACCCACCTGGGGGCGAAGGACCTCGACGACCTCGGCGGCGGAGCGGAGATCCGCAAGACCGCTGACCATGGCGACGAGGCGATCCGCCGCCGAGCCGCCGACCACACCCTCGAGGCAGGAGCGACACTTGTCGAGCTCCTCCTCGGGGCTCAGGGGGTTGGCGGGATCGCCGCGGACCACGGTCGCCCGGCGGGAGATGCTGGCCCCCGACGCGGTGATCACCACCTCGGCGCCCGGATCGCCACGGTGCTCCGTCCTCACCCTGGACATGAGACGGCGCACCTCGGGCCTCAGCACGGCGGCATCGGTGAACGAGCCGAGGGAGAGCCGGCGATCGACCACGGAGGCTGCGATGGCGTAGGGGAGGCTGAACTTCCCCTCCAGGCCGGTGCGGGCGTCGGGACAGACCAGCGCATCGTCGGCTCCGGGCTGTATCCGCACCAGGATCTCCTCCACCGCCTCGGGGCCGGCGGAGAGCTCGGCGACCAGGTCCAGGGCGGCATCCACGGGGAGGTGCGCGAACCGGCAGCACGGGTACTTCTTGATCGCCAGCCCGCATGTCGCCAGCTCGTAGCTCGCTCCCAGCTCGTCCGCCACCGCGACCGCGGTGGCGGGGTCCCCCCCGAAGACCCGCACATAGTCGGCGACCGCGTTGGGGTTGGCGGTGAAACCGGCGCCTGCCAGGAGCGCCGCATCCACCCCGCAGCGAGCGGCGTGTCCCGCGTGGAAGGGCTTGGTGTCGGTGCCGAAGTTTCGATGCAGGCCGCCGGCCTCCGTCGCCGCGATCCCCAGGGCGATCTCCAGGCGCCCCGGGTCCAGCCCGAGCACGCGACCGGCGGCGGCCGCCGCCGCCACGGTGCCGAGGACCACCGTCGGGTGCCATCCCGCGCGGCCGAGATCGGGACCGAACACGCTGCCCAGCTTCCCGGCGATCTCCACCCCCACGATGTAGGCCTCGAGGACCGTCCTTCCCGGGCGCCCCGCCGCCTCCGCCACCGCGAGGCACGCCGGCAGCACGCACACCGAGGGATGACCGCGCCAGGCCCGCACACCGTCGTCGTCGGCCCAGACGTCGTCGTAGTCGAGGGCATGGCCGGCGATACCGTTGAGAAGGGCCGCCGTGGAGGCCGTGCCGCGCAGCGCGGTGCCCAGGACGGCGGCGTCACCCTCCTCTCCGCCGCCCAGGAGAGCCGCGCGGGCCGCCCGCGCCGTCCCCGTCTGAGACCCCGCCACCGCGACCGAGAGAGCGTCGAGGATGGACCGGCGCGCCGCCGCGACCACCTCCGGGGGGAAGCCGGAGAGATCGGCGCGAGCGGCGAATCGGGCGATCGTCGCCGCGAGCGTCATGCCGGTTCCACGGCGACGGTCACCGCTCTCGTTCCCCAGCCCGGGATCACCACCGAATGGGGGCCCGCCCCCCCCGCCACGAAGATCTTGAGGTCCTGGGACTGGCGCACGGGAGGCACCAGGGAGAGGTCGCTCTCCCGCTCCACCCAGCGCGGCCACAGGTTGCGCTCCACCCGGGAGCTGTACATGCCGCCGTGCCGGAGGATCGCCACCGGAAGGCGCGCCTTCTCGAACAGGTACGCCTGCACGTGCGATCGCCGCCACCCCGCCGACGCCAGGATCCTCGCATGGTCCACGCCCAGCACCACGACGTAGTCGCCCATGACGTAGAAGTTGTTGGCCCCCGGGGTGGCGATGGTGCGCGCGATCGCATCGAGCAGCCGGTAGGGGTCGTACTCGTGGTTGTTCACGTTGTGCGGAGCCTCGGCGGCGAAGACGGTCACCGCGCTCTGACCCTCGGCGAGCCCGCCCGACTCCACGGAGAACGGCGGCCAGGGCGACTCGGCCTCGTTCTCCGCGATGCAGTACGTGTACTTCCCCGGGTGACCGAAGGTGGCCCGGTCGATCTCGCCAGGGCGCGCGCCACCGATGTTGACGAGCGCCAGCCGCACCGCCCGCCCGATCGTCGCGTTGGCCACCCATCCCTGACCGAAGCAGTTGGCGGCGCCGTTGACGCCGAGCTCCCGGGCCGCGGGCCCGTTGACCACGACGAGGGGCGTGGTCACGTGGGTGGTGCACTGCACGCCGTGGAGGTTGAACCGGCTGTCCAGCGTGGCACGGAGCGCGGCCAGCACCACCGGCATGTGGGCCGGCTCGCAGCCCGCCATCACGGCGTTGGCGGCCACCCGGGCCACGGTCGCGTCCCCCCAGCTGGGAGGGATCCTCCCGATCGAGTCGTCGCCCGCACGGCCGCTGGCCTCCACCATCGCCGCGACCCGCCGTTCGGTGGGGGGGATGATCGGCAGCCCATCCGTGTAGCCCAGCTCATGGAATCCGCGATTCACCGCCTCCAGCTCGTCCTGGCTGCTCACGGTCATGGCGAGGGCTCCCCCTCGATGACGGCGCGAATCACGCGGTCGGAGCACCCGGCCTCGGCCAGCACCTCTCGCGTGTGCTGGCCCAGCGTGGGGGGGGCGGTGCGCACCTCGGTCCGGGTCTCCGACAGGCGAACGGGCGAGCCCAGCAGGCGCAGCCTCCCTGCCACCGGATGCTCGACCTCCTTTATCATCTCCAGGGCGAGCGTCGCCGGGTGGGCCAGGGCCTCGTCGATGCGGAGAACCGGACCCGCCGCGACCTCCGCCTCTCCCAGGGCGATGACCCACTCCGCCGTGGTTCGCCGGGCCAGGCAGGCATTGAGCGCGGCCTTCAGCTCGCTGCGATGGCACACGCGAGCGGGGTTGTCGACGAACCGCGGGTCGACGACGAGGTCGGGGCATCCGAGCGTGACGCAGAGGCGCTCGAACATGGCGTTGTTGCCGACGGCGAGGTTCACGTGCCCATCCGCGGTCGTGAAGGTCCCGTACGGCGCGATCATCGGGTGGTCGTTGCCCAGCGGCTGCGGGCACACCCCGGCGGTGAGGAACTGTCCCGCCTGGAACGTGAGACTCGCGAGCGTGGCTCCCAGCAGCGAGACGTCGACGAGCTGGCCCCTTCCGGTCCGCTCGCGCTCCAGAAGGGCCGTCAGCACGCCGTACACGGTGTAGAGACCGGTGAGCACGTCCGAGATCGACACCCCGACCCGGAGAGGGCCCGTCTCCTCGGTGCCCGTGATGCTCATCAGGCCGGAGATCCCCTGGATGATGTGGTCGTAGGCGGGCCTGCCGGCCCACGGCCCGGCCGGCCCGAACCCGCTGATCTGCGCGAGGACCAGACGCGGATTGCGGCTCATGATCTGGGCGGGGGGAAGCCCGAGCCGTTCGAGGACACCAGGGCGAAAGTTGGAGATGGCGACGTCGGCCCTGCTCAGCAGCTGGGTGAGCGCCTCCCGGCCGCCGGCCTGCTTCAGGTCGAGCACGACGGAACGCTTGTTTCGATTCAGGGAGAGGAAGTACGCGCTCTCACCGTGGACAAAGGGAGGACCGTGGCGGCGCGCGTCGTCGCCCCGCGGGTTCTCGATCTTGACCACGTCGGCACCGAGATCCCCGAGCAGCATCCCGCTCAGGGGACCGGCCACGTTGCGCGAGAGATCCACCACGTGCAGGTCGGAGAAGTAGCTCAACGGTCCCCTCGCGGTTGCACGAGCGCCGCCGCGACCAGATCGGCCGCCGCGTCGGCCTCGGTCAGCACCTGCTCGACGGGCATGCTACCCAGCGGATGCCCGACCGTGACGATCGGCGCGGGCTGGTCGTGACCGAGCGCCCGCCACTGCAGCGCTGCCGCCGGAGCGAAGGGGGTGGTGCACAGTACCACGCTCGGGACCCCCATGGCCTCGAGCCTGGCGATGTCGTGCAGACTGCACGACGTGCATGACCCTCAATCGGCGATCGCCGTGATGACCGCATCGCACAGATGGAGCTGCTCCAGCTGCGCTTCCGGGGCCGGCCTGCTGAAGATCGGCTTGGTGAGCCGCACGAAGTCTCGCACCCCATGCTCGCCGCTCAGGTGCACGGCGATCCGCTCCAGAAGGTGATCGGCGTTGCCCTTGCTGTTGTTCAGGAGACCGACGACCTTGCCCTGCAGAGAGCCCAGGCGCACGGCTGGACGCGCCCTGTCCTGGACATCGAGATCCACCGGCAGCACGAGGTTCCAGCGGTCTGCCAGTGCCGCGGCATCATGTCGGCTTGTCACCATGCACACCTCCACTCCGACGTTCCGTCCCTGACGGCGCCGGGCCGGTTGACGCCACGTCCCCGCGGAGTGCCGCGTGGCGTCCATCGAACGCTTCGCCCGCCCGGCGTCCGCAGCCCTGTCGCAGAGACCTCCACCTGGTTTGTGTATGGTAGTATATACGACTGTGTACAGTGCTGCAGGCCAGGGGGAGGAGCGCCACGTCCCAGGCGATGCCACCCTTTGAGGAGCTGCGCCTGGCGCTTCAGGCGGACGGCGCGGATCTGGCCCTGGACGGCGTCCACGAGGGGACGGCGAGGGTGCGTCTGGTCCTGACGCCGGCGGCCTGCCTCGAGTGCATCATGCCCAGGGACGCGCTGGAGCGGATGCTCCTGGTCTCGCTGCGGGGAGAGGGGCGGGCTGATGTGCAGCGGGTGGAGCTCCTCGATCCCCGGGTCAGCGGCTGAGCCGCGGCAGGGTGGAGCGGGCCTCCGGGCCACGGGCGAGCCCGCACGCTCTCCGGTGGGGTCACGGGGAAGTCCGCGTCCGCGGGCGGGACCGGGACACCGGCCTCATCCCACCGCCCGTTCGCGACCGGGGTGTTACGGGCCTGCGTCGGGTCTGGCGAGAACCCGCCCTTGGCTTCGCCATATGGTCTGAGCAACGGACGTGGCGCTGGGAACCAAGAGGGAGGGTCCTGAGGAGAACCGCATCGGGCCGGACGCGATGCCGACCCCGGCCGACCTCGTCCTGCAGGCGCTGAACGGTGAGATGCCCGGCGACCTGCCCCGCCAGGTGGTGGACCTCCTGCGCCATCTCCCGGTCGGCATCTTCGTCGCCGACGAGCACGGGGCCGCGATCCACCGCAACCGCGTCGCCGACGAGCTCACCGGCCACGCGATGCTGGCCGGGATTCGGCCGGGCGGCTACGCGGCCGCGTACCGGGTCTTCCGGTGCGGCACCGACGAGCCGTACCCGGAGGTCGACCTTCCGCTCACCCGCGCTCTCGCCGGCGAGCACTCGGCGGCCGAGCTCGAGATCGAGCACGGCGAGCGCGGGCGGGTCAGGCTGCGCGCATGGGCCGCGCCGCTGCGGGACGGGGCGGGGCGGGTGCGCTGCGCGATCGTCGCCTTCGTGGACGTGACCGCCGAGAAGCTGCTCGAGGACGCCATCCGCGAGCAATCCGCGGCCCTGGAGCGCGAGCGCCTGGCCGCCACCATCCACGACGACGTGCTCCAGCTCCTGGCGGCGGCGCGCCTGCGGCTCTCCGCCCCACCCAGGGACGGCCGCCCTCCCGCGGCAGCGGACACCGAGACGATCGGCTCGCTTCTTCGGGATGCGGATCGTCAGCTCCGGCGGATCCTCGCCGGCTTCCGGCCACCGCCGCGCGGCAGCGGAACTCTCGCGGATGCCCTGCTCCAAGCGCTCGCCCCGCTCCGGGCGGACGGTGTGGAGGCGTCACTGCACGACCGCCTGGGCGTCGCCGTCGGAGAACCGGCTCAGAGCACCCTGTGCCAGGTGGGCGAGGAGGCGATCGCCAACATCCGCAAGCACGCGCGGCCGCACTGGGTCGCGGTGACGCTGGAGCGCGACGGGGAGCGGGCGGCGGTGTCGGTGGTCGACGACGGAGTGGGCTTCTCCCCCTCCGTGACCGGCCACGGCGGTGGCCACTACGGGGTGGCCCTGATGCGCGAACGCGTCGCCCGTCTGGGGGGCGAGCTGCGCATCGACAGCGCGCCCTCTCGCGGCACGGCGGTGCGCGCGTGGGTCCCCGACCCGGCGCCACCCGGCGCGACGGCGCGCCCGGACGCGCCCGCGCGGGACACGGCCACTCCCGAGGGCGGTGGCACCCCGCGCTCCGCCATTCACGCCGCCCGCTGAGCGGGCCCGACCGCTATCTCCCCAGGAGGCCTCCCATCAGCCCTCCCGCGGCACCGCCGGCCGCGCCACCCTCGACGGCGCTTCCCGTCAGGTATTCCCCGATGGCGTGGGCCAGGATCGGGAGTGGCATGGACTGCAACCAGATCCGGCCCGGCCCGGCGAGCTGAGCCAGGAAGATGCCGTCCCCGCCGAAGAACTTGTTCTTGATGCCCGGTACGGTCGTGATGCCGAACTGCACGGTGTCCTGGAAGAGGCCCACGTGCCCGGGGTGGACCCGCATCACGTCCCCGGGGGCCAGGTCGTACGCGACCACCTCCCCGGAGAGCTCGATCCAGGCACGTCCCTGCCCCGCGATCCTCTGCAGGATGAAGCCGTCGCCGCCGAAGAGGCCCGCGCCGAGCCTCTGCTGGAAACCGGCGGAGAGGGCCACGCCCTGGGTGCCGCAGACGAAGCCGTGGCGCTGGGCCATGTAGCTCATCCCCGGCTGAGGAGCGACGTCGACGGGGAAGATGGAGCCGGGGAGCTTGGCCGCGAAAGCCACCGTCCCCGGCTGCCCCTGGGCACCGTACTCGGTCATGAAGAGGGTCCCGCCGCCCATGGCGCGCCGGAAGACGCCGCCGATTCCGCCGCCACCGCCCGCCTGGGTCGAGGTCCGCATCTGGATGGACGCCGTGATCCAGGAGAGCTGCCCCGATTCGGAGAAGACGACCTCGCCGGGGTCGAGGGTGACCTCGAGGACGGGCATCGTGGTGCCGACAACGCGAGCATCCATCAGGGCTCTCCTTGGGGTGGGACCGTCGCCGATAGTATGCCGTGTGCCCCGGCAACGGCTGGGAGCACGGATGCCGGTGCACCGGGCCGCGCCGCAGCCGGGGGGAGCCGTCCCGGCCACCAGAGCCGGCTGGCAACCCTGGACGTGGCGGCCGACGCCGGTGTACTGTCCCGGAACAGGATCGATCCGGCTGGCGGGCGCCAACCCGCCCTGTGGGGGAGATGGCCATCGTTCGCGTCCGCCCGCGCCTGTGCCTCATCGTCTGTGCGGCGCCGGCGGCGAGCGACGTGCCCGATGTCGTGCCCGCGGCACAGGCTCAGGGATGGGACGTGTCGGTGGTGACGACCCCGTCGGCGCACGCTCTCTTCGACGTCCACCGCGTCGAGACGCAGAGCGGGGTGCCGGTCCGCACCGGCCGGGTCTGCGCGGACCCCGGGGACACCCCGGTGGCCCACGCCCTGCTGGTGGCCCCGGCCACCTTCACCACCCTCAACAAGGTCGCCGTCGGGATCGCGGACACGCTCGCCACCCGGGTGCTGGCGGAGGCCATCGCGGCCGGCCGCCCGGTGGTGGCCGCGCCCGCCGTGCTCCCGCCGCTCGGCGCACACCCCGTGTATGTCCAGACCCTGCAGCGGCTCCGGGGCTGGGGGGTCACGGTCGTGGAGTTGCCGGACAGCGGTGAGGACCCCCACAGCTTCCCGTGGAGATCGGCCCTGCGGGCCGTCGCCACGCACCTGACCGAGCCGTCGCGCCACGGCTGACCCCGGCGGGGAGGCCGATCACCTCGGGGCAGTGATCGGAGGGGTCCCTTCGTCGTGGATCGGCGGGGGACGCGCTGGCTTCGGCCCGACGCCAAGACGCCCGCGAGCGCCGTGCGACGCGGTGGGGGCGCGGGGGCGTAACGTGACCCCGGGTCGGTGCCATCGCCGAGGAAGGAGGGACGCATGCACGAACGCACGCTCGGATCGCAGGGGCTCAGGGTGTCGGCCATGGGGCTGGGCTGCATGGGCATGAGCCAGTCGTACGGCCCCGCCGACGAGGCCGAATCGATCGCCACCATCCACCGCGCCCTGGAGCTCGGCATCACGTTCCTCGACACCGCGGACATGTACGGCCCCTTCACCAACGAGCGGCTGGTGGGCAGGGCGATCCGCGGGCGGCGCGACGGCGTCGTCATCGCCACCAAGTTCGGCAACGAGCGCCGGGCGGACGGCAGCTGGGTCGGGGTCAACGGCCGGCCCGACTACGTGCGCCGCTGCTGCGACGCCTCCCTGGAGCGTCTCGGCATCGACCACATCGACCTCTACTACCAGCACCGGGTGGACCCGTCGGTGCCCGTCGAGGAGACCTGGGGCGCGATGTCCCAGCTGGTCGCGGCCGGCAAGGTCCGCCACCTCGGCATCTCCGAGGCGGCCGCCGCCACCATCCGGCGCGCCCACGCGACCCATCCGATGACGGCGGTGCAGAGCGAGTGGTCGCTTTTCACCCGCGATCCGGAGGCGGAGGTGCTGCCGACCTGCCGTGAGCTGGGCATCGGCTTCGTCCCCTACAGCCCTCTGGGCCGTGGCGTGCTCACGGGCACGATCAGCGGCACCACCCCATTCGCCAGCGACGACTTCCGAGCCCACACGCCGAGGTACCAGGCCGGCAACCTGGCGCACAACCTGGCCCTGGTGGCCCGCCTCCGCGAGGTGGCCGAGAGCAGAGGATGCACGCCGGCGCAGCTCGCCCTCGCCTGGGTGCTCGCCCAGGGTGACGACGTGGTGCCGATCCCCGGGACCAAGCGGCGCCGCTATCTCGAGGAGAACGCGGCCGCCATCGACATCCACCTGACCTCGGAGGAGGTGGCCGCCATCGAGGCGATCATCCCCCCGGGCGCGGCGGCGGGTGATCGCTACGCGGCGGAGCACATGACCCGGGTCAACCTGTAGAGGAAGGGCCGGCACCCGGCAGGTGGACGAGGCCCGTGGGAATGGACACCGCCACCCACCCCGCGATCCCGTGCCACCGGGGTCGCGACCACCGCCTGTGCCCGTCCGGGGGCCCGGGCACGACCGAGCCGGACCGCTCAGGCCTCAGCTGACCCCGGCTGAGCTCGGCTCACCCCCAGAGCAGCCGCCACAACCCGGCGCGGGCCACGGCCCGACCGATGATCTTGTTGCGTGCTCGGCGCGCGATGCGGTGCGGGTTGCCCGACGCCAGGGTGGACACGTCGTTGGCCATCCGGGCGGCGCGATAGAGGTTGGAGACCAGCCCGCGACGCCTCACGCAAGAGCCTCGGCCAGGAAGTGCTCCGCGTCCGACCCCAGCTCGGCGCGACCCGGCTCCTCGGCCTCGATGAGACCGAGCAGGCGGGCGGCCGCCTCCGGCTGGGAGGTGCCGATGGCAAGTCCGAGCGAGAGCCAGTAGTCGGCGGTCTCCATGAGGACGGGGTGGACCTCCTCCGGGGTCTCTGCCCGGACCTCTGCCATGGAACGCACCAGCGCTTGGCCATAGCGCTGCCAGCGGGGGTCGATGCCCACCTCCGCCGCCGGGGTGGTGTCCGTCATCGCGCGCTCCTCGTGCCCTGGTCGAGGACATCAGTCTACGTCGGAGCCGATCCCCCTTTCACCCCGCGCATCCACCGTGTCGCCGGCGCCGCCTCCCCCTTGGCGAGCGTCCGCGAGCCGCCCGCACGACCCGACGTCTCGCCTTGGTCAGGGAGCACCCCGTGCGAGGTGGCGGACGCATGTCTGTTCTGTCGCGTCCGCCGATCACGCAAGATTGCCGGGTGAGGATCGTCTCCCTGCTGCCCTCCGCGACCGAGATCGTCTTCGCCCTGGGGCTCGGCGACCAGCTGGCGGGCGTGAGCTTCGAGTGCGACCACCCGGCTGGCGTGCGCACGGTGCCCGTCGTGTCCCGACCGGCACTTCCGAGCGACGCCATCGCGGGCCCGGGACAGATCGACGCATGGGTCAGGGCACGCCTGGCGGCCGGGGAGCCCCTCCACACCCTGGACGTTGAGCTCATCCGCTCCATCGGTCCCGACCTCATCCTTGCGCAGGACCTCTGCCGGGTCTGCGCGGTCCCCTCGGGTGCGGTGGAGGAGGCCCTCGGTCTCCTGGGATGCCGAGCGGCGGTCGTCTCCCTCGACCCGGCAACGCTTGATGACGTCATCGCGTGCGTCGGACTGGTCGGCCGCGCCGCGGGGCGGACGGCGCGGGCTGCCGCCGTCATGGCCGAGCTGCGGGCCCGGCTCGACGCCGTGCGCCTTCGCGTCGCAGGTCTCCCACGGCAGCGTGTCTTCGTGCTGGAGTGGCCGGACCCTCCGTTCAACGCAGGGCACTGGGTCCCCGGCATGGTCGAGGCGGCGGGCGGGGTGCCGGTGCTCGCCGAGCCGGGCCGGCCCTCGCGGCGTGTGGATTGGGAGGAGATCGCCGCCGAGGCGATCGACACCACCATCTTCAGCCCGTGCGGCTATGACCTCGAGGGTGCGGTCCAGCAGGCCGGCGAGCTGCTTCGGCGACCGGAGGTCCGCCACCTTGGACGGGTCATCGCGGTCGATGGCAACGCCTATCTCTCGCGACCGGGGCCGCGTGTCGTCGACGGCGTCGAGCTGCTGGCCGACCTGCTTCACCCCCCCTCCACAACCTCGGATTCGGCGGGCGCACGCGAGCTCAGATGACCGGCCCATCGGGCTGGTCACCTCCCGCTCGCGGGGCATCGGCGCGACGGCGGCGGCGCCTGCGACCCGCGGCCAGGTGGCGAATCCACCGCCGGCGCGACCCGGCCTTCACGCGCAGCTGCGGAGACTGCACCGGGGCGTTGACGGTGGTGGGTCAGCTTGACGCTGACCGGTGTCCCCGGCCGAGCGGCCGTGAAGGGGGGAGGGCCGCGTCCCGACCCGGCCCCCGGCCGCCCAGAGCCAGTGCGATGTTGACATGGCATCATAATGGCGTCATCATGATGCCATGGACCTGAGGCCCCACATCGAGACCATCCAGCGGCAGCTGATCCAGACCGCTCAGGCGGGCGGCGATGAGGCTCGTGCCCTCGCCGAGCGCCTCGTCGCACCTCTGGAGGCCGCCGCACAGCTCGCCCTCCAGGACGCCCTGGGGGCGGCCGTCGAGGAGATCACCTGCGACCTGGCCCCGGCGTCGGTGGAGCTCCGCCTGCGCGGGCGCGACCCCGAGTTCGTGGTCAGCCGGCCGTCCCCCGACCCGCCCGCCGCGGAGCCGGGGGAGGGGGGCACGGGTCCCGGCGGGGCGGGATGGTCCCTTCCGTGGTCGGCCGGTGAGCTGCTCGCGGCGGAGGAGGCCGACGAGGGCGGGACCGCCCGGATCAACCTGCGGCTTCCCGACCACCTCAAGACCCTGGTCGAAGGCGCGGCGCGACGTGAGGGTCTGTCCGTCAACACCTGGCTCGTGCGGGCGACCGCTGCTGCCCTCCGGAACACCGAGGCGGAGCGCCACCAGCCTGGCCCGGGCGCGGGCCGCCAGCGCCACACCGGCTGGGCGCGGTGATGCCGGTGGCCCCGAGGAGATCGGGCAGATGACGACGTCCCCCCGCACGAACCTCGCCGGGGCCCCCGCGGAGGGGCGCCTCCTCACCTTCGACACCCCCGCGCCGATCCTGATGGGCGTGGAGCTCGTCGTCGGCACCGTCCACGTGACCGCGACCGACCGCCATGACACGGTCATCGAGGTGCTTCCCAGCCGCCCGGATGCGCGGTCCGACGTCTCCGCCGCCGAGCAGACCGTGATCGAGCGCAGCGGCAGGTTGGTCACGGTCCGGGCGCCCGGACGCTGGACCCGTTACGTGCACTGGGGGGACAATCCCTCCCTGGACGTCCGCATCGCGCTGCCGTGCGGCTCCGAGGTTCGGGTCGATGCCTCGATGGCCACGGTGCTGTGCTCGGGGCGCCTCGGGGAATCGCAGATCTCCACCGGGCTCGGCGAGGTGCGCGTCGAGGAGGTGGGTCCGCTGCGCGTGCGCACCGGCTTCGGCGATGTCAGCGTGGAGAGGGCCGGGGGCCGCGTGGAGGCGAAGACGGGGAGCGGCGCCGTGCGGATCGCCGCCATCGAGGGGCCGGCCGTGATCCGGAACTCCAACGGTGACACCTGGGTCGGCCAGGTGAGCGGCGACCTGGAGGTGAGGTCGGCCAACGGCAGGATCGCGGTGGACCGCGCCGACGCCGCGGTCACGGCGCGCACCGCCAACGGTGCCGTGCTCCTCGGCCAGGTGGCGCGCGGGGCAGTCGTCGCCCGCACCGCCGCGGGTCGGGTCGAGGTGGGGGTGCGCGCCGGCGTGGCCGCCTGGCTGGACCTCCACACCCGGCACGGGCGCGTCCGCAGCGATCTCGAGGTCGGGGGTCCTCCGGCGCCGGGCGAGGAGACGGTGGAGATTCGCGCCAGCACCTCCTTCGGCGATGTCAGCGTGCGCCGCGTGCAGTCGCCGAGCGACGAACCTCGGTGAGGGAGGCAACCGCGATGCGAACGACCGCGGATCAGGTCCCGGAACCGGCGATCCAGGTCCGGGGCCTGGCGAAGTCGTACGGCAGGCTGGAGGTGCTGCGCGGCGTCGAGCTCGACGTTGCACGGGGGACCATCCTTGCCCTGCTCGGCTCGAATGGTGCAGGCAAGACCACACTCGTGAAGATCCTGTCCACCCTGCTCCGGGCCGACGCGGGCAGCGCCACGGTGAACGGCTTCGACGTCGCCACCCAGGCCGCGGAGGTGCGCGAGTCCATCAGCCTGACCGGACAGTTCGCGGCTGTCGACCAGGTCCTGAGCGGGCGGGAGAACCTCGTGATGGTCGCCCGGCTGCGCCACCTCGGGAACCCCGGAGCGATCGCGGATGACCTGCTCGATCGCTTCTCCCTGGGCGAGGCGGGCGCACGGAGGGTCTCGACCTATTCGGGTGGGATGCGGCGCCGCCTCGACATCTCGATGAGCCTCGTCGGGAATCCGCGGGTCATCTTCCTCGACGAGCCGACGGCCGGGCTCGATCCCGAGGCGCGCGTCGAGGTGTGGCAGGCGGTCAGGGGGCTCGCAGAGCAGGGCACGACGGTGCTGCTCACCACGCAGTACCTGGAGGAGGCCGAGCAGCTCGCCGACCGGATCGCGATCCTTCACCGGGGTTGCATCCTGGTGAACGGTACCCTCACGGAGCTCAGGCGCCTGCTCCCCCCCGCCACGGTGGAATATGTCGAGAAGCAGCCGACGCTCGAGGAGGTCTTCCTCGCCGTCGTCGGTCACCGCGGCCAGGACGTGCCGACGGAGATGCACCCCGCGTCCGCGCCGGCGGGTGAGGAGAAGGCATGACCAAGCACTTCGTCGCCGATTCCACGGTCCTGCTGGGGCGGTCGCTGCGCCACATCTCGCGCAGCCCGGACACCATCATCACCACCGTGATCGTGCCGATCGCCTTCATGCTGCTGTTCGTCTACGTCTTCGGCGGAGCCATCCGCTCGGGGTCGCATTCGTATGTCAGCTATGTGCTCCCGGGCATCCTGCTCATGACGGTCGCCTCCGGCATCTCCTACACCGCCTTCCGGCTGTTCATGGACATGCAGAGCGGCATCTTCGAACGCTTCCACTCCATGCCGATCGCGCGATCGTCCGTGCTGTGGGGACACGTCCTCACATCCCTGGTCGCCACTCTGATCTCGCTCCTGGTCGTGGTGGCCGTCGCCCTCCTCATGGGCTTCCGCTCGGGGGCGGGAGCGCCGGCCTGGCTGGCGATCGCCGGCATCCTCACCCTGTTCACCCTGGCGCTGACGTGGCTCGCGGTGATCCCCGGTCTCTGCGCGAAGTCCGTGGACGGGGCGAGCGCGTTTGCCTACCCGCTCATCTTCCTGCCCTTCATCAGCTCGGCGTTCGTACCCACCACGACCATGCCCGGCCCGGTCCGCGCCTTCGCCGAGAACCAGCCGGTGACGTCCATCGTCAACACGATCCGCGACCTGTTGACCCAGAGCCCGGTGGGGACGGACATCTGGATCGCGCTCGCCTGGTGCGTCGGGATCCTCAGCGTCGCCTACGCCCTGTCCATGCGCATCTACCGGCGCAGGATCGCGTAGGGCGCGGGCGCTCACCCCCGGGCGGCGGCCGGCCCGGGGGGGCCCGAGAGCCGCGAGCGCCCCCACCCGTCGGCCCGACCATCGGGGTCACCGTGGGCTCCCAGAGCGCGGCGGCCCTCATCTCGGGAGTCCTGACGCCGGCGCTGAGC
>JAJZNI010000003.1 GCA_021847925.1 bacterium
CCGAGGTGGAGCGTGTGGGTCACGTCGCCGAGGGCTCGGTGGTGGCGCAGGTGATGGCGCTGGACGCCGTCCCCGAGTCGACCCGCGGGATGCGCCTGGCCGGCATCGACACGGGTGAGGCCGATCCCGTCCGGGTGATCACCGGGGCGCCCAACGTCAAGGTGGGAGACCTGGTCGCCTACGGGCCGCCGGGAACGCTGCTCCCGGGTCGCACCGAGCCACTCGGCGTGAGGGAGATGTTCCGCCGCTACCGGTCCCCGGGGATGCTCCTCTCCGCCGCCGAGCTGGGGGTGAGCGACGACGCCGAGGGCCTCCTGATCCTGGACCGGGGGAGGCCCGGGCAACCGCTGCACGAGGTGCTGCCCGCGCTGGACGTCCTCCTCGACCTCGCCATCACCACCAACCGACCGGACTGCCTCTGCCACCTCGGCATCGCGCGCGAGCTGGCCGCGGCCCTCGGAGAATCCCTGCACGAACCCGACTGCAGCCTGCCGGAGCCGCTGCTCTCCGCGACCGCCTCGGCGCGGAGGGCGCAGGTCCTCATCGACGACCCGGACGGCTGCCGGAGGTTCACCGCGCTCGTGATCGAGGGCGTCGCGATCGGACCCTCGCCGGAGTGGCTGGCGCGGCGCCTGCGTGCCATCGGCCTGCGTCCCATCAACAGCGTGGTCGACATCACCAACTACGTCACCCACGAGCTGGGCCACCCGCTGCACGCCTTCGACATCGAGCGACTCGCCGAGCTGTCCGGGGGCGGGCGCGCCGTCACCCTGGCGGTGCGCCGCGCTCACGCCGAGGAGCGTCTCGAGTGCCTCGACGGGCAGACCCGGGAGCTGGATCCGGCCGACCTCGTGATCGCCGCCGGGAGGCCGGTCAGCCTCGCCGGGGTGATCGGGGGGACGGAGACCGCGATCGGCGACGGCACCCGCGCCGTGCTCCTGGAGGCGGCCACCTGGGAACCCACCTCGATCCGGGCCACCGCGCGCCGCCACGGGCTGCGCACCGACGCGTCCGCGCTCTTCGACAAGGGATTGCCCGACCAGCTCGCCCCCCTGGCCCTGCGCCGAGCGGCCGCGCTCATCGCCGAGATCGCGGGCGGTCACATCCTGCGCGACCCCATCGATGAGCACCCCGCCCCGCTGCCGGAGCTGCGGCCGGTCGAGGTCACGGGGGCGTGGCTTGGAGGGATGCTCGGCTATCCGGTCGACGTCCACGAGGCCGCCACGGCCCTGGCGCGTCTCGGCTTCGCGGTCGAGGAGGAGGCCGACCGGCTCACCGTCCACCCGCCCCTCTTCCGGCGCGACGTCACCATCGCTGAGGACGTGGCCGAGGAGGTCGGCCGCAGCCTCGGCTACGATCGCGTCCCCAGCACCCTGCCGGGCCGCCGCACGGAGGTGCGCCACCTCGCCGCCGAGGCACCCCCGGAGGAGCGGGTGCGCGACGTCTGCATCGGGGCCGGCCTCGACGAGGTGATGCCGTACGTCTTCACCCGCGCCGCCGTGGCCGCCGCGCTTCCCGGCCTGGCCGGCGACCGCGCGCCGATGCCGGTCCTCAACCCGCTGAGCGAGGAGATGAGCCACCTGAGGCTGAGCCTCCTCCCGGGCCTCTGCGAGACCCTGGCCCTGAACCTCCACCGGGGCGTGGACGGCGCTGCCATCTTCGAGCTGGGCCGCGCCTTCTGGGAGGGCGAGCGCCACGGCCCTCCGGCGGGCTCGACGCCCGACGGAGCCGATCGGGGCCTGCCCCCGCTCCCCGCGGAGCCGCTCCTGCTCGGGGTGGCGATCCACGTCGACGCCGACGCCACGGAGGCGGCCACCGAGATCCGGCGCTGCCAGGCGCTCCTCGACCGCGTCGCGCGCGAGCTGGGCGACGTCACGACGGCCGCGGAGCCCGGGGAGAGCCCCGGACTGCGTCCCGGGCGGACCGCGTGGGTGAGCGCCGGCTCCACCCGGATCGGGCTCGTGGGCGAGCTGGACCCGGCGACCGTCGACGCGTTTGATCTTCGCGGGAGGGTCGTGGTCGCCGAGCTGCGCGTCGACGCCCTGGCCTCGGCGGAGCGCCGCCTCGCCCAGTACCGACCCGTCCCGCGCTTCCCCGCGGTGGTGCAGGACCTGGCGGTGACCGTGCCGGTCGAGCGCCGGGCGAGCCAGGGCCTCGCCGTGGTCCGCCAGACGGGCGGCCCTCTGCTCGAGGGGGTGGATCTGCGGGACGAGTTCCGCGGTGAGCAGATCGGTGCCGGGCGCAAGGGGTGGACATTCCGGCTCACCTTCCGCAGCCTGGAACGGACGCTCGTGGCCGCCGAGGTGCAGCCGTGGCAGGACGCCGTGATGCTGGCGCTGCGCGACCGCCTCGGTGCGGAGCCGCGCACGTAGGGGAGCGGGCGTCCGGCGAGGATCCAGCCGCGCCGCCGCGTCGAGAGGTGCATCACATGGTGCGGCGACCGCCCCATCGCCTAAGCTGGGTCGCGCCGTGAGCGAGCCCGGGACCTGGCAGAGTCCTACCCCCACCTCCGCGGCCGCCCTGCAGCAGCGGCTGCAGGAGCTTCGCGAGCTGGTGCTGAGCATGGGCGAGGAGGTCGATCGCGCCATGGCCCGCGCCACGGCGGGGCTGGTGAGCCGCGACGTCGACCTCTGCACCGCCGTGATCGGGGACGACGAGCGTCTCGACCGGCTCCTCATCGAGGCGCGCCAGCAGAGCCTCGAGGCGCTGGCCGGGGCCTCGGCCCCAGCCGACGTGCGCGCCGTCCTCGGGCTCCTGCACATGGCCATCGAGCTGGAGCGGATGGCGGACCACTGCGCCAACATCGCGCGGATCGGCCGCACCCTCGCCGACCTGCCTCCGATCGGAACCTACGTCGACATCCCGCGGCTCGCGGAGGTCTGCGCCGACCAGATGCGGCAGATGCTGGGCGCCCTCGTGGCCGACGACGTCCAGCGTGCGCGCGCGGTGGCGGCGCGCGATGACCGGATCAACCGCATCCACCACCGCATCGTGGACGAGCTGGTCGAGCTCATGTCCGAGAGCGGCGACCTCGTCTTCCGGGGAATGCAGCTCGTGATGGTGAGCCAGAACTTCGAGCGCATCGGGGACCGGGTGACCAACCTCGCCGAGGACCTGGTCTTCCTCGAGACCGGCGTGACCGAGCACCTGGGATAGGGGAGGGGCCGGCGCGCCGGGGTTCGCTACACCTCGAGGTTGGCGGTCATGCGGCGCGCCCGCATCGTGATCAGACGGCCGGCGATGACCATGAGAAGGATCATCACCACGGTGACCAGCGCCGCGGCGAAGGCGAGCTGGTGCTCCCCCTTGGACGGGAGGTTGAAGGAGTAGTAGACGGTTCCGGTCAGGTAGCCGAAGGGATTGTGCGTGAGGCCCAGTTGGGGATTGAGGTCGGACCAGTTGGCGGTGAAGAGGAGGGGTGCCGTCTCGCCGGTGGCGATGGCCTCCGCCAGCACCAGACCGGAGACGATGAGCGGGAGCGCGGGCGGCAGCAGCACCCTGCGGATGGTGGTCAGCCGGCTCAACCCGAGCGCCGCCGCCCCCTCACGCAGGCTCCGCGGGACGCTCTCGAAGGCGACCTCGGTGTTCTTGACGACGTACGGCAGGATGAGCATCGAGAGGGCGACCACGGCGGCAAGCAGCGAGTACCCCCAGCCCAGGGCCTTGACCAGCACGACGTAGCCGACGTAACCGACCACGATGGAGGGAACCCCGGAGAGGACCTCCGAGAAGAAGCGGAGCAGCGCCCGGGGACGGCCCGAGGCGAACTCGGCGATGTACAGCCCCGCGAGGACGCCGATCGGCCCGGCGACGATCAGAACCCCGGCGCCCACCAGGAGGCTGCCGAGGATGCCGTTCTCCACCCCGAGCCCGCCGGCCTGGGTGGTGGTGGCGAAGAGCGATGGCCTGAGCAGCGGCGCGGCGACCCGCACCAGGGTGACCACGATGTCGATGAGGGGGAAGACGATCACCGCCAGCGCGATCGCGCAGAGGAGCCAGAAGATCGCCCCGCGCGTGTGACGCATCAGCGACGAGCGGCTCGGGAAAGGGCGGGAGGCGAGCTCAGACACCGCGGCCCACCGGCAGCGCCTGATCGCTCACGCGGCGGATCACCAGCCGCCCCGCGAAATTGGTGACCAGGCTGATGACGAGAAGAACCAGGCCGATCTCGGCCAGAGCGCTGATGTCGGTGCCCGTGCTGTCGGTGAGGGCGCCGTCCAGGGTCCCCGCGATGGTGGCGGAGAGGGTGTTGGCGGAGAGGTAGAGGTTCTGCGGGTACCCGTTGAGGACGTTGCCGATGATGAAGAGCACGGCCATCGTCTCGCCGAGCGCGCGTCCCCAGCCGAGCAGCGCCGCAGCCAGGATTCCCGTGCGCACGTACGGGATGGTGACGACCTTGGCGGTCTCGTGCCGGGTCATCCCCAGGGCCAGGGCACCCTCGCGGGCCAGGGTGGGGACACGACGGACCAGCTCGCGCGTGGTCGCGGCGACGATGGGCACCACCATGATGGCGAGCACCAGCGAGGCGGTGAGCAACCCCTGACCGGCCCCGACCGGGCCCTTGAGCCAGGGGATGACGGTGCCGAGTCCGGTGAGCAGCGGATAGACGTGCGCGGCCATGAAGGGCCCGAACGTGTAGACGCCCCAGATGCCGAACACCACGCTCGGGATCCCGGCGAGGAGCTCGAGAAAGAGGGAGAGGAAGCTCTGGGCCCGGCGGGGTAGCCACTCGCTGAGCATCAGCACCCCACCCACCGAGATCGGGACCGCCAGGCCGATGGCGATCAGCGAGGTGACGAACGTGCCCAGGATGAGCGGCAGCGCCCCGTACGACGCACCGAAGGGCGCCGTGAGCCCGTGGTGGTGGATGGGCGGCGCGTAGACGCTCCCCAGGCTGAAGACGCTGCCGGTGAAGAAGCCGGTGCCGGAGAAGAGGATGGCCGGGATCGCCGAGACCACCATGACGATCACGATGAAGGCCAGGGCGCCGAGGGGCACCATGCCCGCGACGGCCGCGACCGCGTGGGTGACGCGGTCACCCCAGCGCGTGACGCTCTCTCGCCCCGCCGTCGCACCGGCGGGGGCCGGGCTCGGGGAGATGCCCCGAGCCCGGCCCCGGACCAGCATCACCGGATGCACCTTGCCTGAAGCGATCGCGACATGCGCCGGCCTACCCTGTGATCTCTGCGATCACCCGCTGGATCGGGGGAAGGACCGTGCTGGGCAGGGCCACGAAGTCCACCGCGCCGAGGTACTGGCTCTGCGAGCCGCCGCTTGCGCTCTGGGCCCACATGAGGAAGGTCCGGATGGCCAGGGCCACGTCCGCCGACGATTGGTTCTTCTGAACCATGATGTACTCGAAGTTGATGATCGGGTATGAGTCGGCGCCGGGCTCGTAGATCAGCGGCTTGGCCAGGTTGGCCGGGATGCTGCCGGCCCCGGCGCTGACCGCCGAGCTGATGTTGCTCTGGGTGGGGAGCACGAAGTTCCCGGCCGCGTTGCCCAGCTCGACCTCGCCGAGGCCGTCGCTGAGAGCGCTCTGCTCCACGCTCACCCCGATGTAGGCGATGCAGCCCGGGGTCGCGTGGCACCGGTTCACCATGTCGGGGTTGCCGTTGCCGGTCTGCTCGGTGCCCACGTGCGGCCACGTGACGGTGGTTCCGAAGCTCACCTGGCTCTTCCACTGGCTGTTGGTGGCGCTGAGGAACGAGGTGAAGATGAAGGTGTCACCCGAGGCGTCGACGCGGCGGATGGGCACGATCGTCGTGGAGGGAAGGGTCACGCCGGGGTTCAGCGCGGCGATCTGTGAGGCGTTCCACTTGGTGATGGTGCCCTCGTAGATCTGAGCGATCACGTCACCGGTGAGCTTGAGGCCCGTCTGCCCGCTCGGGAGGCTGACCCCGGGAAGGTTGTAGTTGATGGCCTGCGCGGAGATCGCGATCGGGATGTTGAGGAGATTCGGATACTGGCTCATCTGGCCGCTGGAGAGATAGGCGTCCGAGCCGCCCATCTGCACCGTGTTCGCCGCCGCGTCGCTGATGCCCTTGCCCGATCCGCCCGGGGCCGGCGCCAGCGTGATGTTGGGATAGGCGGCGTGCAGCGGATCGACGAGCTTCTCCAGGAACGGGTAGATCAGCGACGAGCCGTCCTCGTTGAGGGTCACCGCGCTGCCGGGGTTGCCTGTCTCCGGAGCGCTCGGAGTGGCAGACGCGCCGGCCGAGGCACCGCCTCCCGGGGCGGCGGAACTGCTCGAGGCGGTGTTGGCCGTCGCGCCGCAGGCGGTCACCAGGAACCCTCCGGCGAGCAGCGCCACTCCGATAGCCGCGTGTCGTCCAATGTTCATGAGGCCTCCCCTTCGTTGGATGGGCTTGCTGATGAGGGTGAGGGCACCCTGTCGGTGCTCACCCGATGCGACCGCTGACATACGCCCGGCTGCGCTCATCGCCGGGGTCGTTGAAGAAGGTGCGGGACGATGCTGCTTCGACCACGCGTCCGGCCATCAGGAAGAGGACGTCGTCGCTGATCCGGGCGGCCTGGGCGAGGTTGTGGGTGACGATCAGGATGGTCACGCGCTCCGACAGCTGCGTGATCAACCTCTCGATGTGCTCCGTGGTCGCGGGGTCGAGCGATGAGGTCGGCTCGTCGAGGAGCAGCACGTCGGGCGACAGCGCCAGCGCGCGGGCCAGGCAGAGCAGCTGCTGCTGGCCACCCGAGAGATGGAAGGGGGACGCGTTCAGCCGGCCCCGCACCGCCTCCCAGAGGCCGACCTCGGTGAGCCGCTCCTCGACCAGGTGCGCGGCTTCCCTTCGGCTCACGAGGCCGTGTGCCCGGGGTGCGAGCGAGATGTTGTCGGCGATGCTCTGCGGGAACGGGTTGGGACGCTGGAACAGCATCCCCACCCTGCGCCGCAGGCCGCGCACCCCGACTCCCGGAGCGTAGATGTCGGCACCGTCGATGCTCACGGAGCCCGTGACCCGCATCCCCGGGGCCTGATCGTGCATCCGGTTGATGGAGCGGAGCAGCGTCGTCTTGCCGCACCCGGTCGGCCCCACGATGGCCGTGACCCGCCGGGGGCGGAACTCGGTGCTGATTCCCTCCAGCAGGACGCGGTCCCGATAGCGGACGCCCAGGTTCCGAACCGACACGCCCTCCGTGGCCGTGCCCTCTGCGGACTCCGCCCGCGTCCCCGCCAGCCCCATGGCCTCACTCACCACGCCTCCGAGGTTAGAGAGCGGGCGATTACCCTCGGGTTGTCCGGAGATTAAGGGGTGGTGAAGGGCGTGCCCGCTTCCTCGCCGTCATCATCGTCGTCGGCGTCGCTCGGGGGTGGGACGGGTGCCTCGTCGCCCGCCGCGGGAAGCTCGACGATGAAGGTCGCGCCGTGGCGCGGCTCGGATTCGACGCTGATGCTCCCCCCGTGGGCCTCCACGACGTGGCGGGCGATGGCCAGGCCGAGGCCGGAGCCCTCGCCGTCCCGCTGCCGGGAGCTGTCCGCCTTCCAGAAGCGTTCAAAGATGCGGGGCAGATCCTCGGGCCGGATGCCGATCCCGGTGTCGCTCACGCGCAGCTCGACGCGGTGCCCATCGGCGCGCGGGCGCGCCGCGACCGTGATGCGTCCGTGCGGAGGCGTGAACTTGATCGCGTTGTGCACCAGGTTGCGCAGGACCTGGCCGAGGCGGCGCGGGTCGCCCAGCACCTGAGGGGTGTCGCCCGCGATGTCCAGCGTCACCTCGAGGCTGCGCTCCTCGGCGAGCGGGAGCAGGCGGTCGACGGCGCTCAGCAGGTCGTTCACCGACACCGACTCGAAGTTCAGGGCGCGGTCCCCGGACTCTATGGTGCTGAGCTCGAGCAGCTCCTCGACCATCTGGGACATGTGGCCCACCTCCAGGGCGATGCGCTGCACGAACTGCCGCGCCACCTCGGGCTGGGTGAGCGCGCCCTTCTCCAGTGTCTCCACCATGAGGCGGATCGCGGTGATCGGGGTGCGCAGCTCGTGGGAGACGTTGGTCACGAAGTCGCGGCGCACCCTCTCCAGGCGGCGGAGGCGGGTCTCGTCACGCACCAGCACCATCGCCGACACGCGCTTGTGCGGGACCGGGAACGCCTTCACCACGACCAGTCGACCCGGGTCGGCGATCTCGCGCTCCACGGCCGCCTCCGCATGGCGGCAGGCGTCGATGACCCGGAGCAGACGGTAGTCGGCGCCCACCTCGCCGAGGCGGTGCCCGTCACATCCCTCGGGAAGGTCCAGGAGCTGGCGCGCCTCCTGGCTCGCCACCAGGATGCGGTCGTTGGCGTCGAGGGCGACCAGGCCGTGGCCGCTCTCGAGGTGAGCGCCGAGGGAGCGCAGGAGGAGGGGGGCGGAGACCCCGGGGGGCGACGGCACAGAGCTGGAGGTGGCCATCGAAGTGACCAGAGCGTAATCACGGGCGCCGGGCGGGCGCAAGCCGGAGCCGGATGATCCCCGACCCGCCGTGACCCGTGGGGGGTCCTCGTGGCCGAACCGTGCCTCGACCCGGCGCGGCACCGCGGCGTGCGGCCCGGACTGCGCGCGATAATCACGGGTAGGTGAGCTCGAGCGGCGCAAACGATCCGCCCCGGCCCAGGAGGGGGCCCGGCCACCATGCCGGGCGCTTCGGGTCGGGCGCGCGCCGCCGCGCCGGGACGCCTTCCCCGGGCCGCCGACGATGACCGGGTCGGCCAAGCACATCCTGGTGGTGGAGGACGAGGAGTCCATCCGCCAGACGCTCCGCTACAACCTGAGCCATGAGGGGTTCGTGGTGACGGAGGCGAGCACCGGCCCCGAGGCGCTGGCCGCAGCCCGCCGCGAGCACCCCGATCTCATCCTCCTCGACCTCATGCTGCCGGAGATGTCCGGCCTCGAGGTCTGCCGGGTCATCCGCCAGGAGCAGTCGGTGCCCATCATCATGCTCACCGCCAAGGGCACCGAGGTGGACACGGTCGTGGGCCTGCACGTGGGCGCCGACGACTACGTCACCAAGCCCTTCTCCCTCAACGAGCTGATGGCGCGCATCGCAGCGGTGCTGCGACGGACGGAGATGGGGGGCAGGGAGCAGGCCCCGGACCGCGATGTGGAGGAGATCGACAACTTCCGGATCGACCGCGGGGCACGCACCGTGCATGTCGACGGGGAGGAGCTGCACCTGGCGCCCAAGGAGTTCGACCTGCTCTCGCTCCTCCTCCTCAACGCCGGCAGGGCGCAGTCGCGCCAGGTGATCCTGCAGCGGATCTGGGGCAGCCGCTTCTTCGGCGACCAGAAGACGGTGGATGTGCATGTGCGGTGGCTGCGCGAGAAGTTCGAGCGCTTCGACCACCTGCCGTTCCGGATCACCACCGTCTTCGGCGTCGGCTACCGGATCGACCGCCTGGATCGCGCCTCGGGTGCGACCTGACCGGCACCAGGGTGGAGGCACCCTCCCCGCCGCGGACGGAGCTCGCCCCCGCCGGGCGGGCCGGCGGGGC
>JAJZNI010000022.1 GCA_021847925.1 bacterium
CCGGTCCGGCGTCCGCCAGCCGCTCCAGGGCCTCACGCAGCCGGGCGGCCTGGCCGGGAGGGGAATCGGGTGCCGCGAGGCGCAGGCCGTCCTCGCCCAGCCACCCCGCGGCGCAGAACACCGGCTCGTCGACCCCGAGGTGGACCCGCCCCGGGCTGACGAGCCGGCCGAACCGGAAGCGATCCGTCACGTCGCCTCCGCCCAGCTCCTGGACCTGGGCGGCGATCCGGCCGCGGTCGAAGCCCTGGGCCACGCGGTAGCGGGGGCCCGCATCCAGCCTGTAGGTGAGGGTGAGGCCGTAGCGGTCCCCGCTCCACGGTGCCCATCGCGCCCACTCACTCCGATCGCGCGGGCGCCCCGGGCCGCCGGCGTCGAGGCCGTAGAGGGCTGCCCGGATGGCCCGGTGCAGCGTGGACTTGCCCGACTCGTTGGGGCCCAGGACGACGGTGATGCGCTCCTCGAAGTCGACGTGGCACGCGCGCAAGCGTCCGAACCCGGCGACCTCCAGCCGCTCCAGCCTCATCGCAGGCCCACCTCGACGCCCGCGAACGCCTCCAACCCGTAGCGGAGGGCGTCCCGGAGCACGGCGCGCTCCTCCGCGTCGCCGGCCGCGGCCAGGGCGGCGGTCGCCGTGCGGACAAATGCCCCGCGCGTGGTCGGCTCCCGCGCCAGAGCCTCGAGGTCGAGGGCGGCCGACGTGAGGTCGCGGATCCGCAGCGCCGCCACTCCCGTCGCGTCCCGCACCGCAGCCTCCCAGTCGAAGAGGTCGATGGCCACCGAGGACGGGACCTCGCCGCTCAGCTCGACCCGCAGCGTGGTCCGCTCCAGGGGAAGGCCGGCGGTGGCCGTGAGGACCTCGGCGCTCACGCGGTCCACCGCGGTGGTGAGGCTGCTCACCCCGCTCAGCTCGCAGCGCAGGGTGGCGGCATGCCACCGGTTGGTGTCCAGGGGGGTCACCCGGACCCGGCCGGGGCCCTCGACGTCCACGAGGACGGGTCCGCGCCCGCCCTCCTCGTCGAGCGCGAGCGGCTCGGGGCTGCCCGGGTAGACCAGTCCCGTGTCGAGGTCGATGCGCCGGCCGTGGTAGTGGCCGCAGAGGGCCAGGGCGAAACCCCGCTCGTGGATGTGGCGCGCCGCGAAGGGTCCGTGCACCCCCTTGCCCGGCGGCCGGCTGCCCGTCTCGGCGCCGTGGAAGAGCGCGAGGTGGACGCCCGCGGCCGATGCCTCCGGGTCGTGCCGGGGCCCGCCGTCGAGCGGATCCCCGGTCCACGCGGGCTCGTGATGCCCGAGCCCCCACACCGTGAGCCCCTCGGCAAGGCGCAGAGGCCGCAGACGCTGCTCCCGGAAGAGGTGGACGTTGTCCGGCCAGGGGGTGCGCAGGTAGATGCTCTCCGGGACCAGCGGATCGTGGTTGCCGGGCGCGAGCAGCACCCTGATCGGTGCCCAGGAGGCGAAGGTCTCGGCGAGGAACCGTCCGGTCTCGGCGCCCGCCCGCTCGTGCTCGAAGAGGTCACCTCCGATGGTGACGGCGCCGCAGCCGCGTTCCCGAGCGGTGTCCCCCGCCTGCCGGAGCGCCTCACGCAGGCCCTGGCGGCGGCGTCGGGCCAGCTCGCCGAGACAGCCCATCTGGGCGAAGGAGCGCTCGAGGTGCAGGTCGGCGAGGTGGAGGATGCGGTACGTCATGGCTGGCTCGAACGTCAGTTCGAGGTGACCCTACCAGGGGACCGGCGCACGGGTCAACCCGGGCCGGCGGCACCGGCTCGACGCGTGGGGCGGCCGCGGGGGAGCCCGCGCGCGGCTCCCCGGACGCGGCTCCCTCGGTCAGCAGCCGCAGCGCCGCGCCCAGGTCCACCGCCAGCCGGGCCCCCGCCTCGGCGAGCGCGGCGCGCTCGTGCAGGCCCGCCCCTCCGTCGAGGAGGATGCAGGGGATCCCCGCGCCGCGCGCGGCCAGCGCGTCATCCACGGTGTCGCCCACCACGACCGTCCGCGCCGGGTCCGCCCCGATCCGGGCGACGTGCTCGGCCAGGTGCCGCAGCTTGACCCCGCCGCGCCGGCCGTCCCTCAGGCCGTCGACGCGGACGAAGAACCCCGCGATCCCGTGGCGCTCCACCGCCGGCCGCAGGTACTCGTCCGGAAGCATCGAGCAGATCGACTGGGTCCATCCCCGGGCGTTCAGCTCCTCCAGCACCGCACCCGCCCCCGCCGCCAGGGTGCAGCGCTCGTGGAGCAGCGCGTAGTGGCGGTGGAAGGCGTGGTCCAGCTCGGGCCACTCCTCGGCCGAGATCGGCCGGCCGAGCAGCCGCTCGTAGAAGAGCGGGATCGGCCGCGTGAAGTTGCGCCGGTAGACGTCGGGCGTCACGGTCACGCCGATCCCCGCCTCGGCGAACGCCGCGCCGGTCGCCTCTATCACCGCCGCCGCGTCGTCCAGCAGGGTCCCGTTCCAGTCCCACACCACGTGCGGGGGGGAGGGAGGCGGCACGCGCGCGGGCATCACCGCGATGCTACGTGGGCCGGCACTCCCCACCGCTCCCGCGAGCGCGTCGCGGCCGCGGCCCGGCGTGTCCGCGCGTGGGGGGTGGCGAGCGCTTCAGTCCCCCGCCCGGCGGTATCGCTCCGCGCGCCGGCGCAGCAGCGTCTCGAGGGGTGTGGCGCGCAGCGCGGTGAGATGGCGGATCAGCGCTCCGCGCAGCGCTCCGCTCACGACCTCGGGGTAGGCGTGCGCGCCCGGCGCCGGCTCGGGGATCAGCTCGTCCACCAGCCCCAGCTCGTGCGCGGTGCCGACCCCGGGGCGCTCGGCGGCGGCGGCCCTCCCCTTCTGGGCGGCGTCCCGGTAGAGGATGGCGGCCACCGTCTCCGGGGGCGCCACGCAGTAGATGGCGTTCTCCAGGGCCAGGACGCTGTCCGCGATGCCGAGGGCGAGGGCGCCCCCGGAGCCGCCCTCGGAGAGGACGCAGGAGACGGTCGGCGTGCGCAGCTCCAGCATGGTGCGCAGCGATTCCGCGATCGCCCAGGCCTGGCCGCGCTCCTCGGCGCCCACCCCGGGGAAGGCCGCCGGCGTGTCCACCAGGCACACGACGGGGAGCGAGAACTTCTCGGCGAGGCTCATCAGGCGCATCGCCTTGCGATATCCCTCGGGGTGCGGCATCCCGAAGTTGTGGATGGCTCGGGAGGCGGCGTCGGTGCCCTTCTCCTGGCCGATCACCATCACCCACGCGGCATCCGGCCCGAAGCCGGGCAGCCGGGCGGGGCCTCCGATCACGGCGCGGTCGTCGCCGAAGAGGCGATCACCGCGGAGCTCGGTGAACTCGCGGAAGAGCCGCTCGATCACCTGCAGGGCGCGGGGTCGCTCCGGATGGCGGGCCAGCTCGACGGCGGCGAACGCGCGGCGCTCCCGCTCCGCGGTGGAGACCGCATCCCCCGGCTCACCGTCCCGATGGCGGGTGACGGCGTGCCGGGTGGTCCGCGGCGGCCGCCCCGGCGCCTCCGCGGTCGGGCTCCCGCCGGGCGGTGCCCCCGCGCGCAGCGCCTGCAGCAGGCGCACGACCAGGGGGCGCAGCTCGCGGCGGTCGACCACGCGGTCCACCATCCCATGGCTCAGGAGGAACTCCGCGGTCTGGAACCCCTCGGGCAGAGCCTCGTGGGCGGCCTGCTCGATCACCCGGCCCCCCGCGAAGCCGATCCGCGCGCCCGGCTCGGCGAGGATCACGTCCGCCTGGACCGCGAACGACGCGGTGACGCCGCCGAAGCAGGGATCCGCGAGTATCGACAGGTAGGGGAGGTGGGCGCTCGCCACCCGGCTCACCCCGGTGGTGCAGCGCGCCATCTGCGCCAGGGAGGCGATCCCCTCCTGCATCCGCGCCCCGCCGCTCGACGCGACCACCACCAGCGCCCGCTCCTCGGCCACGGCCACCTCGCACCCCCGGACGAACTGCTCGCCGGCCGCGGACCCGAGCGAGCCGCCCAGGAACTCGAAGTCCATGCAGGCGAGCACGGCGGGGATGCCCCCGACCTCCGCGCGCGCGATCAGGAAGGCCTCGGCGAGCCCGGTCCGCTCCCTCGCCTCGGCGATCCGGTCCGGGTACGGGCGGCCGTCGTCGAAGCCCAGCGGATCGCGGTCGCGGAGGTCGATCTCGACGGGGCTGAGCGTCGCCGGATCGGCGAGCTGGGCGGCCCTCTCGGGCGCCGGGACGCGCCCGTGGTGGCCGCACCACGCGCAGACGCGGAGCGCCTGCTCGTACCTCTCCCGGACGTACCGGCGGCCGCATCCCCTGCAGGCCACGCTGCCCGCGTGGACGACGGGACGCGGGCGCGGCCCCGGAGCCGGGAGCGTGCGTTCCTGATGCTGCCGCGGCGCGCCGAAGCGCCCGATCATTGCCCCCCGCCCCACTCCCAGGCGATGGCGCCCCAGGTGGCCCCGGCGCCGAAGGCGGCCGCCACCATCCGGTCACCCGGGTGGAACCGCCCGGCTGCCTCCGCCCCCGCCAGCGCGAGGGGTATCGATGCGGCGCTCGTGTTGCCGGTCTCGCGCACGTTCAGCACCACCCGATCCAGGGGCAGCCCCAGCCGCTTGGCGGTCGCCTCGATGATCCGCTGGTTGGCCTGGTGGGGGATGAAGTGGTCGACGCTCGCCGGGTCCCAGCCGGCGTCGGCGCAGACCCCCTCGGTCACGTCACCCAGGTGCTCGACGGCCATGCGGAAGGTGCCCCTGCCGGACATCCGGACCCGGGCCGGCGAGGTGGGGTCGTCGGGCGCCGGACCGTAGTAGATCAGATGGCCCTGGCCCCCGTCGGCGCCCCAGCGGCGCGCCACGATGCCGCCGTCCGCCACCGCTCCGATCACCGCCGCACCGGCCCCGTCGCCGAAGAGCACGCAGGTCTGCCGGTCGCCGAAGTCGACGAGGGAGGTCATCGACTCCGCGGCCACCACCAGGATCCGCTCCCCCACCCCCGAGCGGACCAGGGACTCGGCGATGGTCACCCCGTAGATGAATCCGCTGCAGGCGGCGCTCACGTCGAAGGCGGGCACCCCCTCCAGGCCGAGCTTGCGCTGCACGAGGCAGGCGGTGGAGGGGAAGAGGGTGTCGGGGCTGGAGGTGGCCACCACCAGGGCGTCGATGCCACCACCGCCGGCGCGCTCCAGCGCCCGCCGAGCCGCGGCGGCTCCCATCTCGGAGCTGGTCTCGCCGGCCGCGGCCCGGTGGCGGACCCGGATGCCCGTCCGCTCCATGATCCAGGTGTCCGAGGTCTCCACCAGCGCCTCGAGGTCGGCATTGGTGAGAAGCGCCGCCGGGAGATGCGCACCCACGGCGAGGATCCCGGCTCGGCGCGCCGGCGCTTTCGCCTCGGTCAGTTCAAGCATCGCGGGGATCGTCACGAGAGGTGCTCATTATGGGCGGGAAGCCGGGCGGCCCCGGCACGCTGGGGGCTGGGGGCTGGGGGCTGGGGGCTGGGGGCAGAAGTGGCCGCGCCGCGCCCCGGTTACGCACCACCGGTCGGGTGAGCCTCCGCTGTACCATCGGCCGCCGATGAGTGGCTGGACCCAGGTCGAGATCTACGCCACCTTCATGAAGCTGACCGGCGAGATGGAGGTGGTTCGACCGGACCGGCTGAGCGACAGCGTCAACCACGCCGAGCACTACCTGTCCCTGCGCGACACCCGGGCCGAGCCCCTCTCCGTGAACTACCCCGTGCTCAGCCGGGTCGAGCCGCGGACCACCATCGCCAAGTCGGCGGTGATCCTCCTCTGTCCCCTCGAGGAGCCCGCTGAGGAGGCGCCCGCCGTGGCCCGCCGGCCCAAGCTGGCCCACCAGGCGGCCTTCAACACCATCGCCTTCTCCCTGGTGGGCGACATCCACCTCGACCCCGGCCAGTCGCTGCGCGATCACCTGGAGCGGCATCCCGGCGACTTCCTCCCCCTGACCAACGTCTCAGCGCTGTGGGTGACCGCCCTCTCCAGCGAGACGCACGCGGTGCAGCGGAGCTTCGCCCTGCTCAACCCGGCGGCCATCCTCAGCTTCTCGGACCGCTAGCGGCCGCGCCCCCGGCCCGGCCGTCCCCGCCGCGTCCCGGCGCTCGGACCTCCGGCTCAGGGCAGCAGGTGGACATCCCCGGCCACGAGCCGCAGGCGTCCCGCCGCGGTGTCGAGGAGGAGGGCGCCGTCACCGTCGAGGCCCGCCGCGACGCCGTCCACGATGCGGTCCGCGATCACCGCCCTGACGTGGGTGCCCAGCCCGGCGGCGCGCTCGGACCACTCCGGCGCGAGCGCCGGCACCCCCCCATTCTCGAGCTGGCGCAGCCGCTCCCCCAGACGCGCGAACAGCTCGGCGAGGAGCGCGTCCGCCCCGACGGCCCGGCCGGCCACGGCGTCGAGGCTGGTTCCAGTGACCCCGGCGGGAAAGGAGCGGACGGCGAGGTTGACTCCGATGCCGAGCACGGTCGCACCCCCGGGGGCCCCTTCGACCAGGACCCCGGCGAGCTTGCCGCCCCCCGCCAGGACGTCGTTGGGCCACTTGAGACGGCACGCCACCCCCGCGACCCGCTCGACCGCGTCCGCGATGGCCAGCCCGCCGGCCAGGGGCACCCCGGCGGCGACCCCCGGGCGCCGGCGCAGCAGCAGGCTCATCAGCAGGGCGGAGCCCGTCGGGGCGACCCAGGAGCGTCCGGCCCGGCCTCTCCCGGCGGTCTGCTCGGCCGCCACGCAGCAGTACCCCTCCGGGGCGCCCCGCTGCGCGGCGGCCCGGACGACATCCTGGGTGCTGGAGGTGCGCCCCAGGCGCAGGAGACGGAAGCGGGGAAAGACCGCCGTCCCGGCGGCGCGCACCGCCGCGTCGTCGCCCGCACCCGCGCGCATCCGCCCATCTTGACCCGATGAGCGTCTCCCCGTAGCATGGGCGCGGCTGCCCGGGGAGGCTGGGGCCCGGGGGAGGATGTCGGACCGCCCTCTGGAGGGGGAGCCGGTGTTGATCCAGGAGACCTGCCTCACCATCAGCGAGCTCGAGCAGCGGGCTCTCGCCGAGCGCGACGCGCGCGCCGCGCGCCGCAACAAGATCCGGGCCCTCGACCAGCTGATCGACGAGTTCGAGCTGCTGAACCTCGCCGAGGAGGTGGAGGTGCCGGGCGACCTGCGTCACAAGGCCGCCCGGGCCATCGCGGGCGCCGCGCACCCGCTGGCCCAGCGCCCACCCCACGAGGTCAGGATCGCCGACTGGATGGAGGCTCTCTACGAGCTCCAGGACACCCTGATGATCCCCGGCGAGGATGTCGACTGAGGGGCCCGCGCTTCGCGCAGCACCTCCCGAGGAGTGGCCGGACACCGACCCGCCCCGACACCCGGGCGAGGGCTGGAGCGCACCGCCCGCCCCGCTGGTGGTGCCCTGCTTCCTGAACAACACCTGGGTCGACGCCCCGGTGGTGGATGTCCATCGAGGCATGCGGGAGATCCGGGTGCGCTGGCCTCCGTCCGGCTCCGCGGCCGCGGGCCTGTCCCCGCACCACCTGGTGCTGGACGCGTCGCGCTACCGGCCGGTCCCGGGCCTCTTCGACTGATCCCCGGCCGGCGCGGCCGCGGGGCCCCGCTCCCCGGCGCCGTCAGGCCTCCGGCCCGGCGGCGCCCAGGGCGTCGAGCAGATCCCGGGTCGCGCGCTCCGGGGACGGCGAGGCCATCACCGCTCCCATGACCGCCACGCCGGCCGCGCCCGCCCGCAGGCAGTCGCCGGCGTTGACGGGGAGCACCCCGCCGAGCGCGTACACCGGCAGCCGCGTCGCCGCGGTGGCCTCCCGCAGTCCCGGGATGCCCAGGCAGGGACCGTAACCGGGCTTGGAGGCGCTCGGGAAGATGGGCGAGAGCGTCGCGTAGGCGACGCCCTCCCGCGCGGCGGCGCCGAGCGACGCGAGATCGTGGCAGGAGCGACCGGCACCGCCCGCGGCACCCGGTCCGGGCGGGGGGTCATGCGCCGCCAGGTGGACGCGCGCCCCCAGCTCCCCGGCGAGCACCGCGTCCGAGGCGACGACCAGGACGCCCCGCACCGCGGCGAGGAGGGGGACGATCGCTTCGCCCAGCGCCCTCCGCCGCGGGCGCGGCAGGTCCTTCTCCCGCAGCACCACGGCGCGCGCGCCGGCCGCCACCGAGGCGGCGACCGTCTCCTGGAGTGAGCGGCCATGGGCCGCGCACGCCCGCCGGTCGGTGAGGACCAGAAGCCGGGGGAGCCCGGCGGTCAGCGGAGACCGTCCCCGCCGCTCGCCGCGGCTGTGGGGGGCGGTCCGGGAGCCGGCGCGTCGTCGAGGTCGGCCAGACCCGCCGCGCTCGTCGACCCCAGGGCGTGGTACCGGCGAGGGATGCGCCCGGCGAGATGGGCGAGCCGTCCCGCCTCCACCGCCAGGCGCATCGCCCGGGCCATGCGTGCCGGATCGTGGGCGCGGGTCACCGCCGAGGCGAGCAGCACCCCGGCGCAGCCCAGCTCCATGGCGATCGCGACGTCGGAGGCGGTGCCGACCCCGGCGTCGAGGATGACGGGGACGGCGGCCTGCTCGACGATCAGCGAGATCGCGTGCGGGTTGCGGATGCCGAGGCCGCTCCCGATGGGGGCCCCCAGCGGCATCACCGCCGCACATCCCGCCTGCTCCAGGCGCCGGGTCAGGACCGGGTCGTCCCCGCAGTAGGGGAGGACGGTGAACCCGTCCTCCACGAGGCGCTCGGCGGCGTCGAGGAGCTCCACCGGGTCGGGGAGGAGGGTGCGCTCGTCACCGATCACCTCGAGCTTGATCCAGGAGGTGTCGAACGCCTCGCGGGCGAGACGCGCCGTCAGGACCGCCTCGCGGCTCGTGCGGCAGCCCGCCGTGTTGGGGAGCAGGCGGACCCCGGCCCGGCGCAGCAGCCCGACCAGCGCCCCGCCCGCGCCGGCCTCGACCCGGCGGAGGGCCACGGTGGCCAGCTCGGCGCCCGAGGCCGCCAGGGCGCTCGCCAGGGATTCCAGGGATGCGGCGCCCCCGGTGCCCAGGATGAGGCGCGACGTGAAGGCCTGGTCCCCGATGCGGAGGGGGTCGACACCGGTGGGCGCGACGCCGGACTCCTCCACCCGGCTATCCCCCCTGCGCCGCGGCGAGGATCTCGACACGATCACCCACGCTGAGGACGGTCACCGGCCACCGGCTCCTGCTCACGATCTCGGCGTTCACCGCGACGGCGAGGCCATCCCCACCCCGTCCGAGCGCTTCGACGAGCTGCGCCACCGTGGCCGCGCTGGGCACGCTGTGAGCTCTGCCGTTGAGCACGACCTCGATGGTGGCCCGGCGGGAGGCGGCGCTCACGCGCGCGCCGCCCCCACGGACGTGGAGAGCCGGGCCAGCCCGAACGGAGCGATCACGGGGTCGATCCTGCCCTCCGCGAGCAGGGATCCGATCGTGTCGGAGGTGATGGGGGCAAGGAG
>JAJZNI010000035.1 GCA_021847925.1 bacterium
GCCCCGTGAGCGGAGGGCCTCACATGACGGTGTCCGCCGCGCCGGGCCCGATGGTCACCGAGCCCTTCATCACCATGGCCAAGCCCGTCGGCCCCGTGTGCAACCTGGACTGCGGCTACTGCTATTACCTGTCGAGGCGAGGCCTCTTCCCCCGGGGCGAGCGGTTCCGGATGCGGCCCGAGGTGCTGGAGGCGCACATCCGCGCCGTGATCGAGGCAGGACCCGGTCCGGTGGTGCAGTTCGTCTGGCACGGGGGTGAGCCCACCCTGGCCGGGCTGGACCTCTACCGCCGGGTGGTCGAGCTGGAGCGCCGCCACCTGCCCGAGGGCTGGACCTGCATCAACAACCTCCAGACCAATGGCACGCTCCTCGACGACGCCTGGTGCGCCTTCCTCGCCGAGAACGGGTTCACGGTGGGGCTGAGCCTCGACGGTCCGGCCCGGATCCACGACGCCGGCCGCTCCGACCGCCGCCACCGCCCGACCCACGGGCGCGTCCTGGAGGGCCTGCGCCGGCTCCGCGCCCACGGCATCGAGCCCGATGTGCTCTGCACGCTCACCGCGCGCAGCGCGGCGGCGCCGCAGGAGGTCTACCGCTTCTTCCTCGACCAGGGGGTCCGCTGGCTGCAGTTCCTCCCCGTGGTGGGACGCGATGCCGCGGGGCGCGTGACCCCGGACACGGTGCCCGCGCCGGCCATGGCGAGCTTCCTGATCGCCATCTTCGACGAGTGGGTCCGCCACGACGTCGGACGCATCGGCGTGCAGAACTTCCTGGAGCCCCTCCTGGTCGTCGCCGGCCATCCCGCCAACCTCTGCGTCATGGCGGAGACCTGCGGGCGGGCCCTGGCGGTCGAGCACGACGGGGGGGTGTACTCCTGCGACCACTTCGTCGATCCCGCCCACCGGCTCGGCAGCCTCCTCGAGGAGCCGCTCGCCGGCCTCCTGGAGGCGCCGGCGCAGGTCGCCTTCGGCAGGGCGAAGCGCGACACGCTCCCCTCCATCTGCCGCACCTGCCCCGTGCTGCGCCTCTGCAACGGAGGATGCCCCAAGGACCGCTTCGTCACCGCCCCCGGCGGGGAGCCCGGCCTGAGCTGGCTCTGCGCCGGCTACCGGACGCTCTACACGCACATCGTCCCGGTGCTCGAGCGGATGCGCGCGCTCGCCGCCGGCGGGCACCCGCTCACCGCCATCATGGACGTCCTCGGCGCGGAGGAGGCCGAGGAGCGCCGCCGCTGGCGGTCCACCCCGCGCAACGCGCCGTGCCCGTGCGGGAGCGGCCGCAAGTACAAGCACTGCTGCCTCGGGACCCGCCGGACGTGACCTCGGCGGCGGGCGGCCGCGACCGCCGCGCCGCCCCAGGTCCTAGGATGGCGCAACCGCCGCGGGCCCGGGCCCGGCGCGGCACCCACCCGACCATCGAGGACGACACCATGCGCTGGAGCCTCCCACCCTCCGAGATGCCGACCACCTGGTTCAACGTTCTCCCCCGGCTGAAGGAGCCGCTCCCGCCGCCGCTGCACCCGGCCACCCGCGAGCCCATCGGGCCCGACGACCTGGCCCCCCTCTTCCCGATGGGCCTGATCGCCCAGGAGGTCTCGACCGATCCCGAGATCGAGATACCGGGCGAGGTGCTGGACGTGCTGCGTCTCTGGCGGCCGACCCCGCTGGTGCGCGCCACCCGCCTGGAGAGGGCACTCGGCACGCCGGCGCGCATCTACTTCAAGGACGAGTCGGTCTCCCCCGCCGGCTCTCACAAGCCCAACACGGCGGTGCCCCAGGCCTTCTACAACAAGCAGGAGGGGGTCAGGCGGCTCACCACCGAGACCGGGGCCGGCCAGTGGGGGAGCGCGCTCTCCTTCGCGTCGGCCTTCTACGGCCTCGAGTGCAAGGTCTACATGGTCCGCGCCTCCTACCTGCAGAAGCCCTACCGGCGCGTCCTGATGGAGACCTGGGGCGGGTCGGTGGTCCCCTCGCCGGTGGACCAGCCCGATCACCCGGGTTCGCTCGGGCTCGCCATCAGCGACGCGGTCAAGGACGCCGTGACGCGGAGCGACACCCACTACTCGCTGGGATCGGTGCTCAACCACGTCCTGCTGCACCAGACCGTGATCGGCCAGGAGGCGCAGGCGCAGCTGCGGCTGGCCGGCGAGGATCACCCCGACGTGGTGATCGCCTGCTGCGGCGGGGGCTCCAACCTCGGGGGGATCAGCCTCCCCTTCGTCCCCGACGAGCGCGTCCGCCTCGTCGCGGCGGAGCCGAGCGCGTGCGCCACCCTCACCACCGGCCGCTACGAGTACGACTTCGGGGACACCGCGGGGATGACCCCGCTCCTCCTCATGTACACGCTGGGCCACGACTTCATCCCGCCGTCCATCCACGCCGGAGGCCTCCGCTACCACGGTGACGCGCCGATCATCTCGGCGCTGGTGCGCTCGGGACGGATGGAGGCCGTCGCGCACCCCCAGACCGCCACCTTCCAGGCCGCGGTCCAGTGGGCGCGCACCCAGGGCACGGTGCCCGCCCCCGAGACCGGCCATGCCATCCGCGCCGTCATCGACGAGGCCCTCGCCGCCAGGGAGAGGAACCGGGAGGAGGTGATCCTCTTCAACTACTCGGGCCACGGGCTCCTCGACCTCTCGGCGTACGACGACTTCCTGCACGACCGGCTCACCTCCTGAGACCGGAGCGGGGTGGGGCGGGGGGGGGCGGGGCGGGGCGGAGGTCCCCCGCCCACCCACCCCGCCCGCCCGCGTGACCCGCCCCGCGAGCGGGTATGATCAGGGGTGCGGCAGCGGCCATCGGGCTGCCGTGCTCACGGGGCCGTATGGATTCGACGGGATCGTGGGTCGTGTGATGGCGGGCCGAGCCCCGGGCTCGTAAAACCGGGAACACAATACGTGCGAACGACGCACCTGCTTTCGCCCTCGCCGCGTAAGCGGTAGAGCGAGAAAAAGCTCAGGCCACGGCCTGACGTCGTCCGGTCCCTCGACCGCGGGGGCCGGAGCCGACGTTAATACCAGCGGTCTCGCCGGCCGGCGGCGCCGCGGCGCCGGTCGGGACGCTCACCGCGGCTGGCCCCCGGCGAGCCCGGTCCCAGGGCGCTTCGGGGGTGAGATCAAAACCGGGACTACGCTCGTAGAGGTCACGCGGAACGCGGTTTCGGACGCGGGTTCGATCCCCGCCGGCTCCAGGGCCCACTCACACCGCTCCAGGGGCCCCCTCACGCCCCTCCCCCGGGTCGCGCGGCGACCGGGACGGATACCTCGCCACCGAGGTGGCCCTCACCCGGCCGCGGGCGCCGTCTCGCTGCTCAGCCAGCGCGTCATGGAGGTGCTGAAGCCGGTGTCCCCGTGGCCGTTGGCGCGCCCGCAGCGAAGCAACCCGAACCTCAGGCGGCCAGCGCCTCCTCCTCACGCTCGGGCAGCGGCCATCCCCGCCGCGACCGGCGCTGCGACGGGACGATCAGCGCCAGCAGGCCCGTGACCACCGCGACGGCGGCGCCCGCCGCGAACCCGAAGCCGAAGCCTCCCGTCAGGGCGAGGGGCGCACCGTGGCCGGCGGCCTCCAGGGTCGCCGCGTGACCGGAGGCGAGCGTCACCAGTGCCGCGAGGCCCAGGGACCCCCCCACCTGGCGGCTGGTGTTCACCACGCCGCTGACCAGGCCCGCCTCCGCCCGGGGAACCCCCCGGGTGGCGGCGACGGTGATCGCCGGGAACGCCAGACCGGCACCGAGGGCGAGGAGCGCACCGGGGACGATGACCGAGGCGGGGATGCCGGCCCCCACCCGGATCTGGGCCAGCCAGAGGAGGCCGGCGCCGATCAGGAGCGGTCCACCGACGAGCAGCGGGCGGGGCCCGATGCGGGGGATGAGCCGGGCGCTGATCTGGGCTCCGGCCATGATGGCGAGGGTCTGGGGCAGGAAGGTCAGGCCCGCCTCCAGCGGGGTGAGCCCTCGCACCGTCTGCAGGTACAGGGTCTGGAAGTACCAGACCGAGAAGACCGCGGCGCCGACCCCCAGGGAGACCAGGTTCGCCCCCGAGATCGAGCGCGACGCGAAGAGCCGGAGCGGCACGAGCGGATGGGCCACCCGACCCTCCAGCACGACAAAGAGCGCGAGCAGCGCGAGCCCCACCCCGAAGGCCGTCAGGACCTCGGCGGAGCCCCACCCGGCGTCCTGGCTGCGGGCGATGCCCCAGGTGATCGCCACCAGCCCGGCGGTGACGGAGAGGGCCCCGCCGACGTCGAGCTGGCGGCGGGAGCGCCGGTCGCCGTACGTCTCGGCGACGGTCAGGGCGCTGAGGACCAGCACCACCAGGGCGATCGGAACGTTGATGAAGAAGATCCATCTCCAGGTGAGGAACTGGGTGATCACGCCGCCCAGCAGCGCGCCCGAGGCGCCGCCCGCCGCCGCGACGGCGCTCCACACCCCGAGGGCCCGGGCGCGCGACCTCCCCTCCGGGTGGGTGACCAGCAGGATGGTCAGGGTCGCGGGGGTGAGCACGGCGCCGCCCAGGCCCTGGAGCGCTCGCGCCGAGACCAGCTCCCACTGCGTCGAGGCCAGGCCGTCGGCCAGGCTCGCGAGGAGGAAGAGGCCGAGCCCGAGCAGCAGCAGGCGCCGCCTCCCGAAGATGTCGGCCGCCCGCCCGCCGAAGAGCAGGAACCCGGAGAAGGCGAGGGTGTAGGCGTTGACCACCCACTCCAGCCCGCTGGGGGTGAAGCCCAGGTCGGCGCGGATGGAGGGCAGGGCCACGTTGACGACGGAGACGTCGAGCAGGACCAGGAACTGTCCCAGGCAGACGAGGAGCAGCACCACGCCCGGCGCGACGCGCACGCGCGGCCCGCGCCCCATGGCGGCGATCACGTCCCCCTCCCCACGCTTCCCCTGCATCGGATGGCTCTCCCTGCTGCGGTGTGCTATGGTTCGACGTGGATCGTACAACGATAGTTCGATGATTGTCAAACGAAGCCTCTCCGACGCTGCGGGGGGCCACCCCGGGCTCGGTGCGCCGGGGGCACCGGATGCCTACGAGCCGGGGGCGGCTCCGGTCACCCTCCACCCCGGTGTGGTGGGCGTCCTCCAGGCGCTCGCCGACCCGATGCGCCTGGCCATCGTCCGCCGCCTGGCGGAGGTGCCGGAGTGCTCCTGCGGCAGCCTGGGCCTGCCCATCAGCAAGTCCACGCTGAGCCACCACCTCCACGTGCTCCACGACGCCGGCCTCATCGAGGGGAGGTGGGAGGGGACGCGGAAGCTGGTCCGCCTCAACCGCGCGGAGCTGGAGCCGCGCTTTCCGGGTCTGCTGGACGCGATCCTGGCGACCCCGGAGGTGGACGCCGCCGGGTCAGGCGCCTGAGCGGGCGGGAGCCGCGGCGGCGACCTGCGTGACACCGGGGCCGGCGTCCCGGTCGACCCACAGGAGCGGGGAGCTGATCACCATGTCGGCGGTCGCGATGTTGGTCGCGAGGGGCACGTCGTGCACGTTGCAGATCCGCAGCAGCGTCTGGATGTCCGGGTCGTGGGGATGCTTGTCGAGCGGGTCGACGATGAACAGCACCGCATCGATCCCTCCGACCACCACCCGGTTGGCGATCTGGATGTCGCCGCCCACCGGACCCGAGTGGAGGGCCTCCACGGTGAGCCCGACCTTCTCGCGGAGAAGGCGCCCCGTGGTCGCCGTCGCCACGAGGTCGCAGCGCTGCAGCGTTCCCCGGTTGAAGGTCGCGAAGGCGATCATGTCCGCCTTCTTCCCATCGTGGGCGATGAGGGCGAGCCGCGGCCGCCGCAGAGCCGCCCCGCTCGGGGCGCTGATCGCCCCCCTGCGTCCCGCCCCGCCATCCGTCATCGTGGTCTCGGCCTCCGTGCACCACGGCCCGCGCCGTCCGCGCTCCTCATCATGCCGCACTGCGGCACCCCCGCGGGTCGTGCGCCGCGCACGGAAGGACGGCGTCCCGCTCCCGCGGGTCGCGGGCGGACCGCGGCTGCTACGCTGGCCGCGATGCCCAGCACACTCCGTTCCGGAGCCGGCCCGGCGACCGGGCAGACCCTCCGCGAGGTCGCGGTGGTGGGCTCCCAGGGAGGGCGCGACGGGCGCCGCCGCACCGAGGTGCAGCTCGACGAGCTGGAGGAGCTGGCGCGCACCCTCGGCGCTCGGGTGGTCGAGCGCAGCGCCATCCCGGTCCGCGAGCCGCACCCGGCGACGTTCTTCCGCGCCGGGGCCGTGGCGGCGCTGACCTCCCGCCTGGCCGAGCTGGGCGGGCCCGCGGTGCTGGTCAACGACCCCCTCAGCCCGCGTCAGCAGCGCAACCTGGAGCAGACCTGGGGGGTCCCGGTGCTGGACCGGACCGAGGTGATCCTGGCGATCTTCGCCCGGCGCGCCGTCACCGCCGAGGGGAAGATCCAGGTGGAGATGGCCCAGCTCGAGCACCTGCTGCCCCGTCTCGCCGGCGGTTGGACACACCTCGAGCGTCAGCGCGGCGGCGTGGGCCTGCGCGGCGGCCCGGGCGAGACCCAGATCGAGGTGGATCGCAGGCTGGTCCGGCGCCGCATGGCCCGCCTGCGCGAGCGCCTCCAGGCCCTGGAGCGGCAGCGCGGCATCCGGCGCCAGGCGCGCAGCGACGTGCCGCTCGCCTCCTGCGCGCTGGTCGGCTACACGAACGCCGGCAAGTCCACGCTCCTCAACCGCCTCACCAACTCCGAGGTGCTCGCCGATGACCTCCTCTTCGCGACCCTGGACCCGACATCCCGCCTGCTGAGCCTCAACTCCGGTCGCCGGGTGATCCTCACCGACACCGTCGGCTTCATCCAGGCGCTGCCCACCGAGCTGGTCAAGGCCTTCAGCGCCACCCTGGAGGAGGTCCGGCGCGCGCACCTGCTGGTCCTGGTGGTGGACGCGTCCCACCCGGACGCCTCCGACCAGCTCCGCACCGTCCTGGCCACGCTCGCCGAGATGGGGTGCGACCAGCCCACGCTGCTCGTCGCGAGCAAGATCGACCGCGTCGGCGAGGGCGGGCTGGAGGATGCGGTCGGACGCCTCGAAGCCGTGGCGGGTTGCCGCGCCCTCCGCGTCTCCGCGATCGCCGGGACGGGACTGCGCGAGCTGCGCGCCGCCATCGACGAGCTCGCCGGCCGGATGGTCCCGGAGACCCGCGCCAACCGGCCCACCCTGGGAGTGACCGCGGCGAGGGCCCCGGGAGAGGAGGAGGACCGGGCGGCGAGCTGAGGACCGGCCCGCCTCAGGTGCGCAGCGCCCTGGCCCCGGCCCTCTCGGCGTCCCGCCGGGCGTCCCGCTCCGCGATGGCCTGGCGCTTGTCCCACAGCTTCTTGCCGCGGGCCACGGCGATCTCGCACTTGACGCGGTTGCCCTTCAGGTAGAGCCGGGTGGGCACCAGGGTGAGACCCCCAAGGCGCGCCTTCTGATCCAGGTAGGTGATCTCCCGGCGGTGGAGCAGCAGGCGCCGGCGCCTCTCGGGCTCGTGGTTCTGGCGGTTGCCCATCTCGTACTGGCCGATGTGGACCTGGATCAGCCAGGCCTCGCCGTTCTCGACCCGTACGTACCCCTCGCGAAGCTGGGCGCGTCCGGCGCGGAGCGCCTTGACCTCGGTGCCGGTGAGCTGGACGCCGGCCTCGAACGTCTCCATGAGGTGATACTCGTGGCTCGCCTGGCGGTGACGGGCCAGGACCGTGTCGGCAGCGCGCGGGTTCGTCGGCATCGGCTTTCGAATATCCTGACGCGCGACGGCCGCCGGCCGGACGGAGAGACGAGGATGGAGCCGCTCGAGGTCGCGATCGCGCTGAGGGGCGATCGGCCGGACGGCGCCCCGGCGATCCGGGAGGCGCTGGCGCGCACCCACGTCCTCTGCCTGGGACAGCCCGCCGGCCCGATGGCGACCGCCCAGCAGGGGGCGGAGTCCGACCTCCTCCACTTCACGGTGGACGACGCCGACGGCACCGAGCGGGTGATGCTGCCCGTCTTCACCAGCACCGAGATCATGCGCGAGGCGCTCGCCCGCAACCCGGACTGGCAGTCCCTCTCGGTGCTCCAGGTCGAGGGGGGGAGGCTGCTGGACCACGTCGGGGCGGAGGTGATCGTGGTGATCAACCCCTGGTCCCGGCTGGAGTACCAGCTCCCCCCCCGCGCCCGCGCGCCGGGCTGAGCTCAGCGGGCGCCCGCCCGCGGACCTGCCCGGCGGCCCCGATCAGCGCCGCCCCCGCAGGAACGCCGCGGCGCTCATGGGACGGCGCCCCGGCGGCTGCACGCTGGCCACGCTGTAGAGGCCGGCCGCGGCGGCGACCAGGGCCGCCTCGCCCGCGACCCGGACCACGCTCCCCGGGGTCGCGCGCTCCGGCCCCTGCCCCCGACCGCCGTCCGGAAGGCCGCCGGCAAGGAGGCGCACGGCGAGCCCCGCGAGCGGCGCGGTCACCCCCGGCCAGGGGTTCAGCGCCCTCACCATGCGGTCGACCTCCACCGCAGAGCGGGCGCTCCAGTCCAGGAGGCCGTCCTCGCGGGTGAGCCGTGGGGCCAGCGTGACCCCCTGCGCGGGCTGCGGCACCGCGTGCGCCATGCCCCCCTCCAGCGCGGCGAGGACCTCGATCAACTCCTCCGCCCCCGCCGCCGCCAGCTCGGCGCCGAGCGCCGCCGCGGTCGCGGTGTCGGAGATGGGCAGCTCGCGCCGCGCGTAGACCGGGCCCGTGTCGAGGCCGGCATCCATGCGCATGATGCAGACACCGGTGACGCGGTCCCCCGCGAGGATCGCGCGTGCCACCGGGGCCGCGCCCCTCCAGCGCGGAAGCAGCGAGGCGTGCACGTTGATGCCCCCGAAGCGATGGCCGGCGAGCAGCGCCTCCGGGATGATCTGTCCGTAGGCGGCGACCACCAGGGCGTCCGCCCCCAGGGCCAGCACCTCCGCGACGGCCTCGGGCCGCCGGATCCGCCGTGGCTGGAGCACCGGGATGCCGAGCAGCCGGGCCACGTCGGCGACGGGCCGGGGGGCCGGCCGGCCGCGGCTGCCCGGACGGTCCGGCTGCGTGACCGCGGCCACCACCGCGTGGCGCTCGTGGCAGGCGCGCAGGCTGGGGACCGCGAACTCGGCGGTGCCGCAGAAGACGATGCGCATGCCGCTGAGCGTAGCGGGCGCCCGCCACGGGCGGCTCGGGGCGGGCGTCCACCGCCTCGGGTCGCCCGGATCGAGGCCGCTGCGCGGGGCGGCGGAGGTCGCCGGGCGTCGAGGTCCGCCCGCGCCGCGCGGACCGGCGGGGACGGTCTCGGGCCGCGGCGCTCGATCCCCCCCGGCCCGCCGCCGAGCGGAGCGCTAGATTGCCGGGGCGATGGCATGGAGCGA
>JAJZNI010000098.1 GCA_021847925.1 bacterium
GGCCGCCTACTGTGCCGAGATCGTCCCCGAGCTGGTCGCCCTGGACGACTGGGGTTACCCGATGCTGGACGGGCGGCCGATCTCCGACCCGGCGCTGCTCCGCCACGCCGCCCGTGCGGTGGCGCACTGCCCCCGCGTGGCCCTCACGCTCACCACGGAGCGGGGCCGCCGGGCGGGCTGAGCGGCGCGGGCGGGAGCGGGTGCGGCTCCGCCGCGCAGGCCGGGCCGGCTCACCCGTCGCCCCCCCCGCTCTCGGCGCCGTCCCCGCCGTTCGCCGGCGACGTCCCGCCGCCCGCAGGCTCGGCCGAGGGCGAGGCGATGCCCCCGGCGGCCGGTGCGGGGCCCTCGGGCGGCTCGGCCCGGGACCCGCCCTCGATCTCCCGCTCCGCGCTGCGCAGGGAGGCCACGTCGTCCCCGTACCGGGTCCAGAGGGGGGACGAACGGTTGCCCGGCAGCTCGGCGCGGGCGGCCGCGAGCTCCGCGCGCGCGTCCTGGAGGCTCGCCGCCGGGTCGATCCCGCGCCGGGCGTCGCCCAGGTCCGCCTGGGCGAACGCGAGGTGCAGCGACGCGCGATCGGCTCCCGGGAGCGCGAGCTGGATGCCCTGACGGGCGGCGCGCACGCCGAAGAGAGGGGAGCCGGCGGGCGCGTTCCACCCCAGCACGCCGACCACCACCAGGCCGGCGACCAGGAGGGCGGCGCCGGCCAGGAGGGGCCGGGGGAGCCCGAGACGGCGGGGGAGGGGACGCGCGGAGCGCCGCAGGGCGGCCTCCGCGGTGAGGGCTCCCCGCATCGCCGCCCGCGCCCTCTCACGCCCCTCGGCTCGGGGCGGCCGAAGGCTCTCCTCACGCCATGCTGCAAGCAGCCGCCCGAGGCGCTCCTCGCTCCTCATCCGCCGGCCTCCACCTGTCCGAGCACCCGTTCCAGGGTCGCAAGGGCGCGGTGCTGCATCGACTTGACCGCCCCCAGGCTCCGCCGCGTCGCGCCGGCCACGGCCTCGAGCGGCTGGTCGAGAACGAAGCGGCGGATGAGGACGTCGCGCTGGTCCTCGGTCAGCCCGCGCATCGCGGCGCGCAGCTCGCCGGCGAGGAGCCGCGCCTCGACCACCTGCTCGGGGTCGGCGGGCGCGGGCTGAGCGGACGCGACCGGGGAGCGGCGGCGCTCGCTGCGGCGCAGGTGGTCGATGATCTTGTGGCGGCAGATGTGGAGGAACCATGCCTGCACGGCCGGCTCCCGGTCGTCCCGGAGCCGGCGGATGGCGGAGACGGCGGCTGCGAACACCTCCTGGGTCACGTCCTCCGCGCTCGCCCAATCACCCAGACGCGCGAGCGCGTACGCATGGACGTCCGGGTGGAACCTGGTGAACAGGGTGTCCCACGCCTCTGCCTCGCCGCGTCGAGCGGCCTGGACCGTCTCGGCGAGACCGGTCAGGGTCGTGCCGACCTCGCCGGAGCGGCCGGTTTCATCACCCCCATGTCGCCACGACGGTCCTCCGGGATACGGGAGCATGCCGCGAAGCCTGGGGGGCGAGGCTGACGGTGGCTTGACGGGCTGGGCGGGGACCTGTGCTATGATCCCCCTTGACCTAGCGCGGCTAGGTCTTATTTGTGTTGGGGTTAAACCGTGGCTGCGGCGAAAGGCGGGACATCGATCATCACCCTGCAGTGCCCGGACTGCAAGGAGCGCAACTACACCACCGTCAAGAACAAGCGCAACGACCCGGACCGGATCGAGCTGCGCAAGTTCTGCCCGCGCTGTCGCGCCCACACGCGGCACCGGGAGACCAAGTAGCCGGGGTCGGACGATGGCGGCGATGGAGGCGGCCCGGCGGACGGCCGGCGAGCCACAGGGGCGTAGCTCAGTTGGTAGAGCATCGGTCTCCAAAACCGAGGGTCGCGAGTTCGAATCTTGCCGCCCCTGCCATCGTCCGGCAGCCGGGTAGGCTGGGCAGGGCATCGGAGGTCGGACGCAGTGGCCAGAGCATCGGGTGCGGCGCTTGCAGCCGGGGGCAGTGGGGCCCGCGGGTGGCGGCGGCGCTGGAGGGCGTACCTCCAGGGCGTCTGGGACGAGCTCCGCAAGGTGGTCTGGCCGAAGCGCTCCGAGCTCTGGCGGATGACCTGGGTGGTGGTGGCGACGGTCGTCGTCTTCGGCCTTCTCATCGGAGGCGCGGACGCCCTCTTCGCCACCATGACCAGCCCCCTGTACAACCCCGGCACCCCCGCCAGCAGCAACTCCACGACGCCCGCGACCACGACGGGTCCCACAACGGCGCCATCGCCGGGCGCCAGCGCCTCCCCGCCGGTGAGCGCCAGCCCCTCCCCGTCGTCTGGCGCCGGCGCCAGCCCCACCCCGACGCCCTGAAGCGGGCGGCCCAGCAGGAGCCCTTGAGACGACCATGACCGAGACCACCACGACCCAGAGCGGTGAGGCCCGCTGGTACGTGGTCCACGCCTACTCCGGCCACGAGGAGAAGGTGAAGACCAACCTCCTCAAGCGCGTGGAGTCGATGGACATGCACGACAAGATCTTCGAGGTCCTGGTCCCCACCGAGGAGGTGATGGAGATCAAGGACGGCCAGCGCCGCCGCGTCTCGAAGCGGGTCTACCCGGGCTACATCCTGGTCAACATGGTGATGACCGACGAGTCGTGGTACGTCGTGCGCAACACCCCGGGGGTGACCTCGTTCGTCGGCTCCGGAAACCGGCCGGTCCCGCTCGCGGACAACGAGGTTCGCGGCATCCAGCGGCAGGCCAAGGCCGAGGCTCCGACCAAGGTCTCGGTGGAGTACCAGATCGACGAGAACGTGAGGGTCGTCGACGGGCCCTTCACCGACTTCCATGGCAAGGTCACCGAGATCAATGCCGAGAAGGGCAAGCTGAAGGTCCTCGTCAACATGTTCGGCCGCGAGACCCCGGTGGAGCTGGACCTGCTCCAGGTCGAGCGGCTGCGCTGAACCACGGAGCGAAGAGTGGGAAAGAAGAAGGTCAAGACCGTCATCCGCCTTCAGATCCAGGCGGGCAAGGCGACGCCCGCCCCCCCGGTGGGGACGGCGCTGGGGCCCCATGGCCTCAACATCATGGAGTTCTGCAAGGCGTACAACGAGCGAACCCAGGCCCAGGCGGGCATGGTGATCCCCGCGGAGATCACCGTCTTCGAGGACCGCAGCTTCACCTTCGTGACCAAGACCCCGCCCGCCGGCGATCTGCTGAAGAGGGCGGCCGGGGTGGAGAAGGGGTCGGCGCGGCCTCACCTGGACAAGGTCGGCGCGGTGACCGCCGCCCAGGTCCGGGAGATCGCCGAGCAGAAGCTGGCCGACCTCAACGCGTTCGATGTCGAGCAGGCGGTGCGGACCATCGAGGGGACGGCCCGATCGATGGGGCTGACCGTCGAGGGATGAGCCGGGACGTCACATCGGGCGGAAGGCCCATGGCGCGTGGGAGGGCTCACGGAGCCCGCGAACACCACAGGAGGTGAGCGATGCCGCAGCAGCACGGGAAGGCATACCGATCGGCACTGGAGAGGATCGAGAGGGGTCGCCTCTACGACCCGCAGGACGCGGTCGGACTGGTGCGTGAGACCGGGAGCGCCAGGTTCGACAACACGGTCGAGGCGCATCTCCGGTTGGGCATCGACCCCCGGCACGCCGACCAGACGGTGCGGACCACGGTGGTCCTCCCCCACGGGACCGGGAGGTCGCGGCGCATCGCCGTGTTCGCGACCGGCGAGAAGGCTCGTGAGGCGGAGGACGCGGGTGCCGACGTCGTGGGCGGGGAGGACCTCGTCAAGAGGGTCCAGGCCGGCGAGATCGACTTCGACGTGGCCCTGGCCACCCCGGACGTGATGGGCCTGGTGGGGCGCATCGGCAAGATCCTCGGTCCGCGCGGGCTGATGCCGAACCCCAAGTCGGGCACGGTCACCTTCGACATCGCCAGGGCCATCCGCGAGGTCCAGGGCGGCCGCATCGAGCTGCGCAACGACCGCCTCGGCAACGTGCATGCGGCGATCGGCAAGGCCTCGTTCGACGACGCCAAGCTCCGGGACAACTTCGCCGCCCTGATGGATGCGGTGGTGCGGGCCAAGCCGCAGGCGGCCAAGGGCGCCTACGTCAGGTCGGTCACCCTCTGCACCACGCACGGCCCGGCGGTCAAGGTGGACCCGACCCAGGCCGCCAAGCTCCAGGTGGCGTGAGGGCCCATCCGGCTGTGGACCCGGCGCCCACGATCCGTCGCGTCCGGCATGGGGGGCCATGACGTCCGTGCCCGAGCAGAACATCCGCCTGCTCATCGTCGACGACATCCAGTCGACGCGCGACAACCTCCGCAAGCTGCTGAGCTTCGAGGACGACATCGAGGTGGTCGGCACGGCGGGTGACGGCCGCCAGGGGGTGGAGGAGGCCCACCGGCTCCAGCCGGACATCGTCCTGACCGACGTGAACATGCCGCTCATGGACGGGATCCAGCTCACCGAGCAGCTGACCCAGGACCTCCCGTCCAGCCCCGTCATCATCATGTCGGTCCAGGGGGAGCGTGACTACCTGCGCCGGGCCATGCAGGCGGGGGCTCGGGAGTTCCTGATCAAGCCCTTCAGCCACGACGAGCTGGTCGCCGCCATCCGGCGCGTCTACGCGCTGGAGCAGAAGAAGGGGACGTTCCTGGCCCGCACCACGGAGACGCAGCCCACCAGCGCGGTGGCGCGCAGCGTGGCCGGTGAGGTCTTCGTCACCTTCTCCGCGAAGGGGGGCGTCGGCACCTCCGTCCTGGCCGCCAACCTCGCGGTGTCGCTCGCCCGCGAGACCAATGCCCGCGTGGCCCTGGTGGACCTCGACCTCCAGTTCGGCGACATCGGGGTGATGCTCAACCTCGACTACTCCCGCAGCATCACGGATGTCATCGACGCCCAGGATCGCCTCGACGCGGAGACCCTCGAGGACATCCTGGGGACCGGCCCCGCGGGGGTGCGGGTGCTCCTCGCCCCGCTGAGCCCGGAGCTCGCCGACCTGGTCACCGCCGATCATGTGCGGACCCTCTTCACCGAGCTGCGCAAGCTGTACGACTTCGTGGTGGTGGATGCGTCCAGCCATCTCGGCGAGGTGGGTCTGCAGGTCATGGAGGTCGCCAGCCGCATCCTGGTCGTGACCGCCCTCACGATCCCGTCGATCAAGGACGCCCGGCTCACCCTCAAGGTCCTCGAGTCCCTGAACGTCGACCCCGAGCGCGTCATGCTCGTGGTCAACCGCGCCGACGGCTACTCCGATTTCAACAAGGAGGCCATCGAGCAGAACCTGCGCGTCCCCGTCTCGGGTCAGATCCCCTACGACCCGCGCGCGGTGGGGGAGTCCCTGACCCGGGGCACGCTCTTCGTGGAGACACAGCCGGAGGCCGAGATCAGCCGGGCCGTGCGCGAGCTCGCCTTCCGTCTGGTCCCGCAGGAGCAGCCCGCGCTCGCCGGCGCCGACCGGAAGCGGCGCCGCGGTCTCTTCGGGCGCTGAGCCGCACGGCGCGGCGGCGCGCCGGGGGGCCGTTCAGCGCCGGCGCAGCCCGAGACGCCGGCGCGACCTGGGAGGCTCCGGCTCGGGCCCCGGCGGAGGCGGAGCCCCGGCGCCCGGCTCGGCTGCGGGCGCCACCGAGCGGGCGAGCTCGTCGATGCGAGCCGCGGCCACGCTTCGGGGGTGGGTGAGGACGAATGGGGCACCGCGCGAGACGGAGACCGCGACGACGGCCGGCTCGTAGGGGAGCTCGACCGCCGCAAGCAGACCCAGGAAATGCTCCGCGTGGCTCCTCTCCATCTCCCCCGATCCCTCGCGGTGGTTGAGCACCAGGAGGAAGCGATCCTCGGGGACCTTGAGCACCTCCATCACGGAGCGCACCAGCTTGGCGTTCTTCACCGAGGTGACGGTGAGATCGGTGACCAGCAGCACCCGGTCCGCCATCTCCACGGCGTCAAGCCCGATCTCGCTGAGGTGTGAGGCCGTGTCGATGACCACGAAGTCGAAGGTGCGCCTCAGCTCCTCGACCAGGGCGCGCAGGTGCGGGGTGGTGACGTAGTCCGCGAGCTCCGGGCTGGTCGGCGCCGCCAGCACGCGGAGCCCCCCCGGGCCCGTGTCCAGCACGCCCTGGACCATGTCGGAGTCGGCGACGGCATCGCCCGCGGCCAGGTCGGCGATGGTGTGCGCGGCCGACAGGTTGAGAAGGGCGGCCACGTCCCCGAACTGCAGGGAGCAGTCGAGAAGGACGGTGCGGTGCTCTCGTGCCAGCGCCACGGCGAGGTTGGTCGCGATGACCGACTTTCCGACGCCACCCTTGCCCGCGAAGACGGTGAGGACGGTGCCGCGGTTCGGGGGCTTCTCCCTCTCCACCGTGGTGGGTGGAGCCGCCTTGCGCAGCTCGAAGGCATGCACCCGGCGGATGGCGGACACGAGGTCGTCCCCGGTGAAGGGCTTCTGCAGGAACTCCCGGGCGCCCGCGAGCATGGCCCGCCGGTAGGCCTCGTTCTCCGCGTCCAGGGAGAGCATGATCACCGCCGTCCTGGGGAGGTACTGGGTCAGCATCTCGGTCGTCTGGGGGCCGTCCATCCCCGGGAGGCCGGCGTCGATCACCACGACGTCCGGGCGGGTGCGCAGTGCCTCCTGGACGGTTGCGTCGCCGTCTCGGGCGATGGCGCAGACCTCGATGTCCGTCTCAGCCCCGAGGCGGCGCATCACGTTCTCGGTGATCCGCTCGGACTCGTCCGCGATCAGAACGCGGATCACAGGGCCCGGCGGGCCGGTGGGAGGGGGGGCCTGGGACATCTCAGCCCCGCCCCAGCGAGAAGCGGCGCCGGGCGGCCCGGCCGCCGCGCGCGCGCTCCTCCGCGGCGGGCTCGGCGGCGGCCGTCGAGGTCCCGGTGACGTGGTCCGCGAGCACGTGGATCTGGCGGCTCAGCTCCGCCCTGGGCTCGGCGGTGACGAAGGGGCGCCCGTTGTCGATGCAGTCGTCGACCCGTGGATCGAAGGGAAGGACGGTCAGCACCCGGAAGCGGAGGCTCTCCTCGACCTCGGCCCGCGGGAAGTTGCTCTTGGCCCGGGTCTGGTTCAGGACGACGCAGAGCCGTTCCTTGGGGATGCCGAGCGACTGGAGGAGCTTGAGGGTCACCTTGGTGTCCTTGATGGACGCGAGATTGAAGCTGCTCACGACGACGATCTGGTCCGCCATCTCGATGGCCTCCAGGCTGCGCTCCTCGAGGTGGGCGGGCGTGTCGACGACGATGTGGTCATAGCCCTTCGCCAGCTCGCGGAGGATGGCTCGCAGGCTCGCCGTGTTGACGAGGTCGGCGAACTCCGGGCTCGCCGGAGCCAGGAGGGCGCGCACGCCCTCGGGCCCCGTGGCCATCACCTCCTCGATGAAGTCGGCCTCCACCTGCTCTCCCTGAGGGGCCAGCGCGTCGATGGCCGTCGGGTGGCCCTCGGTGTGGGTCATCACCGCGACGTCGCCGAACTGCAGGTCCAGGTCGATGAGCGCGACGCGGGCACCGCCGGCGGCGAGGGCCACCGCCAGGTTCGTCGCCACCATCGACGTGCCGACGCCGCCCTTGCCGGAGAACACGACCACGAGGTCCGCCCTGCCCGTGCTCCGGCGCGGGGGCCGGGGTCGCACGGGCTGGACGATGTCCGGCTCCGCGAGCGGGGAGGAGACCGGGGCCAGGGCGGGCGCCGCCTCCCGGGTGGCGGTGTCCAGGTGGAAGACGGGGACTCCCTCGGAGGGTCGCAGCGGGTCCACGGGTGCCCCGGACGTGGGCGCGTCCCCCGCCGCTGCTTCCGTGCCCGCCTCCAGCTCCTGCGGCGCCGTCGCCGCCGGCTCGTCGGGCTCCGCCGGCTCGGCCGGCGGCGCGAGGTCGTCGGGGGGTAGGAGGGCCTCCTCCCGCGCCTCGGCCGCGGCGTGGTGCTCGGGGAGTGACGCGGGATCCTCCGCCGAGGCGAGGCGTGGGTCGGCGTGGGGCGGCTCGGGCTGCGCCGTCGAGAGGGGTCCCGGGGCGTCGATGTCGAACACGGGCACTCCGTCCGGCTCGGCGTGCGCGCCGGGAACCTCCCAGGGAGGAGGGGTGTCCGCCTCCCCCGGGGATGCCGCCCCGGCGCCGGCCGCCGCCATCCGGCCGGCGGCGCTCCGCAGCGCCGCCACCAGCTCCTCGTCCTGCGCGTCGGAGGGAACCGTCGTCGCGCCGACCTCCTCCAGGCGGGCGCGCAGCGGCTCCGTGGCCTGGTCGAGGACCACCACCACCGCCAGGTCCGGCTGGCGGGCGCGCAGGGCGCGGACCAGGTTCGCGGTGTCCAGCGTGGCGAAGTCCGGATGGAGGAGGACCAGGTCCGGTCGCAGGGTCTCGAGGTCCTCGTCGAGCTCGTAGGGGTGGCGGACGAAACCGATGAGGCTCACCAGGTCGGAGTAGCCCGCCAGCTTCTCCAGCCCGGCCACCGCCTCAGCCGCACGGCTGGCGATGAGCACCCGCACGGCGCCGCCCGAGGCACGGTCCTGCATTGGCCGCATGGTACGTCGAAAGCTCGATCGCCGGGCCTCCTGGGCGCTGCGGGAGACAGCAAAAGGGGAGCCGCAAACCGCGGCTCCCCTTTTCCCGTAGCCGGGGCTGCTTACGCGCCCAGCCCGCTGTTGACGTTCGAGAAGACGCTGCTGACCGTGTGGCCAACAATCGTGAGGATGACGATGACGACGATGGCGATGAGGACCAGGATCAGGGCGTACTCGACCATGCCCTGTCCCTTCTCCTTCTCCTCCTCCTCGAGCTCGGTCTTGCGCACCATGAGCCCGCGCAGGCGCTCATACAGGTTGATCAACACTTCGGATGTCACCTCCTTGCTCTGCCTGGGATATCGCCGTGATGGGAACGGCTCGTTCGACACTATGCTCTGATCCCGGACGCGTGGGATGCGCGAAGTGCGAAGGGACGGTAACAAGCGATCTGACAGGTGCGCGGCGCCGCTTCCGCGCAGTCCCGCGGCGCCGGTCGCGGCCGGTGAAGACGCGATGGCGTGTGCCGGGCGTGTGCCGGGGCGGTGCTAAGGTCGTGCCGATGGTCGCGTGGAGCACACCGCCCCGCCCGGGGACCCTCGCCGGGGCGGCTCCGCCCGCCGAGGCGGGCCTCGGGGCCGTGGCGGAGCGGCGGGGAGAGCTTCCCTGCACGCAGCCGGGGTGCGGCAGCTCCGCGGGGCTG
>JAJZNI010000182.1 GCA_021847925.1 bacterium
CGATGCTGGTCAGCCGGCGCAGGGCATCGGCCGCCCGCTCGCCCGGGAGGATCTCCGCCGCGCAGCCGAGGAACTTCGCAGCCACCTCCTCGGCGGTGAGCGGCAGCCCCGGCCCTCCCCTGGGGGCCCGGACCGTCTGAGTGAGGACGGTGCCGTCGGTCAGCTCGAGAGCGACCTCCACGTGGCCCTCCTCCATGGGGTTGTCCCTGACGTGGATGGCCGGGTCCTCGTGTGGCTCGACCAGCCGCACGAGGTGCTGCACCTCGGGGCGCGCGACGGCGCGATCCTCGAAATGACGGGGTGCCGGAGCCCCCTCGAGCAGGCTCGTGGCGACGGCATATTCCATGCTGAACTTCGCCTGCAGGCCGCTGGCCGGCCGGCGGTGCAGCAGGGGGTCGAGGCCGCCGGGCGGCACGGTGACCCGCACCTGGCGGACGCCGGAGGGCGAGACGGCGTGCGCCGCCGTGAGCATCAGCGTCGCGTCGATGGCGCGGTGGGTGGCGAAGCAGCAGGGGTACTTCTTCATGTTGAGTCCGGGGTCCACGATCTCGAGTGGCTTGCCCAGCACACCCGGGAGCCGGTCGGGCTCCGCCTCGCCGAAGGAGAACAGCGCGAAATAGCCCAACTCGGCGTCGAGAATCTCGCGGTGGGCGGTGAGGCCTCGGGCGGCGAGCCGTGCAGCCCTGACGCCGCACGCCGCGGCGTGGCCCACCTGGAAGGGTTTGGTCATGGTGCCGAAGTTCTGGCGGCTGCCGCTCGCCTCGGATGCGGCGATGCCAAGCGCGCTGGCCAGGCCGTCACGATCCAGGCCGAGCACCTTCCCGGCGGCCATGGCGGCGCCGAGCGTTCCCATGGTGGTGGTGGCGTGCCAGCCCCGGCGGTAATGCTCGTATCCCATGACGAGCCCGAGCTTGCACGCCACCTCCACGCCGATGATGTAGGCCTCGAGGAGCCGGCGTCCCCCGGCGCCCGCCAGCTCGCAGGCGGCCAGCGCCGCCGGGAGCACGACGACGCTCGGGTGACCGACCTCCGTTCGGTTGACGTCGTCGAAGTCGAGGGCGTGGCCGGCGATGGCGTTGAGGAGCGCCGCCTGCTCGGGCGGGCAGCGGAGTTCCGTCCCGAGGTGACGGGCGATGGGGGCGCCGCCATCCTCCTCCACCGCGGCTCGCGCGATCGCGGTGACCTCCTCGTGCGCTCCCGCCAGGATCACCCCGACGGTGTCGACGATCGCCGCGCGGGCGCGCTCCAGGGCGGGGGCATCGAAGCGATCCGACGAGGCGTTCACAACCCAGTCGACGAGCTCAGAGGTCACGCTCATCGAGGTCCGCCGCCCCGCTCAAATGCATGGCGTTGCATGCACAGGTATACTACTCGGCACGGTGCGGGAACGGGGCGACGGGACTGCTGCGGGCGGCCACGCCACCGAGGCGGCCAGCCGGTTCGTCACCGAGACGACGCTGGCGGATGTTCCGGGCACCGTGCGGCAGGCGGCCCGGCACTCGATCCTGGATGGGCTCGGCCTCGCCCTGGCGGGCTCACGGTCCCTCCCCGGCCAGATCGCGCAAGCGGAGGTCGCGAGCTACGGATGCGCGGTGGAGGAGGCGTCGGCCCTGGGGACCTCGCTCCGCCTGCCCGCCCGCTTCGCGGCCTTCGTGAACGGCGTGGCGATCCATGCCGACGACTACGACGACACGCAGCTCGCCGTCAAGCCCGACCGCGTCTATGGGCTGCTCACCCATCCCACCGCGCCGGTGCTGCCGGTCGCCCTCGCCCTCACCCAGGTGGGCCACGGCACGGGCGCGGACCTCCTCGTCTCCTACCTGGTCGGTGTGGAGGTCGAGACCAAGGTTGCGGAGGCGATCGACCCGCGGCACTACGATGCGGGGTTCCACACCACGGGGACGATCGGGACCCTCGGTGCCGCCGCCGCCGCCGCCAAGAGCCTCGGCTTCGACGTCCGTCAGACGTGCATGGCGCTGGGAATAGCCGCCTCCGAGGCGGCGGGCCTTCGCGAGAACTTCGGGACCATGACCAAGCCGCTCCACGCGGGGCGGGCCGCCGAGAACGGGCTGCTGGCGGCGCGCCTGGTCGGTCGCGGCTTCACGGCGGCGCGCAACGCGCTCGAAGCTCGCCGAGGGCTCTTCAACGCCGCCGGCGGGGGATATGACGCGGAGACGGCTGAGGCCTTCGGGCGCCCCTGGACGTTTGCCGACCCCGGGGTGTCGATCAAGCCCCACCCGTCCGGATCCCTCACGCATCCCGCCATGACGGTGCTGCTGGACCTGCTCCGCGAGAATCGGGTGGCCCCCGCTGACATCCAGGAGGTGAGGGTGGGGACCAACCGCCACATGCCCAATGCCCTCATCCACCACGATCCCCACGACCCCCTGGCGGCGAAGTTCAGCATGGAGTTCTGCATGGCGATCCTCTGCCTGGAGGGCCGTGCCGGGCTGGCGCAATTCCGCCAGGATGTCATCGAGCGCCCCGAGGTCCGCGACATGATCGGACGGGTTCGCTTCGAGGTCGACCCGGACGCGGAGGCGGCCGGGTACAACACCATGACGAGCCTCGTGAGCGTCCGGCTCGCGGACGGCCGCGTGCTGGCCGGCAGAGCGGCGTTCGCCAAGGGCAGCCCGGAGAACCCGATGACGGAGGGCGAGCTGCGAGGCAAGTTCCTCGAGTGCGCCGGGGTGGCCGGGATCGCCTCCGCGGACGCCGAGCGGGCGGCCGACCTGGTGCTGGACGTGGAGAACCAGCCGGATCTGGACGGGATCATCGGCCTTCTCACCCCGGCCCCGGAGGGCACCTGAGCGCGTCAGCCGGCGCCGTCCCATGGGGTGGACGCCACTCCCAGGCGGGAAGCCAGGTCTCCGAGCTGGCTCGCCAGCTCCTCGGAGACGGGTACGCCCTCCGCCTGACGCACCGCGCGGGTGGTGGCCTCGATCTCGCCGGGCAGGTACACGCGGCTCACCCCCTCGGCGGGGGGGGTCGCCGCGACCTCCTGCAGGCGCCCTTCGAGCTCGTCGTAGAACGTCTCCCGGGAGACGAAGAGGTCGGGACGGATCGCCAGGACGAAGTGGCCGGAGCCGCCCGCCGGGTGACGGTGACCATGTGCGCTCCCACCCACCGGGGAGCCGGTCAGGATCCCGGCCAGCACATCGACCATCAGCGAGAGCGCATAGCCCTTGTGGCCTCCCATCGGCGCGAGGAGATGGCTGCGCACGGCCTCCGCGGCATCGGTGGTGGGGCGCCCCTGCGAGTCGTAGGCCCAGCCGAGGGGGATGCTCCGGCCCTCGGCGGCGGCGAGGCGGACCTTTCCGAAGGACGCCTGGCTCAGCGCCATGTCGGCGATGAGCGGCGGCCGCGGAGGCCGCCGGGGCACCGCGAAGGCCATGGGGTTGTTGCCCATGACGGAGCGGCTCGCCCCGAAGGCGACCATGACGGGGCTGGTGTTGGTCGTCACCACGCCCACGAGGGAGGCCTGGCCGATTCGCTCCGCATACGTCGCGGCCATGCCGAAGTGGTGGCTGGCACGCACCCCGACCACGCTCATGCCATGAGCGGTGGCGAGCTCGACGGCAAGTGCCGAGGCCATCAACGTGGGGCGATATCCATACCCGCCGTCCGCGTCGATGAGCGCCGAGCAGCCGGAGCGGACGACGACGCGGGCATGGGGGTGGGGGTTGACGTCTCCGTCGGCCAGGCACTGCGAGTACTGGATGAGGCGCAGGACGCCGTGGGAGTCCACGCCGCACAGGTTGGCGCGGACCAGGCATTGGGCGATCGTCGCGGCCTCGTCGCGCTCGAGGCCGGCGGCAGTCAGGACGTCTGTTGCGAAGTCCTCGAGCTGCGCGGCGGGGACGGTGGGCATCTCAGCGCAGTCCGATGGCGCACCGCGGGGCGATCAGGCTTCCAGCGTGTCCCGCAGCGCGTCCTCCCGGGGCTCCAGGCCGAGCCCGGGGGCGTCGCCGAGGGTCACCCAGCCGTCCACCGGAGGGGGAGGCGCTTCCCAGATCAGCTCGCCGGCTCGCCACATCGCCACGTGGAACTCGACCCGCCAGCCGTTGGCCACCGCAGCGTGCAGGACCGCGTTGTGGTGCGGCCAGCCGCCGCCATTCGCGAACGGCAGGCTGAAGCCCTGCGCCATGTGCGCGACCCGCTGACCCTCCGTGTACCCACCGACGTAGACCACATTGGCCTGGGCGATGTCAACGGCGCCGCCGGCCATCAGCTCGCGCTGGCGCCACCGGTGCCCCTCGTTCTGCCCTGCGGCGATGGGGATCGAGGTCTGGCGCCGCAGCTCGGCGAGACGCACGGTGTCATTGCCCCACAGCGGCTCCTCGAACCAGCAGATGTCGTACTCCTCCACCTTCTTGCAGAGCCGCCGAGCCTCGGCGGGATTGAGCAGCTGATTGGCGTCGATCATCAGCTCGACATCGTCCCCCACGGCCTCGCGCACGGCCCTCACCCTCCGTGCGTCCTCGTCCAGGCCCCAGTGCGCGCCGACGACAAGCTTCAGCCGGCGGTGGCCCTCCCTGACCCAATCCACGGCCACCGACGCGAGGGTGTCGCGGTCGTACTCGGTGAGGCCGAAGGTGACGTAGGTCGGCACGCGCGACGAATAGCCGCCCAGCAACCGCCAGGTGGGCTGTCCGAGCGCCTTTCCCTTGGCGTCCCATGAGGCGATGTCCACGGCGCTGATGCTGGACTGGACCACACCGGTGGTGGCGCGCTGGTTGAAGCGCCAGTACATCTCCTCCCAGTTGCGCTCCGTCTCCAGGATGCTGTGGCCGATGAGGAACGGTCCCAGCTCCCGGTTGATGAAATCGGCGACCGAGTGGCGGAGGATCTGGCTGGTCATCCCGTACCCGGTGACACCTTCCTCAGTGGTCAGCCGGACAAGGACGATCTCGCGATGGATGTCGTAGTCCAGTGCCGGCGGGCGGATCGGCAGCCTGTGCACGGTGGCGCTGATCTGAGCGATCTTCATCCGTATACTATAGTATACACCACTGTGAGCCAGCAGCCGGCCCGCGGAGCCGTCATGTGACGCAGGTCCGGGACGCTGTCGAGGAGGCCGACGCGGTCGAGCTGGCGACCGCCATCCGCCAGGGCCGCCTGTCGGCCACCGGCCTGGCCCAGCTGTGTCTGGCGCGGTACGAGGCGCTGGAGCCCATGATCCGGGCCTTCGTGACAGTCGATGCCGGGCGCCTTCTCCGGGCCGCCGCGGCCACGGACGAGGGGATCGCGCGGGGCCGGCGTGGTGGGGCCCTCGCCGGGGTCCCGTTCGCCGTCAAGGACGTCCTCGACACCGCCGACCTGCCGACCGAGTACGGATCGGAGGTCTTCCGCGGCCGGCGGCCCGAGCGATCCGCCGAGGCGGTGCTCGCCCTGCTCTCGGCGGGCGGCCTGCTCTTCGGCAAGAGCGTGACGGCGGAGCTGGCGCACCGGCAGCCGGGCCCCACCGGGAACCCGTGGAACCTCGCGCACACGCCCGGGGGCTCGTCGATGGGATCGGCGGCGGCCGTGGCCGCGCGGATCGTGCCGGCCGCGATCGGGACCCAGACCAACGGCTCGGTCATCAGGCCCGCCGCGTACTGCGGGATCGTCGGCTTCAAGCCCAGTCGCGGCCGCATCTCAACCGCGGGGGTGTTGCGGTTCAGCCCGACCCTGGATCACGTGGGCGCGTTCGCCACCAGCGTCACCGCCGCCGGGCTCCTCGTGGACGTCATGGCGCGGAGGCCCCGGGAGTCCGGGACGGCGCGGCGAGGGCGCCGGCGCGCGGACCCGGCGCCTCCGCGAGTGGCGGTGGTGAGGACGCAGACGTGGGGCAGGGCTGAGCCGAGCATGCGGCGCTGCTTCGACGACGCGGTGGCCGCGCTCGCCAGGTCGGGCGCCGAGGTCGTTGAACCGGTCCTTCCCGCGGTGCTCGCCGACCTCGAGGGCACGCACCGCACCATCATGGCGGTGGAGGGGGGTGAGTCCTTTCGCGCCTATGTCGAGCCCTTCCCCGAGAGGTTCAGCGCCGCGACCCGGGCGCTGGTGGAGGAGGGCTCTCGCATCCCCCGCAGCGAGTACCTCGCGGCGCTGGACCGCCGGGCGCGCGCGATCCCGCTCTTCGCGCGCTGGGTGGCAGGCCATGAGGCCGTGGTGACGCTTGCGACGCTGGGGGAGGCTCCCGACACGACGACGACCGGGGATGCGACCTGCTGCACGCTCTGGACCCTGTTGGGGGCGCCCGCCGTGACGGTTCCCGCGGCGCGTGGGCCGCAGGGTCTTCCGCTCGGGATCCAGCTGGTGGGCGCTCCGGGGGGCGACGCCGCGCTCCTGGTGGCCGCCCGGTGGTGTGAGGCGGTGCTTGGCTTCTCCGACCTTCCCCCCGTGCTGGCCGGCGCATGAGCCGGCGTGACCGGAACCCCTCGACCCAGCATCACCCGACCCTGTCCGTGAGGAGGTGTCCATGCGAGCGGTGACGATCAGGCGCCACGGCGGCCCGGAGGTCCTCGAGTACGGAGAGGCGCCTGAACCGGTGCCTCGGCAGGGGGAGGTGATCGTCGAGGTCCGCGCCATCGGCATCAACTTCCGTGACGTCTACGACCGGGAGGGCTGGCCTCCCGCCACGGAGGTCCCCCTGGTCCTCGGGACCGAGGGCGCGGGAACGGTCGCCGGCAGCGGGGAGCGTGTCGCCTGGGCGCGGCTGCCCGGCGGCTACGCGGAGCGCGTCTCGCTGCCGCGGGACCGGCTCGTCCCGGTACCGGACGACCTGCCCCTGGAGGTGGCGGCCGCCGCGATGCTGCAGGGGATGACCGCGGACTATCTGGTGTCCGACTCCTATCCGATCGAGCGCGGTGACCGGGTGCTGGTGCACGCCGCAGCCGGCGGGGTGGGCCTCCTGCTCACCCAGCTCGCGGCGCTGCGCGGAGGCCGCGTGATCGCGACCGCCTCCACGGACGCGAAGCGGGCGCTGGCCAGGACCGCGGGGGCCGAGGAGGTCATCGACTACCCGGGCTTTGCGGATCGGGTCCTGGAGATCACGGGTGGGGCGGGTGTGGCGGCGGTCTACGACGGCGTCGGACGGTCGACGTTCCTCGAGGGCCTGCGGGTGCTGCGGCCGCTGGGGCGGATGATCCTCTACGGGTGGGCCAGCGGCCCGCCCGATCCCCTGGACGTCGCGTTGCTGCAACGCGGTTCCCTCTACGTTCAGCGTCCGACGCTCGCCACCCACACCGCGACCTCCGCCATGCTCCAGGATCGCGCTCGCCGCGTGCTGGAGCTGGTCCGATCCGGACGGCTGACCGTGCGCATCGGTGCTCGCTACCCTCTCGCCGAGGTCCGCCGCGCTCACCAGGATCTCCAGACCCGGGTCACCACCGGCAAGCTGCTCCTGGTGCCGTGAGATGGGCGTCCGTCCGGTCGTCAGCCGCCAGGCGTCCGGCTGACGCCGCGGCGCGATCCCGGGCTGGTGTTCAGGCCAGGGTGACGTCGAGGAACGGCGTGCTGCACGGACGCCCCTGCGCGTGACGGTACAGGAGCCCCCCGGCCGCGTCCAGGCCCACGAGCGAGGCCGACACCGTGCCGTGCTCCCCACCGTGCACGCACGCGGCGTCCCGTGCGGCGCCGTCGCTGGAGTGGCTGCGCAGGATCTCGACCATGCCCTCCGCCACGGCGGCGGCGGAGCGCCGGGTCGCCAGGACCTCCCTGAGGCGCTCGTCGAGAAGCCGTTCCTTGGCGTGGGACGTGTCATCGACGTCATGAACGCAGAGCACGTGGGGGCCGGGCGCCAGCGTCACGACCGGCATCGAGGTGGCCTGCCCGTCACCATGTCCGGCGATCGCCGCGCCGGCGTCGATCACCAACAGGTTGAAGGGATTGTGGTCCGTGGGGCGGATCCGTGCCAGCGCCTCGCCCGTGCTGGCCGCGCGGAGGATCCGCAGGGGGATGGTTCCCCGGGAGACCCGGCGGGGATCGCGGATCGCCTCGTCCGCGCCGCCGCGGCGGTTGGTGACGGCCACCAGCCTCCCCTGCGCGGTGACCGCGAGCCACGTCCCGCCCGCCAGGAGGTCACGCCCGCCGAAGATGGGCGGGGAGGCGCACAGCCGGCGGGGGGGTGAGGCCGGCCTCGACAGCATCTCGTCGCGATTCGCGGCGAGGACGTACCGGGCGTCATCGAGGCACCGCCAGGCGAGGAGGATGGTGCACACGGCGGTCAGTGGCCTCCGCCGGCGCGCCCCGGGTCCAGCCAGCCGCCGCGGCCGCCCCGGCGGACCGCGACCAGCCCCGCGAGGATGGAGAGGGCGATCTCCTCCGGGGTGCGCGCGCCCAGGTCCAGCCCCACCGGGCTCCGGATCGCGGCCACCTGCGCCGTGGGGACACCGAGCGCCCGAAGCTCCTCCAGGCGCGGGGAGCTGTGACGGCGGCTCCCCATCACCCCGAGGAAGCGGGGCCCCCGGGCGAGGAGCGCCGCGCAGACGGCCACGACGTCGGGGGAGTCGTGATCGGTCACGACGCCGAAGAGCGCGCCGCCCTCCGGGAGGGTGGCGGGCAGGGTGTCGAGGCTCTCCACCACCTCGTCCGCCGGCCAGTCGCGCCCCCGGCGGCGCTCCGCCCGGGTCTCCACCAGGACGCTGCGGAACCCGACCGTCCCGGCGCCCTCCAGGATGCTCGCGGCGACCGGCGTCGCCCCTGCGACCACGAGCGTCGGTCGCTCCGCGTGCGGCTCCAGGTACACGTCGACGGTTCCCAGGTCGTGGGCGTAGCGTGAGACGTGGGGGGCGGCGCCGTCGAGGGCGCGCGGTGCCTCGGCCAGCGCCGCGGCGTCGAGCTCCGAGCATCCCAGGGTGCCGGAGAGCAGCCCGGACCGGCTCAGCAGCAGCTTGGCCCCGGCTCGGGATGGCGGCGAGCCTCCGGTGCCGATCACCGTCGCCAGCACCACCTCCTCGCCGCGGCGGATGCGCCGGGCGAGCTCCTCCTCGACGCTCACCACGTCGCATAGTCTGCTCCGCCCCCGGCTTCGGCCCGGGACGGCGCCGCGCCCGGCCTCTCAGGCGATGG
>JAJZNI010000089.1 GCA_021847925.1 bacterium
TCGGTCACGTACCCGGAGGCTTCCCAGTGATCGCTGCACAGAAGACCTACATGGCCAGGCCGGGACAGGTCGAGGACCGCTGGCTGCTCGTCGACGCTCGCGGCCAGACCCTGGGGCGCCTGGCGGTGAACATCGCCCGCGTCCTGCGCGGCAAGCACCGCCCCGAGTTCACGCCCCACCTGGTGACCGGCGACCACGTGATCGTGGTCAACGCGGCGGAGATCGTGGTCACCGGCGGGAAGCTCACCAAGAAGCAATACGACCGCTACTCCGGGTACCCCGGCGGGCGGAGGGTGCGCACCTACGCCCAGGCGGTGGAGCGCGACCCCACCTTCCCGCTCCGGCACGCGGTCCGGGGTATGCTCCAGCACAACACCCTGGGGGCCGAGATGCTGCGGCGGCTGCGTATCTACGCCGGCGCCGAGCACCGCCACGAGGCCCAGCAGCCCATCCCGATCAGCTTCGGGCCACTCGGGGAGATCATCCGTGGCTGACCCCTACTACTACGCCACCGGGCGCCGCAAGGAGGCGGTCGCGCGCGTCCGGCTCGTCGCGGGCGACGGTGTCCTGCTCATCAACGGGCACCCGCCCAGCGAGTACTTCGGGCGGCGCGACCTGGAGACGGTGGTCACCCAGCCACTCAGGATCACCGACACCGTGGACCGCTATGCCGGGACCGTGAAGGTCGAGGGTGGCGGGGTCGCCGGTCAGGCCGGCGCGGTCTGCCACGGCATCGCCCGGGCGCTGGTGGTCGCCGATCCCGAGCTGCGGGGCGTCCTCAAGAAGGCGGGCCTGCTGACCCGGGACGCGCGCGTGAAGGAGCGCAAGAAGTACGGCCTCAAGCGGGCCCGCAAGGCACCCCAGTACACCAAGCGGTAACGGAGCTCCCGGTGGAGCGAGCTCGCACGCCGTGACGCGCGTCGCTCTGGTGCACGATTGGCTGGACAGGCCGATGGGTGGCGGGGAGCGGGTGCTCATGGAGCTCGCCGGCATGTTCCCCGAGGCCCCCGTGTACACGCTGCTCTTCGACCCCTCCCGGTTCGAGGGGGGCATCGATCCGCGCCGCGTGCGCACCTCGTGGCTGCAGCGCCTCCCCCGCGCGGTGCGCACGCGCCCCCGCAGCCTGCTCCCCCTGATACCCACCGCCGTCGAGGCCCTGGACCTGTCCGGCTACGACCTGGTCATCTCCAGCTCCGTCGCCTTCGTGAAGAACGTGCTCACCCCGCCGGGAACGCTGCACATCTCCTACTGCCATTCGCCGATGCGCTTCGCCTGGGATTACTGGCCCCGCTACCTGGACGACATGGGTGCCGGCCCGGTGAGAAGGCTCGCGGTCAGCGCCCTCGTCTCGCGGATCCGGCTCTGGGACCTGGCCGGCGCCGCACGGGTCGACCGCTGGATCACCAACTCGCGGACCAGCGCCGGCCGGCTGCGCAAGTACTATCGCGTCACCGAGGTGGAGGTGATCCATCCGCCGGTCGATGTGGCGGGACTCAGCCGGCTCGCCGCCGCGACCCGCGGAGACCACTTCGTGACCCTCAGCACCCTCACCCCGTACAAGCGGATCGACCTCGCGGTGCGCGCCTTCTCCGCGGCGGGGCGCCGGTTGGTGGTGGTCGGCGACGGGCCCGACCGTCCGCGCCTCGAACGCCTCGCCGGCCCCAGCGTCGGCTTCGCCGGCCACGTGAGCGACGCCGAGCGCGCCCGCCTCCTCAGCACCGCCCGTGCCCTGGTGTTCCCCGGCGAGGAGGACTTCGGGATCGCGGGGGTGGAGGCGCTGGCGTGCGGCACCCCGGTGGTGGCGTACGCCCGCGGTGGCCTGACGGAGATCGTCACCCCCGACCGTGGCGGAGTGCTCTTCGACGAGCAGACCGTGCCGGCCCTGAACCGGGCGGTGGAGCGTCTGCTCGACCTCGACCTCGCTCGCGGGCGGCTCGTGGAGGAGGCCGGGCGATTCGCCGCACCCCGGTTCCGCTCCGAGATCCGACGCGTGGTCGAGGCTGCCGGCGCCATCCCACCGTGAGACTCCGGATCCTCGGCGTCCCCATCGACCCCCTCACCATCGATGAGGCCGTGACCCGGATCGTGGAGCGGGCGGCCGACCCCGCGAGCCCGCCCGCGTACGTGCTCAAGCCGTACGTGGAGTTCTTCGGCTCCCGCTCGACCCCCGAGGCGCGCAGCGCCATCGAGGGGGCCTGGCTCTGCCTCGCCGACGGCGTCGCCCTGCAGTGGGCGGCGGCGTACGAGCGCCGGCCCCGGCACCGGCTGCCGGACCTGGCGGCGAGCCTCCTGGCCATCCCCCGCTCGCCGGCCACGCTCAGGGCGGTGATCCCGGAGCGCGTGGCCGGGGTGACGTTCACGCTGCGCCTGCTGGGCGCCTGCCGGGAGCGGGGCCTCCGCGTGTTCCTGGTGGGGTCGCCGCGGCATCGCCCCATCGGTCATACGGCGCGGCACCTGGCGGCGTCGCTACCCGGGCTGCGCGTGGTGGGCACCGCTCCCGGGGATGCCGGCGAGGCCGCGGAGACGGCGCTGGTGCGGAGCCTGGTCCGGCAGCGCCCCGACGTGGTGCTGGTGGGGATGGGGTTCCCGCTGCAGGAGGGGCTGATGGCCCGCACGGTCCGGCGGATCGACCACGGAGTCCTGGTCGGCGAGGGCGGAAGCTTCGACTACCGGGAGCTGGGCGGGGAGGTCCGGAGAGCCCCGCGGACCGTGCGCCACCTGGGCCTGGAGTGGCTCTGGCGCCTTGGTCGCGAGCCCTGGCGCCTGCGCCGGCAGATGGCCATCCCGGAGTACGTGGTCCGGGTCCATCGCGAGGCGCGCCATCTCGAACGGCGCACGCCGCGCTAGCCCGGTGGCAGACTCGCCATGCCCATGCTGAGTGTCGTCGTTCCCGCCTACAACGAGGCGCGCCGGCTCCCGGCCACGCTGCGGGCCCTGCGCGAGTACCTGGATCGCGATGGGGTCGCCGGCGAGGAGCACGAGGTCATCGTCGTCGATGACGGCTCGGTCGACGGGACCGCCGCCTGTGCCCTGGAGGCGGGCGACGGGTGGCCGCAGCTCCGGGTGCTGAGCGGCGAGCGCAACCATGGGAAGGGATGGGCGGTCCGCTCGGGGATGCTCGCGGCCCGCGGTGAGGTGCGGCTCTTCACCGACGCGGACCTCAGCACGCCGATCGAGGAGGTGGCCAAGCTGCGCGCGCGCCTCGACCCCGGGACCCAGGTGGTGATCGGGTCACGGGCTCTCCCCGACTCCGACGTGGAGGTCCACCAGCCCTGGTACCGGGAGGCCATGGGCCGCGGGTACAACCGCCTGCTCCAGTGGCTGGTCCTGCCCGGCCTCCGGGATACCCAGTGCGGCTTCAAGCTGTTCAGCGCCGAGGCGGCCGTCGCCTGCTTCGAGCCGCTGCGCACCCCGGGCTTCGGTTTCGACGCCGAGGTGCTTCTCCGGGCCCGACGCCTGGGTTTCGGCGTGGCCGAGGTGGGCGTGAGGTGGCGCCACGCCGTCAACTCCCGGGTCAGCCCGGTGCGCGACTCGGTGGGGACCTTCACCGACCTGGTGCGCCTGCGCCTCGGCCCTCGCTGAGGACGGCGCGCTGCCCCGCCTGCTAGCCTTGGGGCTCGATGCTCGCGACCGCGGAGCCCGCCCCCTCGGGGGCCTCGCCCACCCATGAGCTGGCGGTCGGGCTCGGCCGCCGGCGACGCGAGATCGTCGCCCGCATCGGCGAGCTCGACCGCGAGGCGGCCGATCTCGGTGCCGAGAGAGGTCGGGTGCGGCGCGCCCTCACCCAGGCCGAGGAGGCACGCGTCCTCGCCCTCGACAACCTGCACCTGGCGAACCCGGAGGTCGTCGCTCAGGCGATGCGCGCGAGCCGCGACCTCTACGTCCGCCTCCAGGTCCTGGAGGCGCGGATCAGCGGGGTGGCGGCGCGGCGTGACGGTCTCGCGGCCGAGCTGCAGGTCGTCGACCGCCTCCGCGAGCTGGCGGGAAGGCTGGAGGCGGACCCTGCGCTGGCCCGGATCAGGTCCGACGACCCGCGCGTCCTCTGCCGCCGGGCGGAGCGCGAGCTCACCCGCCTCATCGGCGACGACCACGACATGGTCGTGGAACAGATCATGGGAGGGCCGATCGAGGAGCTCGCGGACATCGCGCTCGCCGCCGAGCTGATCGGGCGCCGGGTCGGCCGGGCCCCGGCCGCCCAGGTGGCCGGCGAGGTGGCCGCGTGCCGGAGGACGGCCCTGCGAGCCCTGGAGCGGCTGCAGCGCCTCCTCTTCCGGGTCAGCCCGCTGGGACTCACCGAGGAGGGGCTGGCGGCGTCCGTGCGGCGCGTGCTCGCGGACCTCGGCGGCAGCGTCTCCACCCGGGTCCAGGTCGTGGGAGAGGAGCCGGCTCTGCCGCCGGGGGTGGCCATGGCGGGCTTCCGGATGGTTCTGGGGGCCGTGGACAACGCCATCCGGCACGGGGGCGCCGCCGAGGTGGAGGTCGTTCTCTCCTTCTCCCGGCGCCGGCTGCACGTCCTGGTCTGCGACCGTGGGGAGGGGTTCGACGTGGCCGCGGCGGAGGCCCGGCTGGGCCGAGCCCGAGGATGGGGCCTGGTGGGGATGCGGGCGCGCGTCGAGAATGCGGGGGGGACCTTCGAGATCCGCAGCGCTCCCGGTGCGGGGACGGAGGTGCGGTCCGTCTTTGACCTCTCGGGGAGCTGACCGCGCCCTGGTCCCGGCCCGCGGAGGAGCTCAGCCGGCGGCCGCGGTCACCGCGTAGCGGCCGATCCCGGGCCGGTGGCGCCGCTCCCGCTTGAGCTCGAAGAAGGCGCCCTCGGTGAGAAGCCACGCGACGCGGTCCCAGAGCTCGCCCGCCGCCTCCCCGGTGACCCGCCGGTCCACCACCGGCCCGAAGGTGGGCGGCGCGTCGCCGACGACGAGCGTCGGGACCCCGAAGGCGCCGCGCTCGACGATCGCGGCGTGCTCGGCGAGCACCTCCTCGTCGAGCGAGGGGTCGGCGCCCGACGCGGCCTCCCCGGCCAGGGACGGGGCCAGCCCGGCGGCGGCCGCCGCACCCGCCAGCACCGCCGGATCGTCGAGGGCCTGTCCACGCTCGTGGTGCGCCTCGCCCAGCTCGGTGTACGCGCGGGCAAGGGCGGCCTCGCCGCCGGCCCGCCGCGCCGCCGCCATGAGCCGCAGCGCCGCCGCGCTCGCCCGGTGGATGCGCTCGTGCCTCTCGTCCGGCTCCGCGCCCCGGTTGATCTCGGCGAGGACGAAGAGGCGTGTCCTCACCCGGACCGGGCGGACCGTGGCCACCTCGGCGAGCCAGCGCGAGGTCAGCCAGGCCCAGGGGCAGGCGGGGTCGACATGGATGTCGACATCGATCGGGCCCGTCATGCGACCACCATACCAAGATCGCCCTGCGCGGCTAGGATGCGTGCGTGGCTTCCCCGGTCCACCGCCTGGAGACCGCCGACGGGACGGTCGTGGCGGATCGATGCGTTGTGGCGGCGACGTTCCTCTCCCGGCTGCGGGGGCTGATGTGGCGCCGCGAGCTGCCGTCCGGAGACGGCCTGTGCCTGCAGGACTGCGGGTCGATCCACATGTTCTTCATGCGCTTTCCCATCGACGTCGCCTTCGTGAACGCCGAGGGCCGGGTGCTGCACGCCTGTCACACGATCCGGCCCTGGCGCATCTCCCGCCACGTCTTCGGCTCCAAGGCCGCCCTGGAGCTGCCGGCGGGCACGCTGCGCCGTCTCGGCATCGACCGGGGGTCGGTGCTGAAGCTGGTGTGACGGGTTCCCCCGTGGTACAACCGACGCAGATGGCCCCTGGGAACCGCGGCCCGTCAGGGACGGTGGACGGATGCGCGTGAGCATCGTCGCCCGGCACCGGGTTGGGGGCGACACCCGGGCGTACGCGGAGCAGAGGTTGCGCCGCTTGGAGCGCCACGCCGCCCTCCACGACGCCAGCCTCACCATCGACCGGGAGGCGAGCCGGGTGCCGGAGGCCTCGGCCGAGGTGGTCGTGCACATGCACCACATCCGGCTGGCCGCACGCTGCGAGGCGCCGAACGTCCGCGAGGCGATCGACGGCGCCGTCAACCGCGCCGACGAGCAGGTCCGGCGGCGCCAGGAGCGTGTCGCGGTCCGCAAGGGGCGGACCGGCGCCGATGCCCGTCCCCCCCACTCCTGACCGGTCCGCCACCCGGAGCGACTGCTAAGATCGCGCCGCACCCATCCGGCGGCGCGGCCGCCCGGGCATCCGCGTCATCATGGAGAGCCGGGTCTCCCCGTTCCCCGGCCGGTGCGAAGGCTGATGTCCCTCTTCTCCAAGATCCTCGGCGATCCCAGCAGGCGTGAGCTGGGCAGGCACACCCGCGTGGTCGAGCGGATCAATGCCCTCGAGGACGAGATGCGCGCCCTCTCGGACGAGGACCTGGCGGCCAAGACCGCCGAATTCCGGGAGCGCATCGGCTACCAGGGTCCCGACATCAGCTTCGGGCAGTCCTACGCGGAGGATCTCGACCTGCTGGGCGAGGGCGGAGGGCGGGCCGAGGAGGAGTTCAGCAGCGGGCGGGTCGGGACCGAGACCGAGGACGAGCTGGAGCGGGACCTGGCCCGGCGGGAGCGGGAGGAGCGCGAGCGGGAGCGGGCCGAGCACCTCGACGAGCTGGTCCCCGAGGCCTTCGCCGTGGTGCGCGAGGCCTCCCGGCGCAAGCTGGGGATGCGCCCCTTCGATGTGCAGCTCATCGGGGGCCTGGTCCTCCACGAGGGCAAGATCGCCGAGATGAAGACCGGCGAGGGCAAGACCCTGGTGGCGGTGCTGCCCCTCTACCTCAACGCGCTGGAGGGCAGGGGCGCCCACCTGGTCACGGTCAACGACTACCTGGCACGGCGTGACGCCGGCTGGAATGCGCCGGTCTACCACTTCCTGGGGTTGGGCGTCGGCGTGATCGCGGGCCAGGACCTCTCCTACGTGTACGACCCCGACTACCTCGACGAGAGCCACCCCGACCCCCGGCTCCAGCACCTCCGCCCCTGCAGCCGGCGCGAGGCGTACGCCTGCGACATCACGTACGCCACCAACAACGAGCTGGGCTTCGACTATCTGCGCGACAACATGGCGATGAGCGTCGAGCAGTGCGTCCAGCGCCGCCTCCACTACGCCATCGTCGACGAGGTGGACTCCATCCTCATCGACGAGGCCCGGACACCGCTCATCATCAGCGGCCAGGGGAGCGACCCGGTCGAGCAGTACTACACGTACGCGCGGCTCATCCGGCAGCTGGTGGCGGAGGAGGACTACACCAGCGACGAGAAGACGAAGTCGGTGACGCTCACCGACGACGGGGTGGCCAAGATCGAGAAGTGGACGGGGATCGCCAACGTCTACGAGATGGAGCACACCCTGGAGGCACACCAGATCAACCAGGCGCTGCGCGCCTGGGTGCACTACCAGCGGGATCGGGATTACATCGTGCGCGACGGCGAGGTGGTGATCGTCGACGAGTTCACGGGCCGGACCATGCCGGGCCGCCGCTGGAGCGACGGCCTGCACCAGGCCATCGAGGCCAAGGAGGGGCTGCAGGTCCAGCAGGAGAACGTGACCATGGCCACGATCACGTTCCAGAACTTCTTCCGCATCTACCGCAAATTGGCGGGGATGACCGGCACGGCGCTGACCGAGGCCGAGGAGTTCGACAAGATCTACAAGCTCGAGGTCGTGCCCATCCCCACCAACCAGCCGATGGTCCGTGATGACCAGCCGGACCTGATCTACAAGACCGAGGCGGGGAAGTACCGTGCGGTGGTCGAGGACATCGCGGAGCGCCACACGACGGGGCAGCCCATCCTGGTGGGGACCACCAGCATCGAGAAATCGGAACGGCTGTCGCGGATGCTGGAGAAGAAGGGCATAACCCACAACGTGCTCAACGCCAAGCAGCACGAGCGGGAGGCCCAGATCATCGCCGAGGCCGGCCAGCGCGGCGCGGTCACCATCGCCACCAACATGGCGGGGCGCGGCACCGACATCGTGCTCGGCGAGGGTGTCGCCGGCCTCGGGGGCCTCTACATCATCGGCACCGATCGCCACGAGTCCCGGCGCATCGACAACCAGCTTCGGGGCCGCGCCGGGCGCCAGGGCGACCCGGGGGAGACCCGGTTCTACCTGTCCTTCGAGGACGATCTGATGCGGGTCTTCGGCGGGGAGCGGATGCAGGGGCTCATGGACCGGCTGCACATCGATGAGGACACTCCCATCGAGTCGAAGCTGGTGTCCAAGCAGATCGAGGGTGCTCAGTCGCGCGTCGAGGGTCACAACTTCGACATCCGCCGCGGCGTCGTCGAGTACGACGACGTCATGAACAGGCAGCGCGAGATCATCTACGGCGAGCGCCGCAAGATTCTCGAGGGCGTCGACACCAAGACCAACATCCAGACCATGGTCGAGCGCATCGTGCGCGACGAGGTGCCCACCTTCTGCGAGGGGCGCCACCGCGACGGCTGGGACCTGGAGGGCCTGTGGACGCGCATGCGCGAGCTGGTCGGGCCGCTGCTCCCCGCCTTCGGGGAGATCGACCCCGCCACGCTCGGGGACACCCCCGAGGAGGTGATCGAGACCCTGACCGGCGAGATCATGGCGCTCCACGACGAGTTGGAGGAGAAGCACGGGGCGCCGGTGATGCGCCAGGTGGAGCAGCTGGTCATGCTCAACGTCATCGACGAGCGCTGGCGCAGCTACCTGACCCAGATGCAGCACATGCGCGAGCAGATCGGGTTCCACGGGTATGGTCAGATGGACCCGCTGGTCGAGTACAAGCGGGAGGCGTTCGACTCCTTCCAGGAGCTGACCTCGGGGATCCAGCGCGACATCGTGCACCGGCTCTTCCACGTGAGGGTCCAGGTGACGCCCACCCCCGAGCTGCCCGTGGGCGTGGGCGTCGCGCCGGCCGCGGTGCAGGGGGGCGTGGCGGAGGCGATGCGGGCGGAGACGGCGCCGCGGTCGCCACGCGCGGACGCTCCCGGGTCGGGACGGTTCGCCGCCCAGGCC